>DPCJ01000063.1:0-45164 GCA_003516705.1 Prolixibacteraceae bacterium | reverse complement strand
TTAATTTATTAAAAGAAATTTTCAACACTTGTTCTGTCCATATAGGTAAATTGGAGCATCCAATGCGGATAAATTGGGTTTAATTTGCTCAGTTCATCCAATCGGCTTACTTCCTCTGGGCTCATTTCCCAGTTTGTAGCTTTCAGGTTGTCTTCCAATTGATGCGGTTTNNAAATCTATCGGGATAAAGTTTTGTTGTTCATTGGTCCTTCTGGAATCTTCGGGCATGGGTTTGTCTTTCCGGTATTTTCCTGACAAGAAACCACCTCCCAGCGGCGACCATGGCGTTAATCCCAGACCCTGATCCCGGAGCAAAGGAACCAATTCATATTCTACATCTCTCGAAATAAGCGAATAAATAGCTTGCAGCGAAACAAATTTTTCAAAATGATTTTCTTTCGATACGGCCAATGCTTTCATCAACTGCCATGCCGTGAAATTACTCGCGCCGATGTACCTCACTTTTCCCTGATGAACCAAATCCGATAAAGCTCCCAAAGTTTCTTCAAGCGGGGTAATCGGATCAAAACTGTGCATCACATAAAGGTCGATGTAGTCGGTACCCAATCGTCTTAAGCTCTGGTTACAGCTATCGATGATGTGTTTGCGCGACAAGCCAACATCGTTGATATCCTTGCTCATCCGACCCCTTACTTTGGTGGCAAGCACAATTTCATTGCGTTTCTCTTTAATGGCTTTCCCAAGGATTTCTTCGGATTGACCGTGTGAATAAACATCTGCCGTGTCAAAAAAGTTAACGCCGGCATCAAGAGCCATATCCACTAATTTTTTACTGCTTGGATAATCCAACGCACCTACTACTTTCCAGTAGCCATCACCGCCAAAACTCATGGCTCCTAAGCAAAGTTCGGATACNNTTATTTAAAAATAAAATGTTTATGTAATATGCTTTAACTCAAATGCATTTGCCAACAATTCAAATGATTTTCTGCGCGCTTCATAATCAACAGACATGGAGGTAATCATAATTTCATCGGTTTCAAAATCGTTTGATAATTTAATGAGTTGTTCTTTCACATCATCGGTCGTTCCCGAAATGATGCGTCCTTTATTTCTTTCTATTATTTGTTGTTCAAAAGGGGAGAAACTATAATTCTTGATAAAGTTTCCATCTTTAAAATCATTGAAATTGCCTTTTTCAAATTGCACAAAAACGAAATCAATAAACTTACGCATTTGGTTTGCTTTTTCTTCGGTTTCGGCACAAACTACCTGAACGGCAACTATTACCTGAGGTTCAGTATTTTCGGCTGATGGTTTAAAATTCTTCCGGTATGTTTCTGCCACTTGTGGACTGACAAAACCGTTTATAAATTTGGCAATGCTAAGTCCCATTCCAAATTTAGCGGCAATTAGACTGCTACTGCCACTGGAACTTAGTATCCATTGCGATGGAATTGTAGTTGCTCGCGGTGTCGCGAGCAGCGAGCCGTATTTAGTGGCAGCCGTATCCTTGAAAAAATGTTGCATGTATTCTAACTGTTGCAAATAACTTGCCTCGCTAAAATCGTTTGAAGGGTTAAGGATTGAAGAGGTAATCCGATCGGTACCCGGAGCGCGTCCAATTCCTAAATCAATCCTATNNTATAACCCAATTCTTCGGCCAGTTTAACCGTTGCAACCGTTTCATTAATAGCATCTTTGGCATTGCCGCCCGGTCTGATGACAGATTGATCGAGTATGCTTAATTTTAATTTTCTCATTCATTGAATTTTGCAACAAAATGTATTTTTATTCTAACTGTTAATCAATTTCAAAATGTCTTTCTCAATTTTTTCCGGTTTATCGGTCGGGGCAAAACGCTTTACCGGAGTACCATTTTTATCGATTAAAAATTTGGTAAAATTCCATTTGATGCGATTTCCAAGAAAACCTCCTTTTTTACTTTTTAGATAAGCAAATACCGGATGTGTATTCTTCCCGTTTACATCAATTTTTTCGGTAAGCTGAAAGGTTACTCCGTGATTGATTTTGCAAGCTTCTTCCACGGTTTCATTTGTTTCGGGTTCCTGGTTCAAAAACTGAGCGCTTGGAAAACCCAACACAACCAAACCTTTGTCTTTATATTTTTGATGCAATGTTTCCAAACCGTCAAATTGCGGGGCAAGCCCACATTTTGTAGCTGTGTTGACTATCAATACAGTTTTGCCTTTGTAGCTTTTCATTTCAAGGATTTCGCCATTGGGCTTTTTAGCTTTTAGCTGATAAAATTCGGATTCCATGATATTTCTGTTTTTATTTAATTGTTCCTTTCCATTAAATTCATCCAGACTTCCTTTTTCAGAAAACTACCCTCTACGTTTTCTTCCATCTTCAAAAACATTGAAAAAGGCACAGCGAAAGAAAGAAGATCTTTATCCACATGGCGGCGTGCGGAAATATCCGTCAAACCGATGACTGCACTAGGTTCTCCAGACTTTGCTTCGGCGTAAGGAATAATCCCCAGGGTATGGCAGCCTGCGCCAAAAGGCATAATCACGCTTGGGCCGGTTCCTCGTTCGTAGTTGGCAAGGACAGACAGGGCTGATAACTGTTCAACATTGGCCAGAAAGACCACCACCTCAGGGGTTTCTTCTTCTGTCAACTGATCCAGTGGCTTATAAACAACGTAAGTTGTCGGCACTTCGGTCATAGGCAAGGCATCCACGAACTTTTTGGCGATTTCAGGTGACTTGAAGTACCCTTCGCCTTCATCGAGCGGGGTTGAAGTTCGAAAGTTTGCGGCTTCGGGAGTACGCGCAAATTCTTTATTCCCGGTGGAAACATAGCACTCGATACCTCCCGGAAAATGAACGTACTGGTTGCCAAATCCAAGTCCGACCCCACCACCGAGGCAGCCAAAAGTTTTTCGGTCGAAAATGGCAGTACGCCCTTTCGCGGCGGCGATAAACATAGTTACCACGCATCCCCAGCGGCCTTCTTTAAACTGCATCGCGTTTTCTGGTTTATCATCAGTGAACAAAACGGCTACCGGTGAATACTTCATACCGATTGCACTGGCTATTTTACTTTCCATTGTTTTATCAATTTTTAAAATTTCATGATCAATTCTAATCAATTTTTTTACCAGCCGTGGGTCCAGGCTTAAGCGTGTGTATTTCTGCTATGTTAATGACTACAACTGCTCTGGGTTTGGGCATTCCCATTTTTACCGACATGGCAGCCGACTGTTCATATAAATCTCCACTTTCGTGTAAAATAGCCTCTCCAACAAACCTATATCCATCAAGAATATCCCTGTTTACAACAGCCACGGAAACTTTTGAACCTCTTTTAATATTTTCATAGGTGGCACCACCAGTACCTTCTGAAAATATAAGAGAATTGTCCGATAACACCCGGGTTGAACGTTTTGGCGCAACATTCGGATAACCATCAGCATCTACAGTTCCAACGAAACACTGCTGTGTGGCAATCATGTCTTTCATTTCTTGTGTAAGTGTGTTCATTTTTTTAAAAATTATAGTTAATATCAGTTAATTTTTCAGACAATTTCCAAAGTTGTTTCGCATCTTCGGTGTTGTAAGATGCAGGGATTGATTTAACCTTTACGGGTGAACCTTTCATTTCATTAAAACCATTGGGGCCATAATAATCGCCGCCTTGTACATTCGGGTCAACTGCAGCTCTCAATTGGGGCAAAGCACCCATTGCCGCACTTTGAAGAAAAAACGAAGACAGCGGTTTGAGTAAACGATAGTAGAATTTACCTTCGATGAATCGCATCAGGTTGGTTTGTGATACGCCTGGGTGCGCTGCAACGGCAATGCTGTTGATGTTGTTTGCTTCGAAACGCCTTTGGAGTTCATAAATGAACAGCAGGTTTGCCAATTTAGAACGCCCGTATGCTTTCATGGGCGTATAACCGTTGCCATTAGCAAACATAAAATTGTTAAAACCCATCTTTCCGCTTTTATGGGCAATGCTACTTGTAGAAACTACCCTTGATTTTGGGGTTTTTACAATTAAGTCTTTCAGCAGTCCGGTGAGTGCAAAATGTCCCAGATGGTTAGTCCCGATTTGGCTTTCAAAACCGTCTTTGGTCAGTCCGTAAGGAGGAATCATGATACCCGCATTATTCAGAAGAACATCCAAACGGTTGTAATTTTCTTTAAATTTATCGGTAAAATTCCTTACTGATGATAAATCCATCAAATCTAACGGCATAATCTTTATTTTGCCATTTGGCTTATTTTTCATGATTTCTGCCCTTGCCACTTCGCCCTTTTCAACTGAGCGACAAGCCATTATAACTTCTGCGGCGTTTTGAGCGAATGCTTTTACCGATTCGTAGCCTAACCCGCTGTTTCCTCCGGTAACAATTATTACCTTTCCCGTGAGATCAGGAATATCAGCCGTTGTCCATTTTTCGTTTTTCATTTTTCTTATATTTAATCTCATTTGGGTACAATTCCCCGCCCCTTGGGGCGTATTCAGCATGTGCGGTGGGTTTTAGATACCCCGTCTGCTTGCAGCGGGGTAGTTCATTAGTCTTCAATGGTACTATTTTTTGTTTCCACCAAAAGGTCATCTTAAATTCTAATGTAAATATATGTATAAACGTTTAATGTTTAAACATACAAAAATATAATTTGTTTAAAATCTGTCAGGTATAATTGCAAGCAAAACTCACTAAACATTTTAATACCCAATTGATGTCCTCATTTTGATATCAATAAGATGGACATTTAATTCTGACTTCGCAGCTATTTCTAATTCATCCAACATTCTTTTCAATATTTTGCAATTTGGGCAAGTAAGTGTATAAAACATTTCTATAGTAACCACACTTTTATTATTCATACATCCAATTTAGAATTTCGCACAAAGATATGTATAAACATTATATGTTGCAACATACATTAGATGAAGTTTTTCAAAAAAATTCAAATCAATGGATTGTCAGAACCCAGTGAGTAAAATCCGCCAATCAGGCTTCCCATACTGGTACCAACTATAATATCGATTGGAATTCCTTCCTGTTCCAAAACTTTTAAAACTCCAATGTGGGCAAAACCTTTTGCTCCGCCACCACTTAGTACTACAGCCACTTTTGGACGCTGTATATTAATGCAATCCTCTTGAGCCGAAACAAAAATGGTGAAGAATAAACACAAACTTAGTACAATATATGTGGTAGCCTTTCGCACGGAAACAATTGTATTTTTTTCTCAATTTTTTATAGTAAATCCCTCAGCAACACTGTAGAGTTAAATTTATTTTAGCAGGATATGATGATTATTTACCACAATATCCTGCATTTAAATCCTGTATTATATATATTAACCTATTCGCTAAAAGAAATTACCTCCCGGTAATTTGCAGATAATTCACTTTTGCTAGTTTTAATTGAGTTAAAGCGTCTACATACAAATCGGTTGATTGCTGCAACTGTGCCTGCGCATCAAGTAAATCAGAGATATTAACCATACCTGCGGAATAGCTATCCTGTGTTACCCTTAAGTTTTCAGAAGCCTGACCGATAGAAATTTCTGCCAGTTGAACTTGTTGGTATGCTTCTTCGAGTGAATTTCTTCCCTGCTGCATCTGAAGTAAAAGTTTTTCAGTATTGTCGGTTACCATGTTGCGGTTCTGCTCTTCTTTAAACTGGCGTTCCTTCATCTTGTATTTTGCTTCCCACCATCCGGAAATAGGGATTTTTACAGTTCCAAAGGCTAAGCCATTAACAGCTCCCTTATCGTCCATAATATCTAGATACATGGCACCAACACCAACCGCAACCTGGGGCATATATTCACCTTTCTGCATTTTGGTCAGATACTTTTCGGCAGATGTACTTTTTTGTAATAATTGATATTCTTCACGGTTAACCAGCGCTTCCTGATGATCGGTGTAAATAAGTTCCGGTGACTCTGTTAATCCTGTACTATCGGCGAAACTGATGTTTTTATCATAAACCACACCGATGTACTGACAAAAAGCCATTTTAGCCAGAATTGTACCGTTCTCAAGTTTTAGCCGGTTCATTTGCAGTTCATTTTGCTTTAGCTCAACTTTTAACAAGTCATTCCGGGTAATTAATCCGGCATTTAGAGCATCAGTAACTTCTTTATGTAATGTATCCAGCAGACTGGTGTAATTTTCCAGGGTCTTCATTTTTTCGCCCAGTGAAACAATTTGCCAATACCTTTTCTCTGTTTCAAGAGCAATCTCCTTTTCGGTTGATTTTAATTGAAGTTGATTAACCTCTATCCCCAAATCAGCAAGTTTGTTTCCCGTTGAAATTCGTTGTCCGGCATAAACAGGCTGTGTTGCGGTTGCCATTCCAATTACGCCTTCCTCAATTAACGGAATTGATACTGAAGGGAAATAAGCAAATTGCGTGGCCAATGGTAAATTGGCCGGATTTCCATCATAAACAGGGAGGTTTCCTCCCTGCATTTCCATATTTATCAAAGGATCGGTAAATTTATAGGCGAATGCGGTTGCGTCCACCTGTGGAAAGTACTTGGTATAAGCAGCTTTTTTTACCTGTTGGGATGATTCGACATCCAGCACCTTATTTTTTATTTGGGCATTATTTTGTAATGCCAGCGTTTTACATTGTTCAAGAGTATAATTATTTTGATTTTGAGCAGAAAGTACCGGTGTCAGGCCAAATAATAGGACAAGTGTTAATAATGCCGGTTTTATTTTAGAATTACTCAGAAGTTCTGCTATTGTTATTTTCTTCTTGTTTTTATCCACTTTCCTGAAAATTAACCAATAGGCCACCGGAAGAATGAGACCTAAAAATATCATAGATGTAATTGTTCCGAAGCAGATTACGACACCCATAGGCGCCCAAAGGGCACTTTTACTGATAATCATAGGAATTACCCCCATTGATGCAGCCATCGATGTAAGGAAGATAGGGCGCATACGCCGTTTACCTGCTTCAAATGCTGCTTCAAGTGCGGTTTTCTTTCCATGTTGTCGAAGTTCTTCAGCATAATCGAGCATAATAATGCCGTTTCGAACAAGAATACCGATCAGGCTGACAATCCCTAATATGGAGGTCACTCCAAAGTTGAGCCCCATGATCAACACACCTAGCACGGCTCCGATAATACTTAAAGTTGACGACCCCATAACCAGTAAGGCCAGGTTGATTTTTCGAAAGTGAAACACCAGGATCAGGAAAATAATAAAGACACTCATGAACAAGCCACCGGTAACCTGCGGCAGCATCTCCGAATCGGTTTCATACGCGCCACCATAACTCAAACTGGTTCCCTCGGGCAAGGGTTGACTATCGGCTATTTTTTTCACAGATCGGAATATCTGGTTCAAATTCACGCCGCGTTTCACATCGCTTACAATGCTTATGGTTGGTACTCCGTTTCGACGAATTATCTGACCTTGTGTCCAGTCGGGCTTAACGTCAGCGATTTGACGTAACGGAACAGAAACTCCGGGGATCAGAGAATGAATGTATTCGTTCTCAATATCGCTGTACGAAACTTCATGATCGCGTTCCGCTTTTAGTTTTACCGTAACCGGATAATCGTTTTCCCATAAAGTTGTTAATGGTACTCCATCAAAACGCATAGCCAGGTTTGTGGCTACAATTGTTTTGTTAATCCCTAACCGATTAGCCTCTATATCGTTAATATCGACATGTGTGCCTGCCAACATTTCTTCAAAATTGGTATGCACCCAGGTTAATTCCGGCACTGTCCGCATTTTAACAATTAGTGAATCAGCGGCTGTTTTTAAATTAGCAATATTATTTCCTGAAATAAGTATCTCAATTGAGTTGGCAGCTTCCTGGTAATCGAGCTGTTTAAAGCGGACATGCGCATTGGGGAAATATTCTGCATAAAAGTCTGTATATTCATCAAGAATTTCTTCTGTTGCCCGGTTCGAAGGAGTATTTACAATAAACTGCGCATAATTGCGAGCGGGCAGCTTAGGTGCATAAGTAGTATGAAAACGTGGTGAACTGGTACCAATAAATGAGGTAATAGATTTTACCCGATCATCTTTTTTCATCATTATTTCCAAACTGTCTGCAACCAAGGCAGTTTGTTCCAGTGAATTACCTTTAGGTAGATATATTTCAACTGCAAACTGGTTTCGTTCGGCAATAGGCATTAACTGCACGGGTACCTGAGTAAAAAGTACAACTCCCAGTAATACAGACAAGACACCTGTCCCAATGGTTATTTTCGGATGCTTAAACGACTTTACGAGCCACTTTTCATAGGATTGCTGAACAATATCCAGAAAATTACGTCTGCCTTCCTTTTTCTTGCGTTTTGATTGTTCGAATCCTTGTTTGATAAATGTATACTGGATGAATGGAATTAGCAACATTGCAACTGCCAGGGAAATTCCCAATGTTATGGTCACAGTCCAGGGGAATAGTCTGACAAAATCTTTTATCATTCCCGTTGAGGTAAATAGAAATGGAAAGAAGGTAATACTAATAGCCAGCGTTGCCGAAAATATTGCCTTGAAAAAACCTTTTGCACTACTTATGGCTGCACGCCATCGCGACATTCCCTGATCAAGTTTTTCCATGTAACTATCTACAATTACTATTGAATTATCTACGATCATCCCCAGGGTTACAATCAATGCGGCAAGGGTTACTGTATTTAATTCCATGCCCGTTAAATACATAATCCCAAGCGAGGCAAAAATTGTGATAGGAATTGAAGTTGCAGCAACAGTTGCTACCCGAAATGGAAGTAAAACCATGGTGACCATAATAACGGCAACAATGGCATACAGCATTTCTATCAGAAATGTCTTAATCGAATCACTAACGACCTTTGGCTGGTCGGCAATGCGTTCAATGCTTACATCACCTTGTAATTCAGATTGAAATTGTTCCAATACTTCATTAACTTCTTTGCCATATTGTACAATGTTATTCCCAGGCTGCATTTCCATTGAAATCAATAAACTTTTGTGCCCGTTGTTAGAAATGTAACTATCTGCATCGGGATACTCACGAACGATTCGCGCCACGTCTTTTAAACGGATGATGTTTCCGGTAGGATCGGAATAAATAATTTGCTCGGCAATATCCTGTTCGCTGTTATACGATTGCGAAATATGGATCGGCGCAATAAACTGATCATTATCGACAGTGCCACTCATTGTAGTAAAACCCTGTGTAAAAAGATTTCCTGCCAGGGTTGCAGTGTTTATCCCGTAATTGGTAAGCTTTTCTTTTTCAATGTATATACTGATTTGTTCCTTTTGTAAACCATAATGACGAAGTTTAGATACTGATTTAATTCTTCGAAGCCGGTTTTCCAGTTCATCTAAATAACTTTCCAGTTCACGGTAAGTCTTTTGGTCTGATTCAAGGGTAATCAACAAAGCCGAAGTGTCACCAAAATCATTATCTGACAGCAAAGCCAAAACTCCGGTAGGCAATTGAGCTTTAAAAGTATTCAGTCCGTGATTTAGTTTTGCCCAAAATTCATCGGTATTTTTGATATCATCGTTTAAAGTGACAAAAACAATCATCATCCCATCTTTCGAGATTGAATAGGTTTTCTCCTTTTTAATTTCTCCATAACCAAATAAGTATTTCTCAACTTTTGTTGTCAGTTGCTGTTCTACATCTTCGGAACTGGCACCGGGATAGACACCTATTACCAATCCCTGCCGGATGGTAAACTGAGGGAATTCCTGCCGGGGCATTACAAAAAGAGCATAAACGCCAAGTATAACCAGCAAAGCGCTAATTAAAAATACGATCTGCCTGTGTCGCATGGCAGACTCAACTATCTCGAACCTTTTCATATTATCTTACGATTTGGATGGTTGTGCTCTCGTTTATTTTCTGGTACCCTTCGGTAATAAGCAGATCACCTGCAGATAAGCCGCTTGTTATAACCACGCCGTTGCTAGCTAAAGAGCCTAGCTCAACATTTCTTTTAACCACTTTATCTTTACTTGAGTTGGCTACATATACATATTTACTCTTGTCCCCTCCAACCTGTATAACTGAAAGTGGAACAACAATTCTGTTCCCCATTACAGGATTATTGATGCTTACTTTACAAACCATTCCGGGTTTTAATATCTTGTCCGGGTTATTTAGTGCAACTTTAATATTATAGGTATGAGAAAGTGGGTTAGACAATACACCAATTTCTGTTACCTCTCCTTCAAACTTCCGGTCACCTAAAGCACTTACTTTTACATATGCTTCCTGTCCTTTTTGTATCCCGGCAATTTCATTTTCAGGGACAGGAATTTTTACATTTACTTTGTCAATCTTTACCAATTGAAAAACCGGTTTGCCGGGAATTATACTCATTCCTGGTTCTATCATCCTTCTGCCGACGATCCCATCCGCAGGGGCATAAAGATTACAGTCATTAAGATTTTTTTCTGAAATTGATGCCAGTGAATGAGCTTGATCCAGACCGGTTTTTATTTCTACATATTTAATTTCAGGCAGGCTCCCTTTTTTATACATAGGCTCCAGCCGGTTGTACGCATCCTCTGCTTGCTTAGCCTTTGATAATGCAACCTGATACATATTTTGATAACTTTCATTGTTAAGAATTGCCAGTAACTGACCTTTTTTTACCATTTGTCCTTCATCCACAAGGACTTTTTCTGCAGTTCCGGTAACCAAAAAACTCAGAGGAACAGAAAAGGATTCTTCAATGGTTCCAATATACATATGATCGGTAGCATTAATACTTTTACCGATTTCACTTACTTTAACAGGAATGCCTTTCCCCCGCACAATTTTATCAATGTTTGAATTTCCGGTGCTGCAACCGGCAAGGATTAATGCGCTTACGGCAAAAAACCAATTTAATTGTTTCATTGTATTCACTTTTTATTAATTCTAATTTTCTTATTATGCTTCACATTGTTGCAATTATTGACTATTAATGTTCTAAAGTCAATGCAAATGTATAATAATATTTGACTATAAAACACTTTTAGTCAAATCGAGTTAATAAATTGTTAAGATTTTAATCCTTTTACAAGAAATTCTGCAAGTTCTTTAATTGTATGAATGTACTCGGAATATTTATTTTGAAGGAATAACGGTACTTCCATGGAGTTGACCAGCATTAACAGGATATTTACTGTTGAGTCAATATTATTAAAATGCAATACCCCTTCATCCTCACCTTTTTTTAGCATCTGATAAAAATTATTTCTCTCAAACGTGGTAAAGTCTTCCCTAACTTCCTCTACAAAATGATATTTTTCAAAAAAATCGGCTTTCAAAGTTTCATGGTAATTTACAGATTCATGCAATAACTCAAGCCTTTTAAAAAAATAGTTATTAAGAACAGTTAAAGCATCTTCATCAGAATTAACAACCTTCTGTAACTCAGATTTTACGGTACTAAGCTCCTGCTTTAATACTTCGTTAAATAATTCTTCCTTGCTATTATAGTGATAATATAAAACTCCTTTTGCTTTATGGATGTGTTTGGCAATCTCATCCATCGTTGTTTTATAAAACCCGAATTTTGAAAAATACTGAGTGGCAGCACTTATTATTATCGATTTGATTTCTGGTTTTGCCATTCCATTTGACTATTTTGTTTAATTAGTCAAATATAGAATTTTTCTCAATGCAAACCAATCTTTAAAATCGATTCAAGAGTGACAAACTCACTCAAAGTAAAAATGATTAATAATTAATTGCTTATAACAGGTGCCTTTTTCAAATAATTTTTATCGTTAATTTGTTTAATTAAAAAATCAGCCAAGTCTTCCCTTGAAAGCGAAAATACTTTAACATTATCGGTTCCTGTATAACCGATATTCAGTTTTCCTGTTCCTGGTTTTCTGCTCAGCATTGGTATGCGTACTAAAGTCCAATCTAACTGACTATTTGAAACGGCTTCTCCGGTTGCCACTATATCACAATAAGCATCTTTTGCTAAAGTTTTTATCATAAAAATGGCAAGCGAAAAGCTAAACTGAAATTTATCATTTGGGACTTTAAAACTTGGCGTTGCTGTTGCTATAAAACGTTTCACATCATTTCTTTCCATTGCCGAAATGATATTTTTTATACCTGTAGAAATATTCAATCCTTTCGTCTTTCCAGTTGGCCCCAAAACGCTGATAACCACATCAGCACCAATCATTGCTTTTTCAATTTGATTAATATCTGTAAGTTCCCCTTTTATGATTTTAAGATTTTATCTTGAAAGGATATTTTTGCCGGGTTGCGTGCGAAAGCAGTCACTCGATATTCGGCTTCCAAGGCTTTTTTAATAACAAGTATTCCTGTCTCGGCTGTTCCACCAAAGATTGTTAAATTCATTTCGAAACTTTTATTTTATTCAAATAGATGTTAGATACTATAAGCAATACCAGGAAAATGATAGGCATTGAAGACATAGAAACTGGGTCACCTGCATTTACATGTGCCCAGAATGCAGATATAAAAACAATTCCAAAACCGGCATAAGCCCATTCTTTTATTTTAATTGGAACTTGTGGTATAACAAGCGCCAAAACACCTAAGATTTTAAAGAATCCTAATTCTTTAACGAAGAAAGGCTGAAATCCAAGCCGGGCCATACCTTCTATTGCTTCTATACTTGTAAAGTAATTGAAGGCGCTAAATACCATCATCAAGCCAATAACGGATGTTGTTATCCAATAAACTACTTTTTTTGATTTCATTATGTTAATTTTTACTGTAATTTATTTTGAGAATTAATATTTTTTTATTCGACAAAGTTAAATATATTTACTATCTAATATATAGTAGTTACCTAAAGGTAAGCGATAAGAAAAAAGTTTATGAAAAAATCTGTTCACACTGATTGTTCCTCTGCAATGTTGCCAGTTAGAGACGCAATAGATGTTATTAGCGGAAAATGGAAGTTGTTGATTCTGATTTCAATCTCATCAGGGAATCATCGATTTACTGAAATACAAAAAAGCATTCCTAAAATCACGGCTAAAGTTTTATCCAATGAATTAAAAGATCTTGAACAAAATAAACTGATAGAAAGAAAAATTATTGAAGGCTATCCTGTGATGATAGAATACAATACGTCCTCTTATGCTGAAACACTGGGTGATGTTATTAAAGCTTTAAGAGATTGGGGAATAAATCACAGAAAAAAAATAACAGGAAAATAATTTGCACAAATTTCCTGAAAAACCAGAATTTAAAATTGACACAGTTACCGAAGGGTACAGCTTTAGAAAATGAATCTGATCCATCATTGGGAACGGTCAAGTGAGCATTAACATACAAACAGACTGTTAAGCAGTTACGATCTACTTCTTAAATAACTTTAGACCATTATAAGATGAATTGATAAAATCACCATAAGTATTAATGATAAAGTATTTTAATTATCGTTAATATTTTGGTATTGTTTTATACAGATTCTTGCAGCCTTCCTTCCTGCTTCTATCAACTCCTTTGCCTTGTAAAATTCAAACGTTCTTGCTGCATCAAAAGGAATATTTATCAATATATCAGGTTTGTTCAACTCTAGAGATAATTTTGAAATCTGTTCAAGCATAGCAGAAGTTGTAAACTGAATCAGCGAATAGTACCCCTGGCTGTTTTTATTACCTGTTGGAATAAAGTCCTGTATTCTCTTTATAATATTATTTATGCTATTGTTTAGGATAACTATATTACTAATCGATGATTTTTGGGGAGCAAGATGTTTCTTAACGTCTTCTTCATACAACAATATATCCGGGTTATTGCTGTCATACAAATTAACAACAACTAAAATATCGCCTTCTGTTCTTTTTACTCGATTAGCTGGGATTGGATTAAGCAATCCACCATCAACAAGAATACTGTTTTCTGATATGACTGGTGTAATAATTGTGGGGATTGCAATAGATGCTCTCGCAGCCTTATAAAAACTACCTTTGGTAAATATAACTTCTTCTCTGTTTATTACATCGGTTGCAACTGCCGCATACGGAATATTCATATCTTCAATAAGAACATCCGGAATTATTGTATTCAATTTTCTAAAAACCTTTTCAGCCTTTAACAGACCATTCGTGCTTAAGGTGGGGTCCATCAAACTGTAAACATCCTTTTTTTGAAGTGTAGTAAGCCATTCTGTCAATTCATTTAATTTCCCCATAGCACAAAATCCACCAATTAATGAACCGATTGAAGTGCCACTAACTGATGTGATAATGAATCCCTGCTCTTCGAGTTCGTTAATTACACCAATGTGAGCTAAGCCTCTTGCTCCGCCACTTCCCAAAACCAATGCAACATTTTTTTTCATATCCATTACTATAATGTTTTATGCATTCCTGATATTTGAATCATAAATGTTTTTTCAATTTATGAATTAATTTCATAACGGTTTGTCACTAATTGTTTTTATGGGAATAAACTTCATTACGAATCTTTTGTGCCCAGTCCCAATGCGACATAGATGTTTCCAAATCACTGTATTGAATCATCTCACCAATTGTAACTTTAATTGTTTTTCCCCTTTTACGAAATAGTTCATGCGGAAGCAATATCAGTTCCAAATTGATTTTAATTTTTACTACTTGCCTGAGTAAAAATATGGAATAAAACAGATAAGAATTTCGTCCATAAAATCGCACCGGAATAATGTTTCTTTTATGTTGAATTGCTTTTGTAATAAAACTTTTATGCCAAAATTTATCTTGTATCTTTAGTTTATAAATTCTAGATACAAGCCCATAAGGGAAATGTGTTATTGGTGCATCAGAAGCAAAGACATTGTTTAATTCAACAAAGTATTTTTTAGGATTTTTCCCAAATACATTGACATTTGAGACTATTGGTCTTAAGTTTGGAACAAACATAAAAGCATCGTTTCCAATAGCTTTTAAATGTCCGTATTTTGTACCAACAATATTTGTAAGGATTAAACCGTCAAGCAGTCCGAAAGGGTGATTGGCAACAAAAAAGCATTTTCCATTTTCCGGTAAATTTTCCAGTCCTGCACATTCCACATTAATTTCCAACTCTTCAATTATTTTAGGCAGAAAGTCAACGCCCTCAAATCCTTCATATTTTTTTAGAATCCGGTTTATTTCCTCTTGTCTAACAATCCAGGCAATTATTCGAATAGAGAAATCAGGTAGTCTTTTCAGAAATTTCGAATTACTATTTTTTATAATATGTGATATATTGATATAATTCATTTTTTGATTTTTATGAAAAGCTTCTAAAACAACTCCTGATTATTATATTTAAAGCCTTGATATGAGTTTCATTATAGCTTTTAAGCACTTTTACGAACTTACATTGCCATGTGTTTGATTTTATGTCAGTATTAGGACAAATCTATCTTTTCTCAATTCCTTTTAATAAAACCTGAATCATGTAATCGAGATTTATATCACACTCACTACATTTAATATTGACCATTAAAAGTTCCTCAAGTCCTTTCAGTGCTGACACAATAACATAGGCAGTTTGCTCTTCATCCCTTTCTTCAAACTCACCATTTATTATACCATTTGATATTATCCCTTTTACTAATAAAATCTCTTCATCATCGAATTTCTTCCTGATTTTTCCTGCAAAATATTCATAATCCATATAGCCATTTTTTATCGCATCTGAGATGTAAGATAATTTCACAAGAATTTTCATTCGTGTAATAATGTAATTAGTCAATTTCAGTTTACCGTTTAATTCTGACATCGCAACTATCTCTAATTCTGTGCGTAATAATTGAAACTCTTTTTCAACAACTTTCAGAAATAACTCATTCTTATTTTTGAAATAATAGTGAACTGAACCTTTTGATCTGAATGCAGCGTTGGCAATATCATTAATTGAGGTTTTCTGAAATCCATATTTAGCAAATACCTGCATCGCAATTTTTAAAATAAGTTCTTTTGTATCCTTGGTATTATTTCTAAACATTTGACTAATTTTGTTTTTTAGTTCAAATGTAAATATAATTTACTAGATTGTTTTTACTTTTGTTCGCATTTTAAATTTGACAGTCTCATAAAGCTAAGATGTCTCCCAAAAGCTTTAGTTCTGCAATCAAATGGTTCGAATTTTGTACCGTAGGGTTCACAATTTGAGAGATACTTTGTATCTCTCTTTTTTTTTGAGTTCACTTATAAAAGTTCTGTTCATCGCTGTCAGAATATGCGCAGTACCTGCTTGGCATTTCTTTTAAATATTTACATTTGTGAGGCTTAAAAACTATGATTAAGAATTTTTCGGAAATATCGGGCGATTTCGAAATTGAGAAACTACGAAACAACAAACGTGTAGCTGTTTTTCTGATTTGTTTACTTATTTCGACTGTTCTTTGGTTTTTAAACGCTTTAAGTAAAGACTATACTGCATCTGTCAGTTATCCGGTTAAATTTACAAATCCTCCAAAAAACCAGTTTTTAAGTGGCAATACACCTGCCGAATTCAGTCTTACAGTTAAAGGAAAAGGGTTTGCACTGTTACAATACAAACTTCTCACGTTTTCACCTGTTGAGATTGATATTTCAGGGATTATTCAAGACACTAAGCCTTCATCGGGTACTTATAAAATTCTAAGCCGGAATATGTTGCCCGCATTTTCCAGTCAGATCAGTTCCGACGTTGCAATTTCTGAAATTAGACCCGAACTACTCGAAATTGTACTCGACAGTCTTTCTACCAAAACTGTTCCTGTTGAAATTGACCTGAATGTCGATTTTGTTTCGCAAATGCACCTGAAAAATAAAGTAACTACCAATCCCGATAAGGTTGAAATTACAGGGCCCTCCATCGTTCTCGATAATATTTCGGCGGTTAAAACCAAAGTAAACATCACTAATAAGCTGAATACAAACATTCAACAGGAAATTGACTTAATTCATCCTGAAAAGACAACGATTGTACCCGAAAAAGTAACAATAAACATCGAAATTGAAAAATATACTGAAAAGGAACTCAAGGTTCCGGTTGAAATATTTAACAAACCTGCTGATGTTCAACTCAAACTTTTTCCATCAGAAATTAAACTTTTTTGCAGTGTTGGGCTGAGCCGCTTCGATTCGGTAAAAGCCTCAGATTTCGGGGTTTCGGTTGATTACAATTCGATAATCAACGATGTCAACAGCCTCGAATTAACGATTTTTAAACAACCCGAACTTATTCAAAACATCAAACTGAATCCCGAGAAGGTGGAGTTTCTGATTGAAAGCAACAAATAAAACAAGTACAAAAATGACTTTAGCGGTAGGAATAACCGGGGGAATAGGCAGCGGAAAATCTACCGTTTGCAAGATTTTCGGGCTTTTGGGAGTTCCCGTTTTTGAAGCCGATTTGGTTGCCAAAGATATAATGAACAGCCACGATAAGGTAAAAGCCGAACTTACTACGTGGTTTGGACCCGACATTTATATCGATGGATTATTGAACCGCAAAAAACTGGCTTCCTTCATTTTCGAAAGCGAAGCCTGGATTCAGAAAGTAAACGCACTGGTGCACCCTTTGGTAAGAGATGAGTTTCTCACGTGGAAAGAAAACCAGAACGTGCCTTACATCATTTATGAAGCTGCCATACTATTTGAAAGTGGTTTTTNNCAACTGATGGATGTGAATATTCTGGTTACTGCCCCTGAACAATTGAGAATTGACAGGGTTACAAAAAGGGACAATTTAACCGCTGAGCAAATTTTAGCCCGGATGGCAAAACAATGGACTGATGACGAAAAAAGAAAGCTGGCTTCAATTGAAATTGTAAATGATAATTCGACACTAATAATTCCTCAGATTATAGAAATTGATAAAAAATTAAAAACAGATGGCAAAATTTGGTAAATGGATAGGTGGTGGCCTTGGATGGGCAGTTGGCGGCCCGATTGGTGGTATTCTCGGGTTTGTTCTCGGGTCGGTTTTTGATGGTGGCACAGAAGCCATAAGTACAACCAGAACAGGCTATTCGGGACAAACAACAGCCGGAGGATATATTATGAGCCTGCTTGTTTTAACAGCCGCTGTAATGAAAGCCGATGGCAAAATTCTGCGTTCAGAGCTCGATTACGTGAAGAAATTTCTTGTCCACAATTTTGGAGAAGCATCGGCAACTGAAGGCGTGCGTATGTTGCGCGACCTGCTTGAACAAACCATTCCGGTTGATGCGGTTGCCAACCAGATTAAGGCAAACATGAATTACTCTGCCCGTTTGCAGTTGTTGCATTTCCTTTTTGGAATTGCTCAGGCCGATGGTCAGATTGATGCCGCCGAAAAAGAAATAATTGCTGTAATCAGTCGTGAGATGGGTATTAATGCGCCCGACTTTGAGTCGATTCAGGCTATGTTTATCCCGAATACCGATGGTGATTACCAGATTCTTGAAATTGAACGCGCCGCCACCAACGACGAAATTAAAAAAGCATACCGCCGCATGGCCATGAAATACCACCCCGACAAAGTGAGCCATTTGGGCGATGATTTTCAGAAAGCTGCACACGAGAAATTTCAAAGCGTTAACAAGGCTTACGAAAACATAAAAAAAGAGCGTGGAATTGTTTGAGTTGAAAGATTCGGGTTACGAGTTCCGGGTCGGGATCATGAATTCAAAAAACTATTCAGCAACCGGTATCGTCATCCAGCATCCATCCAGAATCAAGTATCAAATATCAAGTATCAAGTATCAGATTTCCATAAATCATGAAAGTTATTTCGACAAACACAGGCAAAGCCAGAGACATTGAATGGAATGGCAGAATCGTAAAAACGGGAATTTTCAAATTTCCAGCTGAGGCTCCAATATTTCTTGGAAATGAAGACGTGGAAAACGACGATGTAATCGACCGTCGTTATCATGGTGGAGTTGACAAAGCGTGTTACCTGTATTCAGCCGACCATTACGCGTACTGGAGAAACCTCTACCCTGCCCTCGAAATGCCGTGGGGAATGTTTGGCGAAAACCTAACAGTTGAAGGACTTGACGAAGCAGAAGTCAATATCGGCGATATTTTTGAAGTGGGAGAAACTATAGTACAGGCTACGCAGCCACGCCAGCCCTGTTTTAAACTCGGGTTCAGGTTTCACAATAACGAAATCGTGAGGCAGTTTGTCGATTCGGGATTTGCCGGTGTTTACGTTCGTGTGTTGCAAAAAGGTCGTGTAAAAACCGGTGACGAATTTAAACTCATCGAAAAAAAGCAAACCATCTCAATTCGCCGGGTTTACGAATTAATTTACACCGATGTATTTAATAAAAGGGCCGTTGAAATTGCAATCAACGACCCTTTTATTGCACAAAGCTGTCGCAAAGACCTCATCAAAAGATGGGGGCAACTGCTTTAAACAGCAGTCGCGCTTTCAGGCAATTTTTGATTCTGCCCCATTCATTTCCCTGTACTCGGCAATAATTTCCTTTACCTGAGTTGGCGCAACCCGCCCATAAACTTTTTCGCCAACAGTAACCACAGGGGCAAGTCCACAGGCACCAACGCAGCGAAGACAGTTCAGCGAAAATTTACCATCGCTTGTCGATTCTCCAACTTCCACTTTTAATTGCCTTTTAAACTCGCTCAATACCTGCTCGGCACCGCGCACGTAACAGGCTGTACCCATGCAAATCGAAATCGGGAATTCGCCTTTCGGAATCATGGTGAAAAAACTGTAAAACGTAACCACCCCATAAACACGGGCAACCGAGGAGTTTAGCTCGCGGGCAATTACTTCCTGAACTTCGGCAGGCAGGTAACCCAGTTTCCCCTGTGTTTTATGCAGCACATTAATCAGTTCGCTTTCCTTGTTTTGGAACTCTGCGCAAATATCTTTTATGATATTGATGGTATTGTCTGATAATTTAATTTTTGGCATCTTCTTTAATTTTAATCTGATTTCTAATCATTTACGCATTGAAGCATTCGTGTATTCAACCCTTTTCCTCTGTCCTGTCGAAATACGCTGTATGCAGCAGATGATGCGCTTTTTCGCTCATCGGATGTCCTAAAAACTCTTTGTATAATTTAATGATATAAGGATTCTCGTGCGATTTACGGATTGATTTTTTACTATCCTCACGGTAAATTGCCGCCTGGCGTTTTTTCAAAATTTCAGCATTTCCGTGATGATAGGGCTGACCACCGCCACCAATACATCCACCGGGGCAGCTCATAATTTCGATAGCATGAAACTCGCTTTTACCCGCCTGAATTTCTTCGAGCAATTTACGGGCATTTCCAAGGCCATGTGCAATTCCAATATGAAGTGGGATTCCGCCAAAATCGATGGTAGCTTTTCTGATTCCTTCCATTCCGCGCAATTCATCGAAATCGAGCCTCGGTAGTTCCTTTTTTGTATGCAGTTCATAAGCCGTCCTGACAGCAGCCTCAATCACACCGCCTGTGGTTCCGAAAATAACTGCGGCACCGGTAGATTCACCCAGCGGATTGTCAAAATCTTCATTGGGCAGTGTTCTGAAATTGATATTAGAAATCTTAATGAGTGCAGCAAGTTCGCGGGTTGTGAGTGCAAAATCAACATCGGGATTTTTGTTCACCTTAAACTCGTCGCGACCACATTCATATTTTTTTGCCACGCAAGGCATAATCGACACAACCACCAAATCTTCACGCTTAATTCCCAGTTTATCAGCAAAATAAGTTTTGGCAATCGACCCAAACATTTGCTGTGGTGAACGTGCTGTTGATGGAATATCCTTCATATCGGGGAACTGGTGTTCGAAAAATTTCACCCAGGCGGGGCAGCACGACGTTAAAATCGGAAGTTTCACCTCTTTATCACCGGCAAGGTGTTTTCCCAGGCGGTTTAGTAGTTCGGTTCCTTCTTCCATAATGGTTAGGTCGGCGGCGAAATCGGTATCAAAAACATAGTCGAAACCCAGCCTTCGCAATGCAGCAACAAGTTTACCGGTTACAAGTGTTCCGGCTTCCATTTCAAATTCTTCGCCCAAAGCTGCACGCACAGCCGGCGCTGTTTGCACAATCACAGTTTTTGTGGGGTCGGAAAGTACACGCACCACTTTACCTGTTTCATCAACTTCGGTAAGCGCACCTGTCGGACAAACTGCCACGCACTGTCCGCAATAGGTGCACACCGAATGGTCGAGGTTCATTTCGAAAGCCGGCGCAACCACCGAGTTAAAACCACGGTTAATCGCTGATAGCACGCCTACTGTCTGAACTTCGTTGCACATCATTTCGCACCTGCGGCACATGATGCACTTATCCACATCGCGAATAATGGCGGGTGAAGTATCTTTCCGGTAATGTGATTGTTCTCCTTCATAATGAATTTTCCGGATGCCGAGGTAGTGTGCCATATTCTGAAGGTCGCAATTCCCCGATTTTGCACAAATCAAACAGTCAGTCGGGTGGTCTGAAAGTATCAGTTCCATAACAGTCCTGCGGGCGTTTATCGCCCTTATTGAATGCGAGTTCACCACCATTCCCTCGTGTACTTCGGTACAACAGGCAGGTGCCAGATTTCTGCGCCCTTCAACTTCCACCACACAAATCCGGCATCCACCGGGTTTGTTTTCGATGTTCAGGTCTTCAAGTTTCATGTAACAAAGCGTTGGAATATGCACTCCAATTCCTTTTGCCGCTTCCAGAATTGTAGTTCCCTTTTTAACTACAACTGGTTTATTATCTATTGTAAGATTGATTACATCCATTTTTTCTGATTTTCAGGGTTAGTTAAGTTTTATTGCGTTGAATTTGCATTTATCCATACAAACGCCGCATTTAATACACAGCGATTGGTCTATAAAGTGAGCCACACGCCGCTCCCCGGTGATGGCACCCACGGGGCAGTTGCGGAAACACAGTGTACAACCCGTGCACAAATCTTCAATAATTTCATATTTCATCAGCGATTTGCACTGTCCCGCAGGGCATTTCCCCTCGTTCACATGCGCCAGGTATTCGTGTTCGAAGTTGGCTATGGTTGACAAAACCGGATTTGGCGATGACTGACCCAAACCACAAAGCGATGTATCTTTTATTACTTCGCTTAAAACCTTCAGCCTGTCGATATCTTCAATCGTTCCCTTTCCTTCGGTGATGCGACACAGAATTTCGTGCAACCGCTTATTCCCGATACGGCACGGATTGCATTTTCCGCACGATTCCTCGAGTGTAAACTCAAGGTAAAAACGGGCAATTGAAACCATGCAGTCGTCCTCGTCCATCACAATCATTCCACCCGAACCCATCATTGAGCCGGCAGCAATCAGGTTATCGTAGTCGATGGGTGTATCGAGGAATTTTTTGGTGAGGCAGCCACCCGACGGACCGCCGGTTTGTACCGATTTAAATTCTTTGCCATCCTTAATACCACCGCCAATATCGTAAATCACTTCTCGCAGTGTCGTTCCCATCGGAACCTCGATTAACCCTACATTGTTAATTTTTCCGGCCAGTGCAAAAACCTTTGTTCCTTTTGATTTTTCGGTTCCGATTTTATTAAACCAGTTGGCTCCCTTGTTGATAATTACCGGAATATTGGCGAAAGTTTCGACATTGTTTACGTTGGTAGGCTTGCCCATGTAACCCGAAACCGAAGGAAACGGCGGTTTTACGGTTGGTTCGCCACGCAAACCTTCCATCGAGTGAATCAGCGCTGTTTCCTCGCCGCAAACAAAAGCGCCGGCACCGTACCGCAATTCGATTTTGAAATTGAAACCGGTTCCCAAAATATCATTTCCCAACAAACCAAATTCTTCGGCCTGACCGATTGCAATTTTCAGACGTTCGATGGCCAGCGGATATTCTGCCCTGATGTAAACCAAACCTGTGTCGGCTCCAATGCAATAACCACAAATCGCCATTGCTTCGATAACTGAATGCGGGTCGCCTTCGAGAATTGAACGGTCCATAAAAGCGCCGGGATCGCCTTCGTCGGCATTGCAAACCACATATTTCTGGTCGTTGACCACATTACGCGTAATTTCCCATTTCAATCCGGTGGGGAAACCGCCGCCGCCACGTCCGCGCAACCCTGAATCTTTGATTTCTTTAATCACTTCTTCGGGTGTGTTTTCGGTCAGGCATTTTCCCAAAGCTGCATAACCATCGCGCCCGATGTATTCTTCAATATTTTCAGGATTGATAAAACCACAGTTCCTCAGTGCAATCCTGATTTGTTTTTTGTAGAAATCTATATTATTGGCCGAGGTTACTGCATAATCATTTTTCGGATTTTTGTAAAGCAACCGTTTCACCGGCCGGCCCTTCAGAATATGCTCTTTTACGATGTCCTCGGCATCTGATGGTTTTACCTCGGTATAAAAAGTATTGTCGGGCAATACTTTTACAATCGGGCCTTTTTCGCAAAAGCCAAAACAGCCGGTAAGCACCACCTGAACCTCATCTTCGAGATTAAATTCGTTGATAAAATAGTTGAGCTTCTCCTTGATTCCGTTGCTGTCAGAAGCCTTGCACCCTGTTCCCCCGCAAATGAGGATGTGCATTCTGTAATCGGTCATAATTTTTGGTTTGAAGTTGTTATTCGTCAATAGTTCTGAATGTTATAGGAATGATTCCATCAATCATTTCGCCCTTTTTGATGTACAAATCGATGATTTCCTGTGCTTTTGTTTTGTTTACAAAGCCAAAAACCACCGGTTCGCGGCGGGGCAGAATAACCTCAACGGTGGGTTCGGCGTAGCAGTAACCCATGCATCCGGTTTGTGTAACCAAAGCATCCACTGCCTGTTGCTCCAATTCTTCAACAAAATATTTCATGATTTCGCGCGCCCCTGAAGCGATTCCGCAGGTGGCCATTCCAACTTTTACCTGAACCATTTGCTCAGGATTATCGCTGTTTTCGCGCAGTTTTATTTTCGACTGAACTTCGTCCTTCAGTCGCTTTAAATCGGCTAATGATGTTATTTTCGACATGGTTATTGTTTTTGGTTATTGCTGAATGATTATTGTAGTTCCTTTATGTTGCTTTTTAGTAATCCTGTAATTGCTTCCCGTATTTCTGCGTTCTGCATCGGAACATCGCCAATGCCCTCATGGATTTCTGCTGATGTAATTCTGAAATTTCCTTTGTTTGTGCGATGTTCATAAGCTAAAGTCACATTCTGGTTGCCTAGCATGGATAAATACAACACATCCCAGATTTCGCCCAGCGGCGGTTTGTTCATATGCGAAAGCTGAAATGTTGCCTCCACAATCGTACCCACTCCCAACTTCGATTTCAGACTGAACTTTCCGTTTGCCACTTCGGCATTTTGTTTCAGCAGCGAAAGCCCCAAGCCCACTTTCCGGGTGCTCCGCGATGTAAAGAACGGGTTAGCTGCCTGCTTTACCATCTCCTCACTCATTCCGCAGCCGTTATCGGTTATATGTATTTTGCAAAAGTCATCTGTTTTATTTTCTTCAACAATGATTTCAATCAAGGTAGCGTCGGCCCTCAGCGAGTTTTGAACAATATCCAGAATATGGTCGGCCAGATTTTTCATACGATTTCCACACTTCGGTTTTGCTGACCGTGCAGCGCATTTCTTATTTCACTGAAAGTCATTTCTTCCATACAAAAACTGGTGTAAATTTCGCCTATTTGATTGATAAAATGTGCATCAGAATTGCGAATTAAAGTCAAATCAGAGGGTAAATTATAATGTTGTATAACATATTTTTTATTGCTGAATTTCGAAATCCCCAACGCATCAGGGTTTAATCCGGGCGGCATAAACCCGAGCTGACTAAAAAGTCCATTGGCGGGCCTGTCAACATGCGCCGGAATAAACAGGCCATTCATGCTTTTCACATATTGCCTCAGCTGGCTGATGCTGGTTTTCAATGCCGCATGCAAATAGTGCGGCACAAGTTCGGTGATGTTATCATTCTCATCCAACACAGGTTGGTAACCAAAATGGCCGTCAGGATTTGGAATGAGCGTAATATTTTCGTCGATATATTGTTGTAACAGGAACAACTGTTCAGTGGTTTCGAAAAAAACGAGGCAATGAACTTCTTCTTTTGTGGTGATTTCGGCACCGGTTAACACAAAAAGACCGGCTTTTTCACCAAGATTTTTAGTAAGCAGCGCATTTTTTGTTGAGTTGTGGTCGGTAATTCCAATAATCTGCAAGCCCGTTTCAACCGCCCGGTTGACAATATTTGCCGGAGTCATTTCCAAATCAGCGCAGGGAGAAAGAACTGTGTGAATATGTAAATCGGCTCGAAACATTGGATGAATTTTGGATACTGGATTAGGTGGATGCTGAAACTTGATACTCGATTCTTGATTTTGGATACTCAATTTTGAGATTTGAACCCGGAACTTGAAACCCGAAACCCGGAACCCCGGAACCGGCAACCCGTAACTTTTCCTCAGTGCAACTCTTTGTACAGCATCCCGGCAATTTCGAAGGTTGAAAGTTGCGTTCCCAAAACCGGAATCCCTTCTTCCTCGCTGTGTGCAAGTGTATCTTCATCGGGAGTGAATCCTTTGACAAGAATCACTGCTGCCAAATCTTTGAGCGATGCAATTGCCATCACATTCTGGTGTGTTTGCAATGTAATCCAAACCTGCCCTTCCTGTGCAAAGCCCATCACATCGCTGAGCAGGTCTGAAACATACCCGCCTGTAATTTCATTTTCAAGTCCGGCAAAACCTGAATAAACGGTTAAGCCCAACTTTTCAACCAATGCTGAAACTTTCATTTCTACCTCCTTTTCGTGAATATGTATTTCAATGTTGTTTAGTTAGTGAAAACTGCTTCGACTTCGCTACCAATGTCAGATTTCGAAATAAAGACCCTGAAACAATCCCGAAATAAATCGGGACAGGGTGACGTTCTATACTAAAATATTTGTTAGAACGTCATGCTGAATTCATTTCAGCATCTTATTGTCATTTTCACATTGTGCCCAATAAAAATTGGGTTGCCACTCAGTCTGACTGTCACCCTGAGTCCCGAGCACTCGGGAAAGGTGTCTGAAATAGCTTTCTGTTGATTTCATCCTTAACTTAATGACATTGATATGTATTTTAATATACCTGTTTTATCAGCAATACACCTTAAACCTGAGTGTTGTACCCTCTCCCACTTTGCTTTCAATCACAAGTTCATCGGTATTTTTTTTAATGTTGGGCAACCCCATTCCGGCGCCAAAACCCATTTCACGCACCTTTTTCGATGCGGTTGAAAACCCGGCTTCCATGGCCTGCCCAATGTTTTCAATTCCAGGTCCGCTGTCCGAAACAGTAACAATAACAACACCCGGCTCAAAAACAACTGTAAGTTTTCCGCTGCTGGCGTGGGCAACCACGTTGAGTTCGGCTTCATAAATAGCAACCACAATCCGTTTAACTGCCAAAGAATCAATATTCAGCTGTTTCAGTTTTTTCTTGATTTTACTCGATGCTTTTCCGGCCTGAATAAAATCGCCTCCGGTAATATCAAATTCCAGAATTTCGGCCATCAATACAGTGGTTTTAAACCGTTTTCGTATAAAATTCCACCTGCTCTGAATATGGAGAACGGAGTTTCGAGAAATACGATGCCAATTTCGTTGGCTAATTCAATCATTTCGGGGGTTGCAGTTTTGTTGCGGCAGAGCAAAACCACCGGAACATCAGCAATTTCAACTGTTCTGAGCAACTGAATGTTTGCCAGTCCTGTAATAAGTACAATGTCGTGGTGGTCGAGTGTAAGCACATCGCTCATCAGGTCGGAGCTGAAGGCTTTTGTAATTTCAGGCGCTGTTTTTAAACTGCCTGCCACGACCCTTGCAGCGGTTAATTCGATGATTTTTTCAATTTTCACTGTTGCCGGGTTTTTGCGTTTCTTCAATCGGTTGTTTTCGGTGCAAAGATAGCTGCTGTGTGCATTGAGCAACCAGATTGAGTTCAGTATTATTCATTTTTTAAAACATATAAAATTAGTTGACCAATCGGCTTGTTTTAGTTACTTTTCAGCTCCAAAAAAATAACGATCAGCTATGATTTACGATAAAAAGTCGGTATTAACCGGCAGTATTGAGGATCCTGAATTTCACCAGAAAATTATTGACGCGCTTCCGATTCCTATTTTTTACCGCGATTTGAATGGCATTTACCAGATGTGCAACAGCGCCCACGAAAAGTTTACGGGCCGTGACAAATCAGAAATTATAGGCAAAACTGTGTACGAAGTGCACTCAAGGGAAACAGCTGAACTATACTATCAGCGTGACCAGGAATTGCAGCGAAACCCCGGCGAGCAAATTTACGAGGCGCAAATGAAACGACAGGACGGCTCAACCTGCAATGTGATTCTGAACAAAGCGGTAATCCGCAACAACGACAACGAAATTGTGGGTATTGTGGGTTCGATAAACGACATCACCGAACTGAAAAAAACACAAAAACGGCTTGAAAAAGCGCAGGAATCGATGGAAGTTTCGTCCTACATGTTGCATAAAATCAGCGCCGGAATTGTTATCATCGACGACAGTCACAAAGTGGTTGACTCAAACGAGAGTTTTGCCAGACTAATGGGCGAGGAAACCGAAGAACTTTTCCAGACCATTCCGGGCTTGAAAGGCGCTGCGTTACAGGTATTGGTTCCCGAAGTGATTTATAAGATGCTGTCGAGTCTGCTAATGTCTGGTGAGGAAATTCTTGAGCGCGACTTTAAATTTCAGAATAAACTGCTGCATGTTTCGGCAGTAACGCTTTACAAAAATAAGATTGTAGGAGCGGTCATCCGGGATATGTCGGCGCCAATGCTTGTGCGCGACGAAATCATCAGCCGGGCGCAGCGTATTATCAAGCAGAATATTGAGACCGTGCAGAAAGCTGCATTCCTTTTGGGCGAAAATGCAGCCGAAACAGAAGAATTGCTTAACTCAATTATTGAATCGTACCGATATGACGATGATGAATAACCCCGAAGAAATACATGTTGAAATTGATGTGCAGCAGAAACGCCCAAAAGGCGAAAATGCCTGTGGCGATGTTTTCCAGTCGGATTTGAGCCGCGAGGAAGGTCGCACCATTCTTGTAATGAGCGACGGAATCGGGCATGGAATAAAAGCCAGTGTGCTGGCCACACTCACCGCAACTATGGCGGTAAAATACACCCGCTTTCATACCAAACCCGAAGTGGCGGCACGAATTATAATGAATGCCCTGCCCAAAAGCAGCGACGGCAAAGAAAACTATGCCACTTTCACCATTATCGAAATTGAACCCGACCGCACCGTACGCATTATCAATTACGATAACCCGCGGGTGATGATTGCGAGAAACGGTAAATCGTACTACCCGAAAGAAACCGAGTTAAATGTGCGTGGCGAGGAAAACCTCGGAAAAGTATTGCGTGTACGCGAATTTACAGCGATAAAAGAAGACCGGCTGATTTTTGTATCCGACGGAATCACGCAGTCGGGGCTGGGCAGTAACCAGTTCCCGATAGGCTGGGGATACGAAAGAATGGAGGAATTTACACTCAGCCAAATCAACAGAATGGCCGATATGTCGGCAACAAAACTCGCCAAAAAAATTATTAACCAGGCCGCCATAAACGACGATTTCTCGATGAAAGACGATGCCACCTGTGGTGTTATCTATTTTCGCGAACCCCGGAAATTTATGCTGATTACCGGCCCTCCTTTCTATAAAATCAAGGATTTCGATTTTGTGGGAAGAATAAAAAATTTCCCCGGAAAGAAAATCATCTGCGGTGGAACCACTGCCGAAATCATAGCCCGCGAGCTGGGGCTTGAGGTACAGATTCAACATTACCGGAAAGATGCAGACATCCTGCCACCGGCAGCAAAAATGCAGGGATTCGAGCTGATTTCGGAAGGAATTCTGACTCTGAGAAAAGTGGAAGAAATTCTTGAAAGCTACGACAGCGACACACGACTTGGCGATTCGCCTGCCGAAGAAATTGTAAAACTGCTGCTGCAACACGACGTAATCGACATAATCGTTGGAACCCGCATCAACTGGGCACATCAGGACCCGGAACAACCCATAGAACTTGAACTGCGCAAATATGTGGTAAAACGCATTGTACATATTCTGCGAAACAAGTTCTTTAAAAAAGTGATGATGGAATACATTTAAGTAATATGAATAATATAATGATGTATTTGCTGACATCACCCCTATATCCCCTCAAGGGGAGAATCGCTGTTAACTTGAGCTGGAATAAGCTTGCAACAAATACCCCCTTGAGGGGGCAGGGGGTGAGTAAATGCGACATTATTATTCCCATAACTTAGCATCAATCGCTCCCGATAACAAGCTTTAACAACTGTTAGTATTATTTATTGCTGCTGTTTAGCGCCATTTTCCGAATTTTGTGGTTGTAATTACCGGCTATGAGACTGAACTTTACCCTGCTNNTGAAAGTTCAACCTGGCGATACCCTGCTTATATCGCACATCTCATTTCAGCGTAAAATAGTAACCGTTTTCGAACTGCTGAAAAACCCTGTAATTTCTCTCGAAGGCGACATGGTAAATATGAAACCGATTGATGTAAAAGGCTCGCGGGAAACAGACTACGAAACTGCCAAAAAAAACATCAACGCAGTGATGTTTGATGCAAAACCCAGGATTTCGGATGGGTTTTCGCAGTCGGAGCAAGTGTCGCAAATGATAAAATCAGAAAACCGGGTGATGCGCACCGAAGCTTCGTCGGTAAGAATTGTCAGTTTCTCGCCTTCTGCTGTGATTGGCAAAATCAGTGAAGTACGCAAAAAACGCAAAGAAGCCAGTAAGTACGATTCGACAAGGAAATTGCCGAAAAAGGAAAAAGACGAAAAAGAATAAGCCCGCTGGCGCCGATTTGCAACCGATGCCCCGGTCAACAGACTGGAATATAAATCATTTCCCTGCCATAAAATTTTGAATTGTACAGCATGTTTCAATCATAAATAACATTCAGCTTTTTGCTTGTACAAAACCACGCGATGAAAAATCGCGCGGTAGCGAGGGAGAATCATTATTTAATGACAGGCAAAAAAATGAAAAAGAAAGCCATCATTATTTAATGAAAGGTCGTCCAACCAAAAAGTGAGGGCATCATTATTTAATGAAAGGTAGAAAAACGAAAAAGAAGGCCATCATTATTTAATGAAAGGTCGTCCAACCAAAAAGTGAGGCCATCATTATTTAATGAAAGGCAGAAAAATGAAAAAGAAAGCCATCATTATTTAATGAAAGGTCGTCCAACCAAAAAGTGAGGCCATCATTATTTAATCAATCACTTTCCATTCAAAAAATGATGTTGTATTGATTAAACATGCTCTAAAACATAATTCTGATTATTTGTCATTTACATGAACTGTTGTAACTTGTGGGAAATTAAAGCTACCAAGGCAACTGATATGAGGATTTCTCCACAGCAGTAATGCAAATGGTAACCAGTACAAACCAAAAAATTCAAAATTATGATTGAAAAACTGATGACAAACAGTCGTAACACAGAGGTAAACGACGTGGCCACCCGCACATCGGGTGCATTTCAGAAATCGGGAATCACCGACCCCTACCTTGTTACCCTTTTCACCATTCTCGATGCGCTGAACCTGAAACTTTCGCTGGTGGTGAAACGCACAAAAGCCGAAAGCGACCTTGCAGAAAAAGACGAAGTTCGCGACGATAAAGTTCGCGCACTGTATTACCTGATTAATGGTTTTTTGTATCACCCCACCAAAGAAATCAAAGAAGCTGCCCAATTGCTGATAGAGGTATTCAACAAATACGGTCTTGCTATTATTGGGCAAAGCTATTCTACCGAATCGTCGCTCGTAAGTTCAATGCTGCTCGATTATGCCAAACCTGAATACGCCGATGCCATTGCCACCCTCTCGGGTTGTGCCGAACTGATTGCCGCATTGCAGGCTGCTCAAACCGATTTCGAACAGGCGCGCATTGCTTACGAAACCGATAAAGCCAAAGAGGGTATGGTTGAAAATGCCACAGCGGTAAAAAAAGAGGTGGCTGATTTTATTAACAACAAAATTGTAGTGTACCTCAAAGCCATGGAACAGGCAATCCCCGAAACTTTTGGTGTTTTTGCTTCAACCGTTGCGCAGATTATTGCCGACAATAACGAACAGGTAAAAAAACGGCAACAAAAACCGGATGACGATAAACCGGAAGAAAAACCGGAATAACCTCCACTGAATAATCGGAGAAAGCGTTTCAGAGGGGATAAATAAGGAAGGGTAACGGGCTTTGGCTTTTGGGCTGAAGCCCTTTTTTGTAAGCAATTTATCAAATAACTGAAATTAGTGTATAACCAGATAACGTAGGAAGCTACACGCAGGGGCGGACTGCGGGCGATTTCCTGTCAAGCCGAAAAACAGTTTGAGCGGAAAGATGCACACCGAAAATCACTGCTGCCGCGCTTGACGGGTAGCTGATGTTAGCGGTTCATGCTACTGTTTCCTCACCGTGGAGTGTACAAATTCGAGTTTCCACATGTTGTCTACCTTCTTAAAGGTTGCACTTTCTACCCAGTTAAATGTCAAATGAGTAGTGTCGTTAATTGTTAACTCTCCATGATTAAAGTATCTCATGTTACCTGTGTTATTGTCAACATTAATTTTAAAGTTGTCAAATTTATAGTCAGCATTGAATTTTGAAAAACTGTTTAAAAAGTTAACAAAACTGTCATTATTAAAAACTTGGCCGTCCTCAAATAGAACGAAGTCAGTTGTTGTCACGGCATTCATTTTGTTTATGTCCCTGCTTTTAATCCCATTAAAGTAGTCCATTAAAACAGATTTTAATTTTTCTGGATCGTCCTTCTGATTTGTCTGTTGGCAGGCTGTCAGAAGTCCCACCTGAATTACGAGAAATAGAATTGAACTTTTCATAATGACTTGTTTTTAGTTTGCCTACTCTACTCGGTTTTCGGCTTCCCCATTTATTTTCATTTGTCAAAGTTAATTTCTTGCAATCAGTTTTAAGTTCCGATGTCGCCATTTCATGATGCATAACGTACGGAACTATATGCAGTTGGGGATTGCGGGTTGCTTTCCTGTCGAACCCCGATGCCGTTGTTGCGGGCTGTGGGCTTTGTTGTCCGCACCGAAACCCCAATTGATATATAGTTTTTGTTATGCAACGGCATTATTCTATCCAAGTAAATTCAAAATAATAGCTATCACAGTTGAAACAACCACCCCTAATCCAAATAAGAAGTAATCTCTCCAAGCACTTCTCTTCTCTCCTTTTTGGATTATAGATTCAAATTGCTGAACAACTTCAATTGGTACTTTTTCTAATATCTCAATTCTTTGTTTAGCCTGCTGTTCTCTTTGACCCAATTCTGTTAATTGCAGTTCTAACGCTTCAACAGATTTTGTGTGGTCAATTGCCACTAATTCAATTTCTTTTAAAACCTGGTCCATCTCCAACGAGGCTTTTTTTAAACTATTTGTCAGTTTAGATATCTTCTCAGAATAAGACTCTGTCTCTTTTTTAGATTGGCTTTTATTTAGAAATTTCTTTACTAAGTCAAAAGAAAAATTAGTTCCAACGCCCAAAACAAGTGAAGCTAATCCACTAACAATAAGAGATATTAGTTCTACATTCATGATACATTCATTTTATTATTGAATATGACATCGTATGCTATCCTGTCCTAAATTATTCATTTCAATTATTTTGCCGAGTAGGATGAAATCATTCTCCTCGTTTTTTTTTTCTTAAAAAATCTCTGTCGAGACCTGAAAAATTGTCTGCCGAGCGTTTGTTTGTTTATTTAAACTCAAATTGTCAAATGAGGAAAAGTCCTCAGCGAAAATTGTCCGCTCAAAATGAAAAACGTCAGATGCAAAATACTGAAAACTGTCATAAAGGCTTGTTTGCGAAGCCCTCATGCTGTTGCATAACTAGTTAATATCCCGAAGTTATTATACTTTTTTTTCATTTTTTCTGTAATGAATTGCGGCCCTGTGAGCGTTTCGGAAATAGTTGTGCAAAAAAATTCGTTTACCGGGTGGCAATGAGCCTGTTTTTGTACTCGTTGATTTTCACCCAGTACATAATCCAGCAAATAAGTCCGCCAATGGCTGTGAGATACCCCAAAAACGGGATAATGCTGCAACAATACAACACAGCGTAAGCTATCCCCAGCGATTTGCCGGGTAATTCTTCTTCGGTACTTATTCCCCGTTTTTCAAATTCAAGTTTCAGCGATTCGGCCATGCGTGTAACAATAAAAAACTGCCAAACCATTCCAAACAACGGAATCAGCGTCAGCCACACCTCGCCGGGCTGCATTTTCCGGTTTTCGAAACTCACAGCGTTTAGTGTGTTTTGTAGCGTAAGTAAAAAGAAAATCAGCGGAATTAAACTGGCCGCAAAAACGATGGCTACAATTGTCAGAATAACGATTATCTCCTGCGGGCCGATAATACCGAGCAAAACAGTGGTTAGAAATTGATTGTTCATGTCAGGTTATTTTTCATCAAAGCTAAAAAAATACTGAATGGCTGTGATTTGCGGGGGTAAAAATATTTTATGTAAATCCGATGGTTTATATTCTTTGCCTGTGGTGTTTCGCCGGGAACTGTTCTTCTTTCAAAAAGAGGTTCTGTTAAAGCAACAAAGAATAGCAAAAAAAAACAGAAACCTTTCAGCTTCTGTTTTTCCTATTCAATTATGCTTTCATTTTATACCATTGGGTATTTTTTAAATATCGATTCCGATTTCATCAGAATATCCACATATTGTGCACGCTGATAGGTAAACGGGTCTTTCATGTTTTTGCGTGAGAGTTTTCCCCTGAAATCGTCGAGCGATTTATAACCCTTTTCATCCATCCAGGTGTTCAAATCGATAAGAATATCGGAAACAACTCCGGGCTGGTTGCGGTAAATTGTACTTACCACCTGAATGGCATCGGCACCTGCAAGTATCATTTTTATTACATCGTTGGCATCGTAAATTCCACGACTCACACAAATACTTCCGGCAAGGTTACCATATAGCAAGCCTGCATAACGTAGTGCAAACATCCTGTCTTTCGGGTTGCTGAGTTCCCATGGGTAATGGAATTCTTCATTTTCAATATCAATATCGGGCTGAAAAAAACGATTAAAAAGTACGTATGCGTCGGCGCCGGCTTCGTCCACTTTTTTAATAAAATTGAGCGGGTTTGTATAAAACATCCCGATTTTTACACTCACCGGAATTTTAACGGCCTTTTTAACGGCTTTCACTATCTGCACCTGTTTGTCCTCAATCGACTGCCCCGAAACTTCGAAATAACCGGGCACTGCATACAAATTGATTTCAAGTCCGTCAACACCTGTCTTTTCAAGTTCTTTTGCGTATTCAACCCAGGTAGGTTCGTAAATGGCATTCAAACTTGCAAATACCGGCACATTCACACTTTTCTTCAGCTTCTCAAGATTGTACAAATGTTCCTTCGGACCGCCATGTTCCAGTCCGGGAAACAGGTTGGTCATTTCTGCATTGCGGTTTTCATATTCGCCCAAATCCTCATCCATTTGCAGATTTTCAAGCTGAATTTGTTCCTCGAATAAGGAACGGTAAACGATTGCGCCAATTCCGGCATTTTCAATCTGTTTAATCGTATCGGGTTTTGTAACCAGGTTGCATGCGCCAAGGATTAAGGGATTTTTTAGTTTTATCCCCATGTAGGTTGTTGATAGATCTGCCATAATTATTGATTTTTTAGATTCTTTCGTTTTTTTAGAGAAACTAAAAATAGAAACAAATTGTTCAAGAAACAATCTAAATTTTCTCGATAGGCCATAAATAAAAAACCACCTGTAGAATAAATCCCCAGGTGGTTTTCAGTTTTATGCTTAAAAACAAATATTAAAAGAAACTGTAAGTTACAGTCAATCCGGCCATAACAACCGAAACCATCGTCATTAACTTGATAAGAATGTTTAAAGACGGGCCCGAAGTATCTTTGAACGGATCACCAACTGTATCGCCGGTTACCGCAGCTTTGTGTGCCTCACTGCCTTTTCCGCCATGATTTCCTTTTTCAATAAACTTTTTGGCATTGTCCCAGGCACCGCCCGAGTTATTCAGGAAAACGGCGAGCGTGAATCCCGAAGTAAGACCACCTGCTGTAAGACCAATAATACCGGCAACACCCATCAGCAAACCAACTACAACCGGAACTACAATGGCCAGCAACGACGGAACAATCATTTCACGCTGAGCGCCTTTTGTTGAAATCTCAACACATTTTGCATATTCCGGAATGGCTTTGCCTTCCATAATTCCCGGTATTTCGCGGAACTGGCGACGAACTTCTTCAACCATTGCACCGGCAGCACGACCAACAGCTTTCATTGACATGGCGCTAAAAACAAAAGCCATCATTGAGCCGATAAACAAACCACCTAAAAACAATGGGTTGAAAAGTGTGATATCGTAAGCTGCTGACAATTCTTTTACAGAAGCAGTTGAAATTTTAACTGCTTTGATACCTTCCTGAACAGCAGGAGCCACATCGTTATAGAAAACGTATTCTCCTTTTGCGATAAACCCTTCACCATCTTTTGCAATGCGACCAAACCACAACCTAACTTCTTCCATGTAAGCGGCAATCAGCGCCATTGCAGTTAAAGCTGCCGAACCGATGGCAAATCCTTTACCTGTGGCAGCTGTGGTATTACCTAACATATCGAGAGCATCAGTCCTTTCGCGCACTTCTTTTGGCAACTCGGCCATTTCAGCGTTACCACCTGCATTATCGGCAATCGGGCCAAAAGCATCAGTAGCAAGCGTGATTCCAAGCGTTGAAAGCATACCTACTGCGGCAAAACCAATTCCATAAACACCAAGAGCAAAATCGTGTGCGCCACCGGCAGCCCAAAAAGCACCCACAATACCAAACACAATAGTTACTACAGGAACCCAGGTTGAAAACATACCAACCGCAATACCTTCAATAATAGTAGTGGCCGGACCTTTCAATCCCTGACGAGCGATACCTTTTGTTGGTTCATATTCATCTGAAGTAAAATATTCAGTTGCTTGCCCGATAATTACACCGGCTGCCAGACCAATAACCACTGCCCAGAAAACACCCCAGGTAATCCAGTTCAAATAAGCCAACCCGATAAGTGCAAAAAGAATAAACAATGAACTTCCACCGGTACCTAATAAAAGAGCTCTTAACAGGTTTTTCTGTGATGCTGATTCCTTGGTACGAACCAGGAAAATACCTGCAATTGAAAGAAGTGTACCAATCGCAGCCACAATCATTGGTGCAATTACTGCTTTTTCAACAGAGATGCCTGTTTTTTCAAGCGCCAGCGCGGGCAATGAAGCACCGAGTGCAGCCGTTGCAAGAATAGAACCTGCATACGATTCGTAGAGGTCGGCTCCCATACCGGCAACATCACCTACATTGTCGCCCACGTTATCGGCAATGGTTGCAGGGTTGCGCGGGTCGTCTTCCGGAATTCCTGCTTCTACTTTACCTACAAGGTCAGCGCCCACGTCGGCAGCTTTTGTATAAATACCACCACCCACGCGTGCAAACAATGCCTGGGTTGAAGCACCCATTCCGAAAGTAAGCATGGTTGTGGTAATTTCAATCATTTTCTGTGATTCGGTAACACCTTCGTGTACAAAGGTTAAACCCAGAAAATGCATCCCGTTTTGCATATGCTCGGGTGTAAAGATTACTGAGTTCAGAAACCAGTACCACGCAGCAATGTCGAGGAGGGCAAAACCTACTACAACAAGTCCCATAACAGCTCCACTGCGGAATGCGATTTGAAGACCTTTATTTAACGACTGTGATGCTCCGTGAGCAGTGCGTGCTGAAGCATTGGTTGCGGTTTTCATTCCCAAAAATCCGCACAAACCCGAAAAGAATCCCCCGGTTAAGAATGCAATCGGAACAAATGGATTCTGTATTCCCATATAAGCCATAATGGTTAATAATACAACCAAAACAGCGAAAACAATTAACACTACTTTGTACTGACGTTTCAGATAAGCCATTGCACCTTCGCGCACATACTGGGCTATCTCTTTCATACGGTCGGTACCTTCAGAGTTTTTCATCATTGTTTTGTAAAAATACCATGCAAAAAACAGGGCAAGCAATGATGAAATTGGTACAAGTAAAAATGGTGTACTCATAAATCAAGCTTTTTTATGTAACTGTCGTTACGGTTTATATTTAAGTTATTTCTAAAAATCCGGTCTTTGGTTTTAAACTGAAAAAATTTTCCAGCAAACAAAGATAATTTTAAATACGAAACAGCATTTTCGGCGAATGGCTTTTAGCTACAGATTGAAAATAAATTAACAAATCGATTGACAAATGATTAGCGAACCATTATTTCAAATACCATTTTCTTTACAATTTGTCGTTTTTGGATGCCTTTAAATATGAAACAAAGGTGTCAGAAACTCCATCTGATTCAGCAATAAATCAGCGCTTTTCGTTCGCGACCGTTCATCAACACGGTAAGTGGTTTATTAAAGTAAACATGTTTTACAAATTCGGTTTCGTGAATCAGTTTTTGCTGCTCCAGCGCTTCCATTTTCAGTTTTGCATTTTCGGCCTGATACGGCACCGAAAAATAACCCACGTTCATTGAAGTTACATTGTGAAAAAAATGTGAGCCCAGCGAAGCGTCAATCTGGTAATCGGGCAATCCCATTTCAACTATCACACGTGCTTTCGAAATGTTTGCCCAGTAAACCGGAATTCCTGTAAACGGGTCACGCGAGCCCCAACGCCCCGGACCAATCAGGATATATTCCTTGCCGCGCTCTTCGAACCGGCGGTTGATTTCGCTGATTTCCTGCGCAATTTGTTTTGTTTTCAGTTTATCAAATTTTGCCGGGTCAACATATACCACATCGTAAATATTTTCGACTTTGCCGTTGCCCATGCCCTGTTCGGCATACATAAAAATGTGTGCTTCGTCAATATGATCGAGATTGATTTCGATTTGCTCTTCAATTCTGATGAGCGGTTTTATCTGCAAAAGATAAAACGTAGGCAGCCCGTTTTCGGCTGGTTCCAAATCGATGGCGTACTCAATTTCAACCGGCGAACCCAGCGCTTCCCTGAAAAGTTTCAGCAAAACCTGTAGTGTATCAGCAAATGGCAGGTAGTTGTATTTTAACAGGTTGGCAAAATCAATTACACGCAGGCCTTTTTGCTGAATTCCCGGAATCAGCTGGTCGTTTTCATAATCATAAGTCGATGCGAGATAATCAAGTGTTCTGTCTTTTTCAGCATCAGCAATTCTGTATTTTTTTATCGAAGCATTTTCGCCTGAACCAACCAGATCGATATCAGGATTGTTAAGGTCGAGTGCATAAAACGATTTTTGTGTATCGCGCACCTGGTCAACCACTGAAGTGGGGTTGATTTCGGGATAATTAGGACAAAACCTGAATGAATTTTCGCCATTTACCACCTGCATGCCCAGCCCGACCGCGGCCACTGAAAATCCGTCTTCGGGTTTCATATAGGCAATGGGGTAAAAATTGAACGACTGCGCCACGCCCGAAACACTTGGATAATACTTGTTATCGTAATTGTGGCCCACCACTTCCTGGATAACCACAGCCATCTTTTCCTCTTCAATTTTATACTTCACCGCATCGAAATACGCCTGCGCCGAATCGGTAAAAATACTGGCATACACCAGTTTGATGGCAGTTTCGAGCTGGATGTAACGCACTTCAAAATCAGCGTGGTTGTTCGGAATAAGATAGGTTTCGTAAACCCCAGAAAATGGTTGGAGCAGCGAATCTTCAAATAGCCCGGAGGAGCGCACAGCCAGCGGTTTTTCCACTTTTTTCAGATATTCTTTCAGTGTGCGTTTGGTGCGCTCGTCGAACTCCGATTCAAGAAAATGACTGCGGATTGAATCGTAATTATTTACCGAATAAATATCGTCGTACAGGTTGTTGATTTCAACAAACTTGTCGAATTCGAGTGCTCCCAGAACAGCCGTTGTCGGAATACGGATATTCATTTTGGGGATGAGCTTTTTAAAGTTGATGTTCTCAACAAAATTGCAGATAAACGCAATTCCGCGCCCTTTGCCGCCCAGCGAACCTTTTGCCAGCCGTACAATGTACTGGTTCGAATGGTCCATCGACGGATTAAAATTCACGATGGTGCCTTTCAGTTTTTCGAACCTCACTTCTTTAAAAGTATTCAAACAGAAATCGCGTAACTCTTCTGCCGACTGAAAATCTTTTGTTTTTAGCGGACGCAGTTTTTCGGCCATGTTAATCTCGCCGCGCGCCATCAGCCACGTTGAAAAGGAGTTGCGGCTGCCGTGGTAAAACAGCGCTTCGGCAGGAACTTCCCTGAAAAGCTTTTCAAATTTTTCGAGATTGTGCGCTTCTGCAAGCGGTTTTCCGTCCATTCCTTTAAACACAAAATTCCCGAAACCAAGCCTGCGGTAAAGGAAATTGAGGATGTCCATCGACAGGCTTTCCGAATTTTTATTGATAAAATCGGCTCCCACACTTTTAGCCCTTGCAGCGTTGGCAATATCATGCGACTGCAACAACAATGGCACCGGCGATTTAAACACTTCCGATGCATATTTCAGCAGCTCAATTCCTGCATCTTCGTCGTCAACTCCTTCTTTTTCGAACTTCACATCCGAAATTACACACAAAATATATTTCCGGTAACTATTGATAATCTGTACCGCCTCCTCGTAAGTACTCACCAGCAAAAGTTTTGGGCGGGCGCGCATTTTCAGGATTTTGTGCAGCTCATCAACAGCATCTTCGCGCACCAGCGCCTGGGTTTGCGTCATCACGGTGGTGTAAAGCATGGGCAGGTAACGCGAGTAATACTGTATGCTGTCCTCCACCAGCAAAATCACACGTACATTTCCGTTTTTTGTATCGAACGCCACATTTTTAATGTCTTCGATGTATTTAATCATGGCCAGGAAAACATTGGAGTTGCCATTCCATACAAAAATCCTGTCGATGAAATCGTGCTTTTTCCCTTCGGCCTGAAAATAGCGGAGGTCGGCATTGTTGTTCACCAGCAGCAACAATGGCACACGCGGCCTGATATTCCTCAGCTCGCGTGCAGTTTCAACCGGAGTTGCCTTGTCCATTCCGGCCATTACAATAATCATATCGAAATCAAGACGGCTGAGCGCACTGATGGCTTCCTCTTTTGAGTTGACACCCGTAAACCGGGGCGCTGCATATAAATTCAGCTGCAGGTACTCGCCAAAAATTTTATCGCTGAACTGACCTTCGCGCACAATAGAATACGAGTCGTACAAGGTGGCCACCAGCAAAACCTCTTTTACTTTGGTGGGCATCAGCTCCTGAAAAATATCGCGGTCGGTTTTTTGCCGTTTGTACAGCCGTGTTAACGAAATGTTTTCCAAATCCATAATCAAAATTTATCTGGCTGAAAATAACGCTTTTTCGGCGAACCCGAAAGTTGAAAAGAACTGTTTTAAAACAAAAATCCCGGCTTTCACCGGGATTTTCTTTTATCGGATGTCCTACTATCTTATTAATCAATCTTATTAATTACCAGTCCCGACCTGAGTTTGGGTTCAAACCAGGTGGTTTTCGGCGGCATAATATTTCCGCTGTTGGCAATGTCAATCAGCTGTTTCATCGAAACAGGGAAAAGAGCAAAAGCGGCTTTCATTTCACCTGAATCCACGCGTTTCTGCAGTTCGCCCAAACCACGGATACCACCCACAAAATCGATGCGTTTCGAGGTACGCAGGTCTTTGATTCCGAGTATCGGTTCAAGTACCTGATTCGAAAGAATTGTAACATCGAGTACACCAATCGGGTCGTTGTCGTTGTACATTCCGGGCAGTGCGTTCAGTTTGTACCAGTTTCCGGCCATGTACAGACTGAACTCGTGCAGTTGCTGTGGTTTATAAATGGCCGGACCCATGTTTTTTACATCGAAACTTTTCTCCAAAGCCGCCAGAAAGGCACTTTCAGTCAAACCGTTGAGGTCGGTAACCAAACGGTTGTAATCGATAATCTGCAACTGGTTGTCGGGGAAATGAACCGCCATAAAAAAGTTGTAAGGTTCGTTGCCCGTATGATTTGGGTTTTGCGCCGTTTTTTCGAGCCCGATGCGCGCTGCGGCAGCCGTGCGGTGATGCCCATCGGCAACATACGTAAACGGTACTTTTTCGGTAAAAAGTCTTTCGAGTTTAGCGTTTGTTTCGCTGTCGCCGATTACCCAGAAATGATGGCCAAAACCATCTTCGGCAGTAAAATCATAATCAGGTTTTTGTTCTTTTACAATGGCTGTTACAATAGTATCGATTTCAGCAACAGCACGGTAGGCAAAAAATACAGGCTCAATGTTGGCGTTGAGGTAGCGGGTAAGCACCATGCGGTCTTCCTCTTTATCGGGGCGTGTGAGTTCGTGCTTTTTGATGATGCCGTTCTGGTAATCGGCACAGGCAGCAGCGCCCACAATTCCGTACTGCGTGCGGCCATTCATGGTTTGTGCATAAATGTAATATCGCGCCTCATCGTCCTGCACCAGCCAGCCTTTTTCCTGGAATTTTTTAAAATTCTCAACGGCTTTGTTATACACAATTTCAGAATGAATGTCGTCAACACCGGGGCATTCGATTTCGGCTTTGGTAATCCGCAGCAGCGATTTTTCCTTGCCTTCAGCCATAAGTGCAGCTTCTTCAGAGTTCATCACATCATACGGAAGACAAGCGAGTTCTTCCACTATTCCGGCTTCGGGCCGAAGTCCTTTAAACGGTTTTATTGTTGCCATTTTTTTCAGCTATTTGATTTTTAGATTTTAGTACCAAGACTTTTTAAAAACTTGTCCATCCATTTCCAAATTCCTCCCCCTACGGTTGAGTCAGAGAGGGCTTCTCAATTCACTTTACACCCCACATTACCGTATTCAAAAAAATCGACAATCTGCTCAGCAGCAGCAACACCTGCGTTGATGTTGGCTTCGGCAGTTTGCGCCCCGGCTTTTTTGTGAGTAAAATAATACCGGCCTTTTAGTTTTTCCTGAAATTCGGCCACGTTCTCGGGTGCAACATCCGAGAGGTATTTTATTCCCGGTTTTGCCACCATCGCCTTAATCAAATCGGGTTCATTGATTACCTCTTTGCGGGCAGTGTTGATAATGATGCATTCGTCTTTTACATGTTTCAGCACATCGCAGCTAACCGAGCGAATGTGTTCGCCTTTTGCAGGAACATGAATTGAAATCACATCACTTTTTGCATACAATTCTTCGAGCGAGTGCACCACTTTCAGCCCGATAGCAGCAGCGGCCTCGCGACTGTAACGCGTATAAACAATCACTTTCATTCCCATTGCCCGGGCAATACGGAAAACATTGCGGGCCACAAAACCAAAACCGTGTAATCCGAGTGTTCGTCCGCGCAATTCGCCACCCTGTTTGCCGCTAAACATTTCGCGGATACCATAAATGGCAAGTCCGATGGCAAGTTCTGCCACTGCGTTGGCGTTTTGTCCGGGTGTATTCATCACCACAACACCTTGTTTTGTTGCTTTTTGCAGGTCGATGTTGTCGTAACCGGCACCGGCCCGAACAACAATCTTTAATTCAGGGGCTGCTTCAAGCACTTCAGCATCCACAATATCGCTTCGTACAATTAATGCTTCGGCATTTTTTAAAGCGGTAAGCAGTTCTGTTTTCGAAGTATAGTTTTCAAGCAGTTCAACAATGTAACCTGCTTTTTTGAAAACTTTGCCTATTTTTTTTGTGGCAACCGGAGCAAAAGGTTTGTCGGTGGCAATTAATACACGTTTCATTGAATTGATACTTAAAAAAAATGCAGGATTTGCATCCTGCATTCTCCTGTTTTTTATCCTTTTAGTTGTTCAAACTCCTTCATGGTTTTCACCAGCGCTTTTACACTGTCGAGCGGCATGGCATTGTATAACGATGCCCTGAAACCACCAACCGAACGGTGGCCCTTCAGACCAATCATTCCCTGAGCTGTGGCAAATGCGTCAAATTCTTTTTCGAACTGAGCGTATTCAGGTGTCATTACAAAACAAACATTCATGCGTGAACGGTCATTCTTGTCGGGAACTGTTGACTGGAACATTTTATTGCGGTCGATTTCGGCGTACAATACATCAGCTTTTTCGATGTTGCGTCTTTCCATTTCAACAAGTCCGCCTTCTGCCTTAATCCAGCGCAAAGTCTGCAAACAACCAAACACCGAAACAGTGGCAGGTGTGTTAAACATCGACTCGTTATCGATATGAATTTTATAATCGAGAATGGTTGGGATTACGCGGTTTACTTTGCCCAGTGCATCGTTTTTAACTACTACCAACGTTGCACCTGAAGGACCAAGGTTTTTCTGGGCACCGGCATAAATCATGTTGTATTTCGACACATCCATCGGGCGGCTTAATACATCCGACGACATATCGGCTACCATTGGCACAGGTACATCGAGGTCTTCGAGCATTTCAGTTCCAAAAATGGTATTATTGGTAGTCACGTGCAAGTAATCCACATCGGTGGGTACACTGAATTTTTTAGGAATATAATTGAAATTGGCATCTTTTGATGAAGCAACTTCAACCACCTCGCCCAACAATTTAGCTTCCTTTAATGCTTTTCCAGCCCAAACTCCTGTATTCAGATAAGCTGCTTTTGTGTTTAGCAAATTGTAAGGCGCCATTAAAAACTGAAGGCTGGCACCACCCTGTAAAAACAGTACCGAATATCCTTCCGGAACATTCATCAATTCTTTTACAAGCGCCTGAGCTTCTTCCATAACAGCCACAAACTCTTTACTGCGGTGCGAAACTTCCATTACGGAAAGACCGGTTCCGGCAAAATCGATAATGGCCTCAGCCGTTTTTTGTTTTGTAAACTCGGGCAAAATTGATGGCCCAGCATAAAAATTATGTTTCTTCATTTTTACAACTTTTATAAGTTAATGCTTTGTTCAGTTTTGCAGCAAACCAGTAACAAATTAAACGGTTTGTTTCAGGCTGGCTGATGAGAAAAATCAACGTTTTGTTTTTTGAAATGCGTTTTAAACATTTAATCGTCCAAAGATATATGACTAATGTCATTTTTAAACATGAAAAACAGAGAATATGTTGAAGAACAGTTTTTTTGTTGCTCACATCAAATTTCTGTTAAAAAAAATGCCACCTGTTTTGCAGATGGCATTTTCGTGAAATCTTTAAATTCCTTTAGATAAACGGCACTTTAACCACTTCGGCCGGCACTGCTTTGTTGCGAATTTTTACATAAACTGTGGTTCCGAAGGCTGAATATTCTTTGTTGATGTATCCCATACCAATTCCATTGTTCAGTACAGGCGACATGGTTCCGGAGGTTACCACTCCAATTATATTTCCTTCAGCATCGGCCAGCTCGTAACCGTGGCGCGGAATTGCCTTTTCGAGCATACTGAAACCACGCAACTGACGTGTAACGCCTTCGGTTTTCTGCATGGTTAAATATTCACGGTCGATAAATTGGCGGCCATTGTTAAATTTGGTAATCCAGCCCAATCCGGCTTCGATTGGCGAGGTTGTATCGTCGATGTCGTTGCCATACAAACAAAAACCCATTTCGAGGCGCAGCGTATCACGTGCAGCTAATCCGATTGGTTTGATATCGTATTCGGCACCAGCTTCGAATACTGCATTCCATATTTTTTCGGCCTCAGAGTTGTAAAAATAAAGTTCGAAACCACCGGCTCCGGTGTAGCCCGTTGCTGAGATAATTACATTGTCAACCCCGGCAATTGTTCCGGTTACAAATGTGTAGTATTTGATTTCGGCAAGATTTACCGAAGTGAGTTTCTGCAAAACTTCAATTGCTTTGGGCCCCTGAATAGCAAGCTGACTGATTTGGTCTGAAGCATTTTCGAGAATAGCACCACAACTGTTTTGGCTATTCACCCAGTTCCAGTCTTTTTCGATATTAGAGGCATTTACCACCAGCAAATATTTTTCGGGTTCGTAACAGTAAATCAGCAAATCGTCAACAATGCCTCCTTTTCCATTGGGGAAACAGGAATATTGTGCCTGCCCGGGTTTTAGAATAGCCGGGTCGTTCGACGAAACTTTCTTCAACAATTCGAGCGCTTTTGGTCCTTTTACCCAAAACTCACCCATGTGAGAAACATCAAAAACCCCTACTCCTTCGCGCACTTTCATGTGTTCATCACGGATTCCGGTATATTCAATGGGCATTTCGTAGCCGGCAAATTCAACCATTTTGGCACCTGAATTTT
>DPCJ01000194.1 GCA_003516705.1 Prolixibacteraceae bacterium | reverse complement strand
CAGGAAAACAAATAATTAAACAGCAGAAAACAGTAAAAGGCCGGTTTGGAAAATTCTGAACCGGCCTTTTTTTGTGAAATATGGTCAAACCAAAACAAATGTTATTTTTACGCTTTTAAACTGAACATTAACCAAAAATTGTAAAAAATGAAGAATATTCTTACTGTTTTAACTCTCGCCCTGTTTTTTTCGTGTGCAAAACAACCCGCTCAGCCCGAACTGATTGATGAGGCAACTTTTAAAACTGAACACGACGGAAAAACCATGGAACTTTTTACACTTAAAAATGNNGGCGATTTTGGCGATATCGTAACCGGGTACTCAACCTCTTCCGAATACCTGAGTACAACCGAAATTTATTACGGGACACTGATTGGCCGTTACGGAAACCGCATTGCCAAAGGGCAGTTTACATTGAATGATACAGTTTATACATTGGCAACCAACAATGCGCCGAACCACTTGCATGGCGGCGTAAAAGGATTTAACAATGTGATTTGGGATGCCAAAAAAGTAGATGACCAAACGCTTGAACTTTCTTATCTTTCAGTTGACGGCGAAGAAGGCTACCCCGGTAACCTGAATGTAAAAGTTGTTTACACGCTTACGAACGACAACGAATTAAAAATTGAGTATTGGGCAACTACCGATAAAACAACGCACGTTAACCTTACACATCACTCGTTTTTTAATCTGAAAAGTGCTGGAAACGGCGACATCAACGACCATGTTTTAACAATCAATGCCGATGGTTTTACACCTGTTGATTCCACATTAATACCTACAGGTGAAATTGCCCCGGTTGAAGGAACACCTTTCGATTTCAGAACACCCACAGCCATTGGCGCACGCATTGCCGATGAAAACCTGCAACTGAAATACGGTGGCGGTTACGACCATAACTGGGTGGTAAACAAAGCCGAAACCGGACTGAATTATGCAGCCAAAGTAGTTGACCCAACCTCTGGCCGCACCATGGAAGTGCTGACCAACCAACCCGGAATCCAGTTTTACGGTGGTAATTTTATGACTGGCAAAGACGTTGGCAAAGGAGGAAAAACGTATGCCTACCGCGGCGCTTTCTGTCTCGAAACACAGCATTTTCCCGACAGTCCAAATCAACCGCAGTTCCCGACAACTGTACTCAATCCGGGTGAGGAATATTACTCGGTTTGTGTGTACAAATTCGGGGTGGAGAAATAGAAGTTGAGATTCAATAATTTGCGATGTGTATGATTTTGGTTATTTTTGTGTATTGCAAAAAAAGAAATCATGTATAAAAGGACAAACATCGAAATTGATCTTGACTTAGTTCAGGAGGTGATGGAAACTTACAATTTAAAAAGTATTAAAGAGGCGGTTAATTTTTCGTTGGAAAAATCAATTCAGGCAAAAAAACGGCATGATCTTCTTCTATTGAAAGGGAAGGTGAAATGGGAGGGAAATCTTTCAGAAATGAGGGAAGTATGAGTTCCGGGTTGCTTTTCGACACCAGCGTTTGGATTGATTATTTTTCAGGAATCGATACAACCCAAACCATTTTATTGACGAAACATATTGAAAATGATCTTCCCATATTTATCTGTCCGGTTATTCTTCAGGAAGTATTGCAGGGAGTGGGAAACGATAAAGATTACCATAAAATAAAAAATTCATTTCTGGAATTGAATATCCTAAGTGAAGATCCACTTGAGGCGGCAATTGGAGCGGCTGATATATACAGAAAACTGAGGAAGAAAGGTTTGACCATTCGGAAAAGCAATGATTGTTTGATTGCCTGGTTTGCAATAAAAAACTCGCTTGAAATTGTTCACAACGACAGAGATTTCGATATGATTTTGGATAATATTGAACTGTTGAGAATTTGATTTTTTTGTTTTAATGGGCATCGCCCGGCGGGTAAAAAAGTACCGATTAAAAAAACACGACTCATTTTCCGGAAAACGTAGTGTGGACTTTTTTTCACGCTACATTTTTCATAAATCGTAACTACAATTTAATTTGGGAGTTCACATACCATAAACTGATAATCCGTTTAAGCTCAGTTAACATCTGCAATCTTAATTCCACCACCGGTTTTTACCCCTAAAAAAATTTCTATATTTGCGTACTTTTTTAAAAACGGTTCTGAATAACAGCGTTATGAGTAATAAATTTCAGGAATACAAGCAGTTAGACCTTTCGCAAATCAATAAGGAAGTGCTGAAAAGATGGCAGGATGATGATACTTTTCACAAAAGTATTTCAACCCGCGAAGGCCATCCCACTTTTGTTTTTTACGAAGGGCCGCCTTCGGCCAACGGAATGCCGGGCATTCACCACGTGATGGCCCGTGCCATCAAAGACATTTTTTGCCGCTATAAAACCATGCAGGGGTTTCGCGTACACCGCAAAGCCGGATGGGACACGCACGGTTTGCCGGTTGAGCTGAGTGTTGAGAAAATGCTGAATATTACCAAAGACGACATCGGGAAAAAGATTTCTGTAGAGGATTACAACAATGCCTGTCGCACCGAAGTAATGAAATACACCCGCGAGTGGGAAGAACTTACCCGCATGATGGGCTACTGGGTGAACATGGACGACCCGTATATTACCTACGATAACCGTTACATCGAAACTGTTTGGTGGTTACTCAAAAAGATTTATTCGAAAGGATTGCTATACAAAGGTTACACAATTCAACCCTATTCGCCTGCTGCCGGAACCGGGCTGAGTTCGCACGAACTTAACCAGCCGGGCTGTTACCGCGATGTGAAAGACACAACAGCGGTGGCGCAGTTTAAAGCCATCAGAAACGAAAAATCTGAATTTCTTTTTGAAGGTGTGGAAACTGATTTGTTTTTCTTAGCGTGGACAACCACTCCCTGGACTTTGCCGTCGAACACAGCGCTTTGTGTGGGGCCAAATATCAGGTATGTTAAAGTGAGGACTTTTAATCCTTACTCAGCACTTCCTGTAACATTGATTCTTGCAAAAGACTTGTTGGCTGCACATTTCAAACCTGAAAACGAAGATTTGCCATTCGATGAATTTAAGCATGGCGACAAACATCTTCCTTACAAAGTTTTGGCTGAATATGGCGGTGAACAACTGAAAGGGGTTGATTATGAACAGCTGATTGAATGGGTGAAACCTGCAGGGCGTGCTTTTGAAGTAATCACAGGCGATTTTGTAACCACCGAAGATGGAACAGGAATTGTGCACATTGCGCCAACTTTTGGTGCCGATGACGACCGTGTGGCCAAACAAAATGGAATTGTACCGCTGATTGTTGTTGATGCCGACAGTAAAAACCAGGCTCTGGTCGATAAAACAGGCCGTTTCTTTCTGATAGAAAATATGTCGCCTTCGTTTGTCGAAACACAGGTGAATGTGCCGAAATACACCGAATTTGCAGGCCGGTTTGTAAAAAATGAATACGATGGAGATCTTACTGAAAAGGATACGACTGTTGATATCGATCTTTCTGTAATGCTGAAACTCGAAAACAAAGCCTTTAAAATTGAAAAACATACGCACAGCTACCCGCATTGCTGGCGAACCGACAAACCTGTTTTGTATTACCCGCTCGATTCGTGGTTTATTAAAACCACAGCAGTAAAAGAAAAGATGGTGGAACTGAACAACACCATCAACTGGAAACCACAGGCAACCGGTACCGGCCGGTTTGGTAACTGGCTCGAAAACCTTGTTGACTGGAATCTCAGCCGCTCGCGGTATTGGGGAACACCACTGCCCATCTGGCGCACCGAAGATGGTACGGAGGAAATCTGCATTGGTTCAACTGAAGAGTTGATGACAGAAATTGAGAAATCTATGGCGGCAGGATTTATGGAGAAAAATCCGTATGCGGGCTTCGAAACAGGAAACAATACAAAAGAGAATTACGATAAAATCGATTTACACAAACCCTTTGTCGATAATATTATTCTGGTTTCACCTAATGGGCAAAAAATGTTCCGCGAACCCGATTTGATTGATGTTTGGTTCGATTCGGGTGCAATGCCATATGCACAGCATCATTTCCCATTTGAGAATTTGGAAAAATATGATTCTGCTGCCGGGAAAGGTGTGTTCCCCGCCGACTTTATTGCTGAAGGTGTTGATCAAACGCGTGGCTGGTTTTTTACTTTGCACGCAATTGCTACGATGATCGACGAATCGGTTGCTTTCAGAAATATTATCTCGAATGGGTTGGTGCTCGATAAAAACGGCAATAAAATGTCGAAGCGTCTGGGCAATGCTGTAGATCCGTTTAAAACCATTGAAGAGTATGGTTCCGACCCGCTGCGTTGGTACATGATTACGAACTCACAACCCTGGGATAACCTGAAATTTGATATTGGCGGTGTGGAAGAGGTAAAACGAAAATTCTTCGGAACGCTTTACAACACCTATAACTTTTTTGCTTTGTATGCCAATGTTGACGGTTTCTGTTATGCAGAGAATGAAATTCCGGTGGAGCAACGTCCTGAGCTTGACCGCTGGATTATTTCGCTGTTAAACTCATTGGTAAAAGAGGTAAAATGGAGTTACGAAAACTATGAACCTACGCGTGCCGGCAGGGCAATTTCCGATTTTGTGTCTGAAAACCTGAGCAACTGGTTTGTAAGATTAAGCCGTAAACGATACTGGGGTGGCGAATTTACAACCGATAAGATTTCGGCGTACCAAACTTTATACACCTGTTTGTCAACCGTGGCAAAACTGATGGCGCCAATTGCACCGTTTTATGCAGATCTTTTATACACCGACCTGAATCGGGTAACCCGGAAAGAACCTGACCAAAGTGTACACCTGGCAGAATTTCCATCGTTTAACGAATCGCTGATTGATAAAGACCTTGAAGAGAAAATGGATTTGGCTCAAAAAGCATCGTCGATGGTACTTGCATTGCGTCGTAAAGAAAAACTGAAAGTGCGTCAGCCGCTGGCAAAAATAATCGTGCCAGTGCTTAATCCGCATTTTCAGGAACAAATGGCGGCTGTTAAAAATATTATTCTTACCGAGGTTAATGTAAAAGAACTGGAGTTTCTCACCGATACCACAGGCATTATCAAAAAGAAAATCAAACCCAATTTTAAAACCTTAGGACCGAAATACGGGAAACTGATGAAACCGATTGCCGATGTGATTAACGGTTTTGGTCAGGGCGAAATTGCTGAGCTTGAACAGCAAGGCACCCGCGAAATTATGGCAGGAACAGAAAAAGTGATGGTTTCGCTTGAAGATGTGGAAATCCACACCGAAGATATTCCCGGCTGGATTGTTGCCTCTGAAGGTCCGCTCACCGTGGCACTCGATATTAATGTTACCGAGGAACTGAAACTCGAAGGAATTGCCCGTGAATTTGTCAATAAAATACAAAACATCAGAAAAGAGAGCAACTTCGATGTGACCGACCGTATTGAAATAATCATCGAAAAAGCCGATGAATTTAATGCGGCTTTGATTGCTTTTAAAGATTATATTTGCGCGCAAACACTTGCAAACAAACTCGAACTCGCAGAAAAGCCGGTTCAAGGCGATGTAAAACAAGTTGAAATTGACAAAGATTTGTTTGCAAACCTGCTTGTTAAAAAAGTGGGTTCGTGAAATTTTAATTGAAATTGGTATTGAATTTTTACTAATTTCGGAAACTTTAAAAAAAAATTATTCACTTAAACCCTTTGATTATGGGAGAAAAGACAAGATACTCGGACGAAGAGTTAAAAGAATTCAAAGACTTGATTCTTGATAAACTCAAGGTTGCACAGGAAGATTACTCGATGTACAAGAACTCCCTGACACAAAGCGATGGCAACGATACACAGGATACTTCGCCAACCTTTAAGGTGCTTGAAGAAGGAGCCGCCACACTTTCGAAAGAAGAGGCCGGTAAACTGGCCCAACGTCAGCTTAAATTTATACAACACCTTCAGGCTGCGTTAATCCGCGTTGAAAACAAAACCTATGGAGTTTGTCGCGAAACCGGCAAACTAATTCCAAAGGAGAGGTTACGCGTGGTTCCACATGCCACACTTTGTATGGATGCTAAAAAAAATCAACGGTAATACGAAAAAAATTGCTGAAAGTGCTCTGCGGATGATTCAGAATTGTTTTTTCCGGGGGCATTTTTGTTTTAAATAAGTTAATACATGTCGCGACTTACAAAATCAATACTGATAATTACGCTGATTCTGATTGCCGATCAGGTACTTAAAATCTGGATAAAAACCAGCATGATGTTAGGCGACGAAATCGTGGTTTTCAAAAACTGGTTTATCCTTCATTTTGTTGAAAACAACGGGATGGCCTTTGGTTTCGAGTTTGCCGGCGAATATGGTAAAATGTTTCTTACTGTTTTCAGGCTTGTGGCTGTCGGGGCAATTGGCTGGTACCTTGCAAAACTCTCGAAAAACAAAGAACTACCGTTCGGTTTTATCGTAAGTATTGCACTAATTCTGGCCGGAGCGCTGGGTAATATTATCGACAGCCTGTTTTATGGGATGATTTTCGAAGACAGTTACGGGAAAGTTTCGGCTATTTTTCCTGATGGCGGTGGTTATGCCACTTTCCTTCACGGCAAAGTGGTCGATATGTTTTATTTCCCGCTGCTCGAAGGCCGCTATCCTTCATGGATTCCTTTTGTTGGTGGCGACCCGTTTATCTTTTTCCGCCCGGTTTTTAATATTGCCGACTCTTCCATCACCATTGGCATTTTCTCAATTATGATTTTTTACAGGCAATACTTTAATAAACCCGAAGAAAATTCAAGTGAAGATGAAAATGCTGTAAATGATACTTTTACAGAAGAAACAATAGAACCAGACCAAACTTCCGAAAAGGTTTAAAATTCAACTTCAGCAACCATGATACCTGATTTGGTTATTTACAACACACTAACCCGCACAAAAGAAAAATTTGAACCCCTGGTTGCCGGACGTGCCGGGCTTTATGTTTGCGGTCCCACAGTGTACAGCGATTCACATTTGGGGCACGCAAGGCCAAATATTACCTTCGATTTATTGTACCGATACCTCACTTTTTTAGGTTACAAGGTGCGCTATGTTCGCAATATTACCGATGTTGGACATATGGAAGACGAAGTAGAGGAAACAGGTGAAGACAAAATTTCGAAGAAAGCGCGGTTGGAACAGATTGAACCCATGGAAGTTGTGCAAAAATACATGAACTCGTTTCATTACAATATGCAACAACTTAATGTGCTTGCTCCAAATATCGAACCCCGCGCATCGGGACACATTATCGAACAACAACTCATGATTGATTCGATTTTGAAAAACGGTTTTGCATACGAAAAAAACGGTTCTGTATATTTTGATGTTGAAAAATACAACCAGCAATATCAATACGGAAAACTTTCGGGGCGCAACCTCGACGATATAAAAACAAACACCCGTCAGCTTGACGGTCAAAGCGAGAAGAAAAATTCCTTCGATTTTGCGCTCTGGAAAAAAGCCGCACCAGAGCATATTATGCGCTGGCCTTCGAAATGGGGAGAAGGTTTTCCTGGTTGGCATCTCGAATGTTCGGTGATGAGTACCAAATATTTAGGCGAACAATTTGATATTCATGGTGGTGGTATGGATTTAACTTTTCCGCACCACGAGTGCGAAATAGCGCAATCAACTGCCAGTTTGGGGCACGAGTCGGTGCGTTACTGGATGCACAACAACATGATTACCATCGACGGGCAAAAAATGGCGCGTTCGCTCGGGAATTTTATAACGCTTCGTGAACTATTTACGGGGTCGAATAAACTGTTACAGCAGGCTTATTCGCCAATGACCATCAGGTTTTTCATCCTTCAGGCGCATTACCGCAGTACTGTCGATTTCTCCAACGAAGCGCTGCAAGCCTCTGAAAAAGGGCTCGAACGGTTGATGAATGCGATGAAAACCCTTGAAGAACTTGCACCGGCAGAACAATCAACTGTCGATATTTCAGCAATAAAAGAGAATTGTTTTACTGCATTAAGCGACGACCTGAACAGCCCGGTTGCAATTGCCCATTTATTCGAAGGTGTAAAAATTATTAACTCGGTAAAAGCCGGAACCGAAAAATTATCGGCATCCGATCTTGCTGAAATGAAATCGTTCTATAGCAATGTGGTGTTCGATATTTTGGGCTTGCGGGCCGAAAATATTGGTGGTTCAGCTCAAAACGAAGTCTTATCGGGTGCGGTTGAATTGCTGATTAGCCTGCGCAAAGAGGCAAAGGCGAATAAAGACTGGGCAACTTCAGATCGGATTCGCAATGAATTGAATACCATCGGTATTGAAATGAAAGATACAAAAGATGGTGTGGAGTGGAAACTCAAATGATTGCAGAATAATGAATGATGATTAACGATTACAGATTTTAAAAAACTTTAAACTTTAAACTCGGAACTCTTATGTTTTCAGGAATTGTAGAAGAATACGGAACGGTGGTAAACATCGAAAAAGACAAGGAAAATGTGCATTTTACGCTTACCTGCTCGTTTGCCGATGAGCTGAAAGTTGACCAAAGCCTGTCGCACAACGGGGTTTGTCTCACAGTGGTTTGGGTTGATAAAGCCGAAAAACTATACAAGGTTACGGCCATAAAAGAAACGCTGTTAAAATCGAACCTCGGTTTGCTCGCAGTTGGTTCGAAGGTAAATCTCGAACGCAGTATGATGATGAACGGCAGGCTCGACGGGCATATCGTTCAGGGGCACGTTGACCAGACTGCCGTTTGTACAAAAGTTGAAGAAGCCGACGGAAGCTGGTATTATACATTTGAATATGAATTCGACGTTGAAAAAGCCAAACAGGGTTACATGACTGTTGAGAAAGGTTCGGTTTGCGTCAACGGCGTCAGCCTCACCGTTGTCAATTCAAAAAATAATTCGTTCCAGGTGGCAATTATTCCGTTTACTCACGAGGTTACCAATTTTCATACTTTCAAAGCCGGTACAGTTATCAATCTCGAATTTGATATCATCGGAAAATATCTGAGCAAACTGAATTCGTTCTAAAATTGAAATGACAAAAAAATATTGAAAAAGCTCGTTTGATACGGGCTTTTTTTATTGACGTCTTTAAACATTCGTTACTTTTAAATGTTTTCATTTACTATTTAATAATGAACTTGTAAAAATGAAACAAACGGCACTCATTACAGGCGCATCAAAACGCATCGGCAAGTCACTGGCACTGCATCTGGCAGCAAAAGGCTGGAATGTTGCCGTGCATTTTAACAATTCAGCAAAACCTGCCGATGATTTAATAGCTGAACTTTCTGATAAATTTCCCGGTCAGCAGTTCAAGGCTTTTCCCGCAAATCTTGCTGAAATTGATGAGGTTGTTGCCTTGATACCAGCTATGGTTCGGGTTTTTGGACCTTTTCAGTTGCTGGTGAACAATGCCTCTGTTTTCGACCCTAGCTACATTCAAAAAACTACTCCCGAACTTTTCGACATTCAAATGAATGTCAACCTGAAAGCACCTTTCTTTCTGATGCGCGATTTTGCGAACTATTGCAAAACGGGTAACATTATCAATTTTGTGGATACGCGGATTACAAACAACAAATCAAATTTTGCGGCTTACTCCTTGTCAAAAAAAGGGTTGTGGGAGGCTACTAAAATGGCAGCTTTGGAATTTGCGCCTGCAATCAGGGTGAACGCAATTGCCCCGGGTGTAACACTGGCTCCCGAAGATAAGGATGAAAACTATCTGCTTAATCTGGCACAATCAATCCCCATGAAACAACCCGGCGGAATTGGTCCCATCTTAAAAAGTATTGATTATATTTTAGAAAATAAACATCTTACAGGTCAGTTGCTTTTTGCCGATGGCGGTGAAAATCTGGGCCAGAATGCTTAAATAATATGGCAAAAATTCGAATCAAAAATCTGCTGCTCCGTACTTATATCGGGTTTAACCCTGAGGAGCTCGTAAATAAACAGGACGTTATCATTAATATCGAAATTGAAGCCGAAATTCCGGAAAAGGCCATGAAAGCCGACGAACCGCTTGATATTGTTGACTATAAAACAATTACAAAAAAAGTGATAGCGCTGGTACAGGACGGACAGTTTAAATTGCTGGAGGTACTTACCAAAAATATTCTCGATTTGGTGATGGATGACAATAAAGTAAAATGGGCGCGCGTACAGGTTGATAAGCCTCATGCACTGCGTTTTGCTGAGTCGGTTTCGGTTGAAATGGAATCAAACAGGAACCAATGATAGTATGACTTCAAGTCATGCTATCATTGGTTCCCCAGTGCAATCCATTCATTTGTATTAATGTAATTTTTGCCAGATGAATTTCGAAAAGGGCTTTTTCTATCATATTTATAACCGGGGAAATAATTCGCAAAAGGTTTTCTTTAATCGTGAAAACTATTTGTTTTTCCTGAGAAAAGTGGAAAAACAAATTTCTCCGTATGTATCTGTCGTTTCCTGGTGTTTAATGCCAAATCATTTTCATTTAGTGGTTTATGTTCACAGAAATAGTATCAGAAAAAGTGAATTGGACAATAATAGTCAACCGATGACTTCAGTCCAAACTGATTCTGAAACAACACTTAACTATGCAATCGGAGTTCTTTTACGTTCATACACAAAAGCAATTCAAAAACAGGAGAATATAAAAGGATCATTATTTCAGCAACATACACAAGCCAAAGCGTTAATTGATGAGGTGAAAATTGATCCGGTATATTGGAATACTGCTTTTGGAACACAGTTTAATCTGGATGAAGGGAAAAGTTACCTGCAAACTTGTATTGAGTATGTTCATCTGAACCCTGTTATTGGTGGGATTGTTAAAAACGCCGGGGATTGGGAATTTTCCTCGTGCAGAGATTATTTGGGATTAAGAGATGGTAAATTGGTCGATTTTAAATTGTTAGAGAAAGAGGGTCTTATTAAAAAAGCTGGATTAGAGAGATTTTCAGAAAAACATTCGCAAAACAGTAATTTAGGTATTCAATACATTAATAGTCATAGCATGACTCAAAGTCATACTATGACTATTAATAAGAACACTGCAATTATCGGTGTCGGTTCAAACCTCGATGCTGAGAAAAACATTGGGCAAATGCTCGAAATCCTTGGTTCACAGGTTCAGATTGTAAAGATTTCAGCATTTTTGATAACCAAACCCATCGGTATCACCAATCAACCCGATTTTACAAATGGCGCTGTTAAAATAGAAACTGAACTCGACCGTTCAGATCTTGAAGTTTTGTTGAAAACCATTGAAGACCAGATGGGGCGCGACCGTTCTGCACCAAAATTCGGCCCCCGAAACATCGACCTCGATTTGGCCGTTTGGAATGGCGAAATTGTTGACAATGATTATTATACCCGCGATTTTCTGAAAAAAAGTGTAGCCGAAGTTATTTGAATCCGTTTTCGAAGTGCTGGCTAAACTGTTGGTAATTCATTGAATAGGGTTCTCCCATATTTGCCTCATATTTCTTAATAAACGAGTTGAAGCTGAATTTTGCAAGGTTAGGATTGTTGGCTTTTTGCAAAGCCCAAACCTGTAAGTAAATAGCTTCTTCGTTTAAATCGTCGTAATCCAGAATACGCTGCGCAATTTTTTCAATGCCGGTAAGGTTCATTTCCTTTTGGTAAATTGTGGCGAGATTGAGCAAAATGTCAATCACCTGGTTCCCGGTGTAGCCGCGGATTTCATCGAGCCATGCCCAGTGTGTACCTTTCAGAAACCGGCCTCGTTTTACCATTTCGAAGAACGAAATTAACTGTGGTTTGGTTAGCCCTTCGGGAATCTGACAAAGTCGGAATGCACTGGCAAAGTCACAATAAAATGGATTGCGTATTTTTGCCTGAAGATAACCACCGGTTGAAACCACTTCAATTCCATCAAACTGAATCAGAATTTTACGAAGTTTATTGAGTGTAACAGAGCGGTTATTGGCAACTTTATCAGGAGGAATCCCAAACCACAAAGTTTCGTTAATTTCCTGAACAGAAGCACCAATATTGCTTTTCAGCGTATTTATCAGCACAAACAGAAACAGTTCTTTTACCTTAGGCGTGAAAAGTTCGGTAATTTCATTTCCATCTTTATTAATGGCTTTGAACTCGCCAAAAAGCTGGATACTATTGTTTAAAAACTTTGTTTGCACCTCTGCAACCTGTGGTTGGTTTTTGGGTTTATTCTTTTTCAAATAGTAACTGATTCCAATGACAATGACTATTGAAAGTAAAACAAAAATAACGATGATTATCAGCGTTGAAATTCCTCCTGTTTTAGTTTCAGGTTGCTCCGGCTGAACTGTTTCGTCGAGCGACAAACGGTTTATTTCATCGTTGCCAAGAGGTCTGTTCCAGATGTAAAGGTTATCAATGTATCCGCGCAGACTGGCCCCCGATGAAAGCGCACTGCCAAGATGTATGTCGCCGGTTCCTGAAAACGGCGGATGCCCGTCGGAACCGCCAATGAGTTTCCCATTCAGAAATATCGACTGCTCGCCGGTTTCGATAATGTACCGCCAGGTAAGATGATACCATGTATTGGGTTCAAGAACCTCGCCCGAAATAAAATCGTTGGCCCATAGCCCAAAATAAGGATGCCCTGACCGTAATATCAGATGTAATCCCTTGCGATATCCTGATTCATAATTGCCCAGAATCGCATTATCGCCAAACTCAAGAATCTCGGCAAATTTTACAAAGCAACATACAGTAAAACTGCTGTTACGGAGGCCGTAATTTTCAGGTTTCCCAAGATTTATACTCGCATTTTCTGGCAATCGTAAAACATTGCCGCGTTTGATATCCTCTACAAATGAAAAGTTGTTGCCGTCAAAAGTTTGTGATTGATTTACTGAGTTTAAAACAACGTTGTCGAAATTAAAACTTCCCGTCAGATTTTTACTCAGTTGTAATGGGGAGGCCATTATCTGGTAGCTTTCCGGAATTGTCATTTCCCCGGTAACTATAATCTGTTCAGGTGTCATCTGGTATCCGGGTGCGAATGGAGAAAGAATCAATTCTT
>DPCJ01000011.1:6314-10668 GCA_003516705.1 Prolixibacteraceae bacterium | reverse complement strand
GAAGTATCACTCGAAAACCTTATGGCTTGTGGTTTTGGCGTGTGTTTATGCTGTATTGAGCCAACAACAAAAGGCAATCTGTGTGTATGTACTGAAGGGCCGGTGTTTAATATAAATGATTTGAAATGGTAAACCTGACTACAAAAATAAAAGATATTGAGCTTAAGAATCCTGTAATGACGGCATCCGGAACATCCGGATTTGCTGAAGAGCTAAATGATTTCTATAATGTTTCGCTTTTGGGAGCAGTTTTATTAAAAGGAATCACACTTCGTAATCGCGATGGTAATTTATATCCACGAATGGCAGAAACAGCATCGGGGATGTTAAATGCTGTTGGTTTACAAAATAAAGGTGTTGATTACTTTATTAAACACATTTATCCTCGGATAAAGGATTATGATACAAAACTTATTGCAAATGTAAATGGCTCAACAGTAGAAGATTATATTGAAGTTACTGAGAAAATAAATGAATTACCTCACATTTCTGCGATCGAATTAAACATATCGTGTCCAAATGTAAAAGAAGGAGGAATGGCATTTGGAATAAGCTGTCCAAGTGCTATCGCTGTTACCAGGGAGGTTAGAAAAGTATGTTCTAAAACTTTGATTGTAAAACTCTCGCCAAATGTTACCGATATTGCTGAAATTGCAAAAGCTGTTGAAAGTCAGGGAGCTGACAGCGTTTCGTTGGTCAATACATTTCTGGGAATGGCAATTGATGCTGAAAAGCGCATACCTTTATTATCTACTGTAACAGGTGGATTATCAGGTCCGGCAATTAAACCCATCGCCTTAAGAATGGTTTGGCAGGTTTATAATGCGGTAAAAATACCGGTAATTGGCATGGGAGGAATTATGAATGCTACAGATGCCATAGAATTTATGTTGGCTGGAGCATCCGCAGTTCAGGTTGGTACCGCTATTTTTAAAGATCCTTTCATTCCGGTTAAGATTGTTGATGGAATAGAGAATTACCTGGAGCGGCATAAATTAAATTCAGTGAGTGAGATTGTAGGAGCGCTACAAATTTAAATGATTGAATATTAGATTTATAGTTGTCTGATAATTTTGCAGATGTTGATTTTAATTTAGTATTGTTGTATGAATGAAAAAAAATTTAAAAGTTCAAAACTGTAATGTGAACATTTCAATTTTTTTCTTGTTGTATAAAATGAATATTGCAAATAAATCAAAATTCAAAACAAAAAAATGTCAGAATTCAAAATCATAATGCCAAAACTTGGCGAAAGTATCCAGGAAGGAACAATTACGAAATGGTTTGTAAAAGAGGGAGATACTGTTGAAGAAGACGACATGCTCTTCGAAGTTGCAACCGATAAAGTTGACTCAGAAATTCCTTCGCCTGTAGATGGAAGAATTACTAAAATTTTCTTTCCCGAGAATAGTTTGGTTCCGGTTGGCGAAGTACTTGCAATTGTTAATACAGATGCTAATGCTGCCATACCCGAAGAAAGTACTGCTGAAGCAGTAGTTGCAAAAACAACTGAAGTTGCAGTAGAAACAGCGCAAACGAAATCAGATGTTACTGAAAATATTAAAAATCAGGCTACACGATTTTATTCTCCGCTGGTTAAAACAATTGCGCGTGAAGAAAATATTCAAATTGAAGAACTTGAAACAATACCTGGTTCTGGCGTAGGAGGACGTGTTCAGAAAAAAGATATTCTGAATTATCTCGAAACCCGTGGTGAAAATAAACCGCAAACGGTTACAAAAACTGAAACTGTTGCTCCGGCTCGTAAAACAGTTGCTTCTGTACCAGTATCGATAGATGCAGGAGACCAGATTATTGAAATGGACCGGGTAAGAAAACTGATTGCTGAACACATGGTGATGTCAAAACAGGTTGCGCCACACGTTACTTCAGTTGTTGAAGCCGACGTAACAGAACTGGTTATCTGGCGAAACAACAATAAAGAGGCATTCGAAAAAAAATATGGAGAGAAAATTACCTACATGCCAGTGTTTACTGAAGCTGTGGCCAAAGCACTTTCTGAATTTCCACTTGTAAATTCATCGGTTGACGGCGACAGAATTATCATGAAAAGGGATATTAATGTTGGTATTGCCGTTGCAAAACCCGACGGAAACCTTATTGTTCCTGTAATCAGAAATGCTGAACAGAAAAACCTTGTTGGATTGACCAAAGATTTAAACAGGTTGGCAACCGCTGCCCGAAATAATAAATTGTCAATGGATGATATCCAGGGAGGTACATTCACCATCACCAATTTTGGTTCGTTCAGAAACCTGATTGGAACACCTATTATTAATCAGCCACAAGTTGCGATCCTGGCAACCGGAAGTATTGAAAAAAAACCAGCAGTTATGGAAACTCCTACTGGTGATGCAATTGTAATCAGGCACAAAATGTTCCTGTCTCTTTCATATGACCATCGGATTATTGACGGTGCTTTGGGTGGTGCATTTTTACGTAGAATTGCCGACCTGCTTGAACAGTTTGAAATGAACCGTTCAATTTAATGTTATACAGTAATACACTTTTACAATGAACGAATTGGAAATACCGAGGATTTACTCAATTAAAACCACTGATAAGGAAACCTTACGGAAATGGTTATACCTCATGATTATTGGTCGTGCAATCGATGATAAAGCGCCCAATTACCTGAAACAGGCGATTGGATGGTCGTATCACGCTCCATACGCCGGACACGATGGAATTCAACTTGCAGTAGGACATCATTTCGAGAAAAATAAAGACCATATTTTTCTCTATTATCGTGAAATGCTTACTGCAATGGCTTGTGGCATGACTGCTGAAGAAATTATTTTGAACGGAATTTCGAAAGCAACTGATCCGTCAAGCGGCGGAAGACATATGAGTAATCATTTTGCCAAACCGGAATGGAATATTCACAGTGTTTCTTCATCAACCGGAAATCATACGTTACATGCTGTTGGTGTGGCCCGTGCAATAAAATACTATGGCGAAAAGGCTGTGGCAATCAGTGGACAGGGAGAGTCGTCGGTTAGCGAGGGATACGTTTATGAAGCTTTTAACGGAGCCGATAAAGAACAGCTTCCTGTGATATTTGTAATTCAGGATAACGGCTACGGAATCTCAGTTCCCAAAAAAGATCAGACTGCCAACCGTAAAGTGGCTAACAATTTTATTGGCTTGAAACATACCCGAATCATTCATTGTAATGGTAAAGATGTATTCGATTCGATGAATGCAATGGCCGAAGCAAAGCGAATTGCAATAGAAGAATCAAAACCGGTAATTTTGCAGGCCAACTGCGTGCGAATACACTCTCATTCAAATTCCGACGACCATCTTCTCTATAGAAATGAGATGGAGCGGAACTATGTTCAGGATTACGATCCACTGGGAAAGTTCAGAAGATTATTAGTTCGGTATAATCGTTTTTCAGAAGCGGAAATTGAAGAAATTGAGCAGGAAGCAAGGGCTGAACTCAAACTTGCCCACAAAGCTGCCATGAGTGCGCCCGACCCTTTACCTGAATCGATTTATGATTTTGTTTTGCCTGAGCCTTATGTTTCGGAAAAATATCCTGATGGATTGCACAATGAACAAGGCGAAAAGAAAAAACTGATTACAGGTTTAAATGAAACGTTAAAAGCCGAATTCAGGCACAACCCTGATACTTTCATTTGGGGACAGGATATGGCGAACAAGGATAAAGGCGGAATTTTTAATGTATCAAAAGGATTGCAGAAGGAATTTGGAGAAAAGCGTGTTTTCAATGCACCCATTGCCGAGGATTTTATTATGGGAACGGCGAATGGAATGTCACGCTACAACGATAAAATCAGGGTAGTGGTTGAAGGTGCGGAATTTGCCGACTATTTCTGGCCAGCCATGGAGCAATATGTCGATACAAGTCACGATTACTGGCGATCAAATGGAAAATTTTCGCCGAATATAGTTATTCGCCTTGCTTCGGGTGGGTATATTGGCGGTGGAATGTACCATTCACAAAATATTGAGGGATCGCTTGCAAGTATTCCGGGAGTTAGGATTGTTTACCCTTCGTTTGCTGATGACGCCGCCGGATTGTTGAGAACTGCAATGCGTTCGCGTGGCTTAACAATGTTTATGGAGCCGAAAGCGCTTTATCAGGATCCGAAAGCTGCTACAGTTATTCCCGACGACTTTGAAGTTCCGTTTGGTAAAGCCCGAATCAGAAAAGAAGGAAAAGACATTACTGTTTTAACCTATGGAAATACAACACATTTGTGTCTCGACGCTGCCAATAAACTTGAACAGGAAGGATTCAGCCTTGAAGTAATTGATTTACGAAGCTTGGTTCCGCTTGATGAAGAAACTATTGTTAAATCGG
>DPCJ01000011.1:0-6171 GCA_003516705.1 Prolixibacteraceae bacterium | reverse complement strand
ACGATCATTTTATTTTAAGTGCTCCCACCTGGTTCGATGGCGAATTACCAAACTATTGGGACGAATTTATTCCTGAACTGGAAGACATGGATTTGTCGAATAAAACATTTGCTGTTTTTGGTTTGGGCGATCAAAAGGGGTATCCCGAAAATTATTGCGATGCAATTGGAATTTTGGTTGAAGTACTTGAAAAATGCGGAGCAACAATTGTTGGTAAAATTCCGGCTGGAGGTTATACATTTGAATCTTCAAGAGCTCTGCGTGGCGATCATTTTGTTGNNGATGAAGAAACTATTGTTAAATCGGTTGAAAAAACCAATAAAGTGCTGATTGTACACGAGGACAAGGTTTTTGGCGGATTTGGAGGCGAGCTTGCAGCCGTTATCAGCGATAAAGCTTTCAATTTGCTTGATGCTCCCATTAAGAGGGTAGGTTCAACTTTTACACCAGTAGGTTTTAACCGCATTTTGGAAAAAGCAATTTTGCCGAATGCAGAAAAAATATACAACGCAGCCAAAGAATTGTTGGAATATTAAAATAAATGAAATGAGTAACAAAGTAATTATCTATAGTTTTCATACCCAAAAATCGAAAAAAGTTGCCGAAAAGATTATTGAAGCTTTTGGTAATGAGAATATTCAGGCCATAAATGCTGAAGAATTGACTTCAGAAATTTTTGAGAAAAACGATCATTTTATTTTAAGTGCTCCNNTGCGTGGCGATCATTTTGTTGGTCTGCCGCTCGATCAGGAAAACCAGGCCAAATTAACCAGTGAAAGAGTTAAACGCTGGGTTGAGCAGTTAAAAATCGAAATGCAATAAATATTAAGAAATAATTTCGTTGAATAAGGGTTGTTCCTCTGGGAATGGCCCTTTTTTCGTTATCAACAGTAACCTTATTTTCTGAAACATTTCTGAATATGGTAATTCTCGGTTATTATTTTTCATTTCGTCATTTGATTCGTTTTCTGATATCTTTAATTGATTAATTTTGTGCCTTTAAAAATTCAAAAAATTGAAAAAATTGTCTGACACAAGATACATATTCGTTACAGGCGGGGTAACGTCATCTCTCGGGAAAGGAATTCTGGCCTCATCGCTCGCCAAGTTATTGCAATCCAGAGGTTACAGTGTCACAATTCAAAAACTCGATCCATATATCAATATCGATCCGGGAACATTGAATCCATATGAGCACGGTGAATGTTTTGTAACGGAAGATGGTGCCGAAACCGACCTTGATCTTGGTCATTATGAAAGGTTTCTGAATGAAGCAACATCGCAGGCTAACAACGTAACCACTGGCCGGATTTACCAATCAGTTATCAGCAAGGAAAGAAAAGGGGATTATTTGGGTAAAACAGTTCAGATTATTCCTCACATAACCGACGAAATTAAACGGCGCATCAAAATTCTTGGCTCGAAAGGCAAATACGACATTGTAATTACTGAAATTGGCGGTACCGTTGGTGATATTGAATCGTTACCTTATATAGAATCAGTACGTCAGTTGAAGTGGGAGTTAGGCTCAAAAGCAATTGTTATCCATCTTACACTTGTTCCTTATCTTGCTGCAACCGGCGAATTAAAAACAAAACCAACACAGCACTCTGTAAAACAATTGTTGGAAGAGGGAGTTCAACCAGATATTCTTGTACTTCGCACCGAGCATAATATAGAAGCTTCGGTTCGAGAGAAAGTGGCGCTGTTTTGTAATGTAGGTATTGATGCAGTTGTGCAATCGATTAATGTGCCTACTATTTACGAGGTTCCGTTAAAAATGCTCGAAGAGAAACTGGATATCACAGTACTAAGAAAGTTAGGATTACCGGTAAATGATAAAATTGACCTTTCATCATGGAACGACTTTTTAACCCGTTTGAAAAACCCGACAAAAACAGTTGAAATTGGATTGGTTGGCAAATATGTTGAACTACACGATGCCTATAAATCGATTGCAGAAGCGCTTATACACGCCGGGGCAGAAAACAGTTGCAAAGTAAATGTAAAATGGATTCATTCAGAAGACATTAACAGCTCAAACTATACCGAAATCCTGTCGAAACTTAACGGGATTATTGTTGCTCCCGGTTTTGGTCACCGGGGTATGAAGGGTAAAATTTTAACGGCAAAATTCGCCCGCGAAAATAATGTTCCATACTTCGGAATTTGTCTCGGAATGCAGGTTGCCGTAATTGAATTTGCCCGGAATGTGTTGAATCTGGAAGATGCCGATTCTACCGAGATGTCACCAAAAACGCCGTACCCTGTAATCGACTTGATGGAGCAGCAAAAAGGAATTACCGATTATGGTGGCACAATGCGTTTAGGTTCGTATGAATGCCGAATTGTGGAAAGCGAATCGAATGTTTGCAAAGCTTACAATAAACTTACTATTCACGAAAGACACCGTCACCGGTATGAATTTAATGACGCATTTCGCGAAAAATTCATTGCTGCCGGTATGATTCCGGTAGGAATAAATCCAGAAACCGACCTTGTGGAAATTATTGAAATACCAAATCACCGATGGTTTGTTGGAGTTCAGTTTCATCCTGAATATCGCAGCACGGTGTTAAACCCGCATCCGCTTTTTGTTGATTTTATTAAAAACTCGTTAGAATAAAATTTTAGCATGGATAAAAAATCGATAATTGGAATTGTCCTTATCTTTTTAATTCTGGTTGTATTTTCAGTTGTTAATCAACCATCGAAAGAAGAAATTGAAGCAGCCAAAATAAAAAGAGATTCTATTGCCAGGGTTGAATCAGAAAAAGCAGCGCTTCTTTTGCAGCAACAACAGGCTGAACAAGTTGCTCAGGAAATCGATGCAGTTGTGCCCGACTCGGTAAAAGCCAACCTTCAATTAAAAGAAAAAACTGATCAGTTTGGTGCTTTTGCCGTTGCAGCTTTTGGTACAGAACAGTTTTATACCCTCGAAAACAACCTGATGAAAATTACGTTCTCGAATAAAGGTGGACGTGTTTATTCAGTTGAACTGAAAAATTACCAAACACACGACTCATTACCGCTTATTTTGTTCGATGGACCTGAAACCCGTTTCGGGCTTAATTTTTTCGCACAAAACAGAACTATTCAAACCGAACAGTTCTTTTTTAACCTGGTTGGCGATAAACAAAATGTGGTTGTTACCGGCCCCGAAGTAAAAAAGGGGAGTGAAGGTCGTGATAAATTCAATAAACAAAATCCTGGTTCAAAAGAATCTGTGAAATTTAAACTTGAAGTTGCCCCCGGAAGCTTTATTGAATACGTTTATACCTTGGAATACAACTCGTTCCTTGTCGATTTCGACATCAACCTGCAGGGAATGAACCAGTACATAGCCAATAACCAGAGCTTCCTTAATTTTAACTGGGCTATCGATGTTCCCCGTCAGGAACGGGTATCGCAGTTTGGCGAGGACAGATACACAAATATTACCTACAAATTTTTAGACGACGAAGTTGATAATTTGTCAAATTCAAAATCAGAAGAAGAAAATTTGAGTACCCGTTTAAAATGGATTGGATTTAAACAGCTGTTTTTCAGTTCAACCATCATTGCCGACGAATCATTTCCAAATGCCCAGATTAAACAGGAAAAACTTGAAAAAGATTTGAAATACCTCGCTTCTTTTTCGGCTGATATTTCGTTGCCATACGAAGGTAAGCCAACCGAAACATTGGGCATGCAATTCTTTTACGGCCCAAATCATTACCAAACACTGAAACAGTATGGTATTGATATGGAAAGACAAGTTGACCTTGGATACGCCATTGTTCGGCCTGTAAATAAATACCTGATTATCCCGGTTTTTAATTTTCTCAGAAACTACATCGATAATTTTGGAATCATAATTTTATTACTGACCATTATTATTAAGCTGATTTTATTTCCGTTTACCTTTAAATCATATGTTTCTCAGGCAAAAATGAGGGTCTTAAAACCCGAAATCGATGAGTTGAATCAGAAATTCGGGGCCGACAAAGTGATGGAAAAACAGCAGGCAACCATGGCTTTGTATAAAAAGGCCGGGGTAAATCCAATGGGAGGTTGTTTACCCATGTTACTGCAAATGCCCATTCTGTTTGCCATGTTCTTTTTCTTTCCAACTTCAATCGAGTTGCGGCAGGAAGGCTTTCTTTGGGCGACCGACCTTTCCACATACGATTCCATCCTTAATTTGCCTTTTACAATCCCGTTTTATGGTTCGCACGTAAGTTTGTTTTGTTTGCTGATGACTGTAACTACCATTATTTCAACAGCAATGAACAGCCAGTCGATGAACAGCCAGTCGATGCCAGGAATGAAAACCATGATGTATATTATGCCAGTTATGTTTCTGTTTATTCTGAACAGTTATTCATCGGGATTGAGCTATTATTATTTTCTGGCCAACGTAATTACAATCGGTCAAACTTACCTGATGCGCTTTTTTGTTGACGAGGATAAAATTCATGCTCAATTGCAAGCCAACAAAAAGAAACCGGTACAAAAATCAAACTTTCAGAAAAGGCTTGAAGATATGGCAAAACAGCGCGGTGTGCAGATGCCAAAGAAATAACAAATAAATATTTTTAATTCCGCTTAAACCATTTGTTTATCGGCACGTCGAATTAACCGTGTTGAAAAAACAAATGGTTTAATTTTTTAAATGAATATGATATGAAGAAATCAGGAATTTTGATGTTGGTGATTATGATGATCTCTTTTGCCGGAATGGCTCAAAACTGGGGAGGTCAGCAAAGGAGTCCGGAAGAAAGGGCCAAAAGCGAAACTGCCACTATTAAAGAAAAATGTGGTTTGGATGCTGCTCAGGAAAAAAAGGTTTACGACCTTACTTTGGCTAATGGTAAAAAAATGGCTAAAATGCGCGAAGAGATGTCGTCGGGTGGTGGCCCGAGTGGTGATATGCGCGAAAAAATGATGAAAATGCGTGAGGAACAAAATGCTGAAATAAAAAAGATTCTTACTGCAGCGCAGTACGTAAAATATGAAAAATACCTCGAAGAAAGACGTGCACAACGGCAAGGGGGTGGGGGCCAACGCTAGCCTCTCCCTGTTTATTTGCAAAAAAAAAGCCTGATTACTCAGGCTTTTTTTATTTCTTGACTGAAAGTATTTTCATTAGAAGCTTATCGTTCTTTTTGTCGAGACCGACTGAAATGGTGTCGCCTTCGGTAATCGAGGCTTTTATAATTATTTCAGCCATTTCGTCTTCGAGGTATTTCTGAATTGCCCTTTTTAACGGACGGGCGCCAAACTGCGGATCGTAGCCTTTTTCAGCAATAAAATCTTTGGCTGCCGGCGAAATTTTTAATTTATAGTTTAACGATTCAACCCGTTTATAAAGATCCTTAATTTCGATATCGATAATCTTGTGTATGTGTTTTTTCTCAAGCTGATTAAACATCACCACATCATCAATTCTGTTGAGAAATTCTGGTGCAAATGCTTTTTTAAGAGCTTTCTGAATGATGTACTTTGCATTCTCATTCTCACCTTCGGGCGACTTATTAATGTTAAAACCAACACCTTGCCCGAATTCCTTCAATTGACGCGAGCCAATATTCGATGTCATGATTATGATGGTGTTTTTAAAATCTATATTTCTTCCCAAACTGTCGGTTAACCGGCCTTCGTCTAATACTTGTAAAAGCAAGTGAAATACATCGGGATGTGCTTTCTCAATTTCGTCGAGCAGCACCACGGAATAAGGTTTTCTTCGCACTTTTTCAGTCAGCTGTCCACCTTCTTCGTAACCTACATATCCGGGAGGTGCTCCAACAATGCGCGATACAGAGAATTTTTCCATGTATTCACTCATGTCAATTCTGATTAGTGAATCTATGCTGTCGAAAAGATAAGTTGCAAGGACTTTGGCCAATTGCGTTTTTCCAACTCCTGTTGGACCAAGAAAAATAAACGACCCGATAGGACGGTTAGGGTCTTTCAGTCCGGCCCGGTTTCGCTGAATAGCCTTTACAATTTTAGCAATTGCCTCTTCCTGACCGATAACACTGTTCCTCAGGTCGTTGGCCATGTTCATCAACCTTTTGCCTTCAGCGGTGGCAATTCGCTGAACCGGAATACCCGACATCATGGCAACAACCTCTGCAACTTTTTGTTCATCAACAATTTCCCGATGGTTAATCAGTTCTTTTTCCCAAT
>DPCJ01000026.1 GCA_003516705.1 Prolixibacteraceae bacterium | reverse complement strand
GCGAAATGTTTCACATTCCATCTCACTTAAAACTGTTTGCAAATAGTAATAACCTATTTCATCATCTTCGGCTACCATAATCTTTAATTTCTTTCCGGCCTCTTTTGATTCTGCCTGTAACTCATTTTTTACCAAAATCTCGGATTCTGTTTCGCCAAACTCAACAGGCACTGAAAAATAAAACACAGAGCCTTTCCCTTCTTCTGATTCGAGTGTAATTTTGCCACCCAACATTTCGGCATAAGCTTTTGTGATTGCCAAACCAAGTCCAGATCCTTGGAAGGCCCTTGTATCGCCAATATCGGCTTGTTCAAAACGGTTAAAAATCGCCTGCTGACGGTGTTTGGGAACACCAATTCCTGTATCGCGCACATAAAACTCAAACCTGTTTTCAATCATCCGGCATCCAATTTCGACACTACCTTTACTGGTATATTTGATGGCGTTTTTAATCAGGTTGGTAAAAATGGAGTCGAGCTTAGCTAAATCGGTCTTTATAATTGAATATTCAGGTGAAATTTCATTATTCAATAAAAACGCAATTCCTTTCTCATCAGCTTCATGTTGAAAGAACCTGTATAAATTTTCAATTTGCTCAACAACGTCGGTTTCGTCATAAATTACGGGCATCTGTCCTGTTTCAATTTTAGCAATGTCAATCAGGTCGTTTACAGTGTTCAACATTCGTTGCCCGCTTTTTCTGATGATATCGATAAATTCCTGTTTCTCCTCGCCCGAAAAATGGGTATCGGAAAGTAACTCGGTAAAACCAATAATACCATTCATCGGGGTACGGATTTCGTGACTCATATTAGCCAGAAACGCCGATTTTAACCGGTCCGATTCTTCGGCTTTTTCCATTGCCATGATTAATTCTTCTTCTTTTTGTTTGCGTTCAGTAATATCTGAAGCAACACCTATCAATCCTATTGGATTGCCATCTTTATCTTTTATGGTTGTGGTTGACAGGTAAATCGGGAATTCTGTTCCATCCTTACGTTTATTAAGTAATTCCCCTCTCCATTCGCCCTGAATAGTTGATGGCAAAATTGCATCGGTTAATCCGGCAGGATTGTTTAACGAGCGCAGCATTTCGAGATGCTTGCCAATCAGTTCTTCTTTGGTGTAACCGTAAGTATTGCAAAACGATTCGTTTACAAAAATTAAATTGTTGTGCATATCGGTAATACTTACACATTCATTCACACTTTTTAGCGAATGTGCAAGCATTGTAATTTCTTCTTCTGCCCTGATACGATCTGTAATATCTTGTATTTGCAACAGATAACCGTCAACCGTATCATCATTATTATGTAACGATGTGATATTATAATCGAAAATAGCTGTCCCTCTCCTGCTGGTTTTATACAATCCCTTATTGTTTACCTTATCAAAATCAAAAACCGATTGGTAGGTGATAATTTCTCCTTTGCGAAGTTTTTCAATTTTCTCACTGTCGAGACTGATGCCATCGAACAGGTTAAAATGCTTCAAATCATCTATTTTTTCGATACCAAACATTTTCAGAGATGCCTTATTTGAATTTATAAGTTCGCCTTTGGCATTGTACAATTCAATTCCGATGGGCGATTCGTTAAAAATGGTACGAAAACGTGCTTCGCTTTCGCGCAGTGTTTTCTCGGTAGCTTTTCTTTTCTCTTCATCTTTCAGCGCATCCCTGTATTTTGTAACCGAATAGATATAGTAAGCAATTGTTGCCACCAGGAAGAGAAAAACAATGATTAAGCGGTTTCTCAGCTTTGAAAGACCCACATTAATGTCTTTCTCATTGTTTCTGATAAGAATAGTCCAGTAAGTATTGCCTATCGGGGCGCGATGATAAGCGATAAACTGGCGGTTAAAACTTTTTGTTTTAATTACCACAATATCCATTTTACTGTTTTCTGTTGACTGGTTGGCCGGTTTCTCTATTTCTTCGAGCAAAGTACCTGCATCAAAATCGTCGTGCATGTTTTCCACAAATGGTTTGCCTGCGTGCTCATTGTCAGGGCAATAAAGTTCATTTCCGTTTTCACTGAGCAACCAGATGTTACCTGTACCACGCACCTTAATTTCTCCAAGATACTTTTTCCCAAGTTTATCAACCGGAATCAGCACGGCAAGACTCCCGGTTAAAATACCATTTTCGAAAACCGGAACGTGAATTGCCACAGCCAGATACCCCTGAACAGCCAAAAACACATCGCTGATTACCGGTTGATGCGTACTTAAAACCTGTTTCACATGTGTTTGTGCCGAAATATTTTGTCCGATTACAGCAGAATCAAAAGGATATGTATATTGGATAATTCCCTTTGAATCTATTCTTGTAACTGCTGCAATCACTCCTTTATGAATTTCATAAAACTTCGCCATAACAGATTTGGTGTCTTCCGAAAAGCTGCTGACATGCTTTAGCTGCGACATGAAAACCAGGTTTGCCCTGAAATCGTCGAAGAACGATGAAATACCCCGGGATGCTGTTTTAGCAAGCATGATTTGTTCGTTATTAAATTCTTTAATGGTACGCTCTTTAATATCAGTATATACCAGGTAGAATACCACAAAAAACATGGTCAGAAAAAAAGGTATTAATAAATACCGCCTTGGAAACCAATTATTTTCCGACTTACCCATTATCGTATTCATTATTATACATTTAAATTTTAATCTCCTGTTTACAATTTCCGCAATCTGTGCTCATTATCTGCTGAATTTTTCCAGATTCAGGTTGATGGCCGATACCAGGTCGGCTTTTTTAATGGGTTTTGACAGGTAATCGTTACATCCGGCAGCTATTGCTTTTTCTTTATCGCCGGAGAGTGCAAAAGCCGTTTGAGCGATTATCACAACTTCACGATTAAATTTTCTGATTTCAGAAGCAGCTTCGTAACCATTCATTACCGGCATTCTTATGTCCATAAGAATAAGGTCGGTATCCGGGTTATTTTTGCAGTAATCCACTACTTCCTTTCCATCGTAACAATGAATTATTTCACAATCGAGCACACGTAAAATGGCCTGTAGATAATAAAAACCGGCCTCATCATCTTCGGCTACAACAATTTTCAGTTTTTTTGTTACATCTTTTTTTGTTTTGCCAGCACTCTCATTTACGACGATTAAGTTATTGGTTTGTTCAACTGGAACTGAAACATAAAAAGTGCTGCCAATACCATCAACAGACTCAAGCCAGATTTTACCTTCCAGCATTTCGACATAAGCTTTTGTGATTGCCAATCCAAGTCCCGACCCCTGCAACGCGCGTGTGTCTGCAATATCAGCCTGTTCGAAACGGTTAAAAACAGCCAGTTGCCTGTTCTGCGGAATTCCAATACCAGTATCTTTCACATAAAACTCAAAACGCTGCTCTTTAATCGTCCCGTAAATTTCAACACTTCCCGAATCAGTATATTTTATTGCATTTTTTATGAGGTTTGTGAGTATCGAATCCAATTTTGATATATCGGTTTCAACCAATGCCATTTCGGGTTTTATCTCATCTTTTAAAATCAGTTTCAGTCCTTTTTCGTTTGCTTCGGGAATAAAAAAGCTGAAGAGATTTTGCAACTGTTCTTTCAGATTGACTGACGATTTAATCACAGGCATCTGACCTGTTTCAATTTTCGAAATATCAATCAGGTCGTTTACCGTATTCAGCATTCGCTGCCCGCTTTTCTGAATAATATTTATGTACTGCTGTGTTTGTTCGCTATTTAAACCTGGCTCGTTAAACAAGCTTGTAAAACCAAGAATTCCGTTCATCGGTGTTCTGATTTCGTGGCTCATGTTGGCTAAAAAGGCCGATTTTAACCTGTCCGATTCCTCAGCTTTTTCCTTAGCAGCAAGCAAATCTTTTTGAATCAGGTATAATTCGGTAATATCGGTAACTGTCGAAACCATTGTATTTTGATCAGCGAGTGGAATATTTGCTGCATAAACTATTTTTTTTGCCCCGTTTTTACAGGTAATCTCAATGTTTTCCCAGTGCATTCTTGACTTATCGCCACTCGCAATGTCCGACATTATGCGTTGAACAATTTGATTTCTGTAATTTTCATCGGGATAAACTTTCTCGAAAAACGACTGCACTGAAACGATTTCGTGAGCTGGCCAACCATAAATTTCTTCAAATTTCCGGTTCATATATTTAGCTGTTCCTTTATCAGTCTCATTTAATGCAAGTCCAATGGGCAGATTATCGAGAATGGTCTGAATAAACTGATTACGTTCAGAGAGTTCGATGTTTTTCTGGTGCATTATTTTTTCACTCTCTTCTGCCCTCTCTTTTGCATCCATTAATTCGGCAATCATTTTTTTCCGTTCGGTAACATCGGTAAAATTGAGTACAAATCCATTTATTGCCTCGTTGGCAAGCATGTTTACAAACGTGGTTTCAATCCAGCTATAAACGCCAGATTTTTTTATAAACCGATAAGTAATTGTTCTTTTTATTGAAGGGTTTTCCATCAATTTACCAATTGTTTCCAAAACAAAGGGCAAATCATCGGGGTGTGTGAATTCATCACCTTTTCGACCTAAAAAATCATCATTTTCGTAACCAAATTGCCGTACTGCATTCGGACTTGCATAAATGAACCTGCCTTCAGCATCAATAATTACCACTCCATCAGGTGCATTTTCAATTAACCCCCTGAATTTTTTTGCAGCATTTTCCACTTGNNCGATGTGTCGATTCAAATAATCTTTGTTCAATTGTACCTGATTCCCAGAATTTCAGAAATTGTTCTGTTGAGAAATTCGGGTCAACAAACTCAACCTGTTGACCAATAAGTTCATTTTTTACATATCCGAGTGTTCTGCAGGCGCTGTTGTTTACATCAATTATTCTCCCTTCTGAATCAATTAAGAAAATACTATCGGAAGCAGTTTCCACAAGGTTTCTGTATTTTGCTTCACTTTCGCGTAATGCATCTTCTGCTTTCCTCCTGTCGCTGATATCGCGCACTGCACCAATTATTCTGACATTTTCACCCAATTCGTTGTGATATAGTTTCGATGAAAGCGCACAAGGAATTAATTCGCCATCGCGGTTTTTTAGTGTAATCTCAAAATCGCTGATACTTCCCTTCTCTTTTAAAATCTGAATAAGATTCTCCCTTTCTTCGGCAACAGAATAAAACCTATAAATTGACTGTCCAATCAAATCTTCTCTTTTGTATAAACCTTTTGAAAAGATGTAAATTGAAGGGCTAACTTCCAGAATGGTACCATCAAGAGCAGTTTCGTAAAAAACGTCAAGTGCATTTTCAAAAATAATCTTGTACTTGTTCTCACTTTCTACACGTAATTTTTCAGCGTCAATCCGGCTTAAAGTGAGCCCGGCCAAATCGGCAAACGACTCAATCATTAACCTGTTTTTCAAGTGTTTGCCTTTATTGAATATTAAAGTAAAATCGCCAATAATTACATCGTCCATGGTGGTTTTTACGATAACGGCTTCACCTGTATTGAACATGCTTTCTATCATTTTCAAAATGCTTTTTGGAAACATGTGTCCGGCTATCGCCCGTATATTTTTAAATGTGGTAATCTTACTGTCTTTTATAAGTTCCTCTCTTAACTGATTGTATTCCCAGCTATTCCCCTGCAATTGTATGCCCAGCATGGATGCACCCTTTTCCAGATTCTTATTGTTTCCATGTATGGCTAATGTGCGAAAGCCTTTTCCTTCACTATCAAATTTATTCAATACCACATATGCTGCACCAGAGATTTCCTTCATTAATGAAGCAATCAACTGATAATCGATATTC
>DPCJ01000045.1 GCA_003516705.1 Prolixibacteraceae bacterium | reverse complement strand
TTTTTTCAATAAAATAATACCATTCACCACTACCGTAAACCGAAGGCCCCGCGCCTGTTGCATAAGGTCTTTTTGTTATCAGCCATAAAAAATCGTCATAATAAATTCCTCCGGTTACGCTGAAGATTAAAAATCCGGCTGCCAGAAACGGAATAGCTTTGTATTGCCGTTTCAGCAAAAACCCGATGATAAAAAGTAAGAAAAACGCAAGCCCTTCGGTTCTGACCAGAAAAATAAACGAGATGAGCAACGCTGAATAAATGTATTTCTCCCTGAAAAACAAATAAATAGAAATTGTCAGAATCAGACTGAACAGGATTTCTGTCATCCCCGACGACATCATTACAAAATAAATGGGTGTAAAAATTGCCGGAAACAAGGCGAACCACGCATGTTTCAGGTTAAACAACCCGGCCAGGCGGTAAACAAACCAGGCGGTGAGTAACCCGCAAACCGTATTAAAAATCCTGACCGCGCCAAAACCCAGCAATGAAAAAGGGGCTGTTAAAATCGTAAAAACCGGTTTTCCCCAATGGTCGAGAAAAAGATGGGGATATTTGAAAGCCCAGCGGGCAATATTAAAGTGCGCGTAATTATCGGCTCCGCCAGCCGGGATTTCGGTGATGAAAGCCAGAACTGAAAAAATCAGACCTATAAACATAAGTCCTGCAACCACCAGTTGTTTTTCAGAAATCCGTTGCATTGACAAAATGCTTTTTTATTTGCTGAAAACATTGTATTTCACAATGCAGTAAAATGCCCTGAAACCATCACGCCATCCAATTTTTTTGCCATCCTCGTAGGTTCGGCCATAATACGAAATACCCACTTCGTAAATCCTGATTTTTGGAATCCGCGCAATTTTAGCCGTCACCTCCGGTTCAAAACCAAACCTGTTTTCTTTCAGGCTGATGTTTTTAATTACATCGGCTTTAAAGAGTTTGTAACAGGTTTCCATGTCGGTGAGGTTTAAATTGGTAAACATGTTCGAAACCATCGTGAGCATTTTGTTCCCGATGGAGTGCCAGAAAAACAAAATGCGGTGCGGGTGTCCACCCATGAAACGCGAGCCGTAAACCACATCAGCATTTCCTTCGGCAATGGGTTTCAGCAAGGCGTTGTACTCGCGTGGGTCGTATTCAAGGTCGGCATCCTGAATGATAATACATTCGCCGGTGGCCTCGGCAATACCGCGGTGCAAGGCAGCACCTTTTCCCATGTTCACCGGCTGATGAAAAAGTTTCATATCAGCCTGCGGGTGATTTTGTATATACGCATCAATCACCTCGCCCGAGTTGTCTTTCGAACAATCGTTGACAAGGATGATTTCTTTATTGAAACCATAATTCAGCTCAACATCGATGATGCGGTTCAGAATTTCGTGAATAGTTTTTGCCTCGTTGTACACGGGAATCACTATCGATAATTTCTTTTGATTTTCCATCAAAACAGGGTGATTTTCTTAATTTTTGTCAAAGATATAATTACTGAAAAAACAAACCATTTTATCTGTCATTTATTCCTTTAATTTCCGCCGGTTACAACCAGGTAATTTGTTTTTAAAGCCTGATTCCGTGTGGCAGGATTTAAAAATTCAATATTAATCTCGTTCATTCCGCGTTGCCTGATTTGGTAAACCGTGTCGATTGTGTAATTCATTGAGCGAATGTCGTTGACCTTTATTTCGTGGGTATAAATCCATGCACCTTTTGTAGCTGCCACCTCGTAAAATTCTTCCCAGGTCTCAATGTTTTCAACCTTTTCAGTGGCATAAAAAAACAGGTTATAATCTTCAAGAACAAAATTATACAATTTATCACCCGGCTTTTTTTGGGTTTCGAACAAGTTAATAACCTGTTTACCGCCCTGATAAGTTGCTAATTCAGGAAAAAGCTTTGTATTCAGAAACAGGTTGATTCCGGCAATAACGATTACAAGGGAAGCGAATAGTTTCGAAATTTTTTGTCCTTTTAACCGGATAAATTCTGCCAGCCACCAACCCGCAAAAACAGAAAAAACGGGAACTGTAATCAGAAAATAGTTGGGTGCTTTTCCTTTGGCAACACTTAAAATCAGCAGTAAAATCAGCACACTGCCAATCATTCCAATTGCAAACGATTTGTGGGTGAAACCGCTCATCCGGGTTTTCGCCATTTTTACCAACGCCAGAATCACAACCGGCGTCCAGGGCAGAAATGCCCACAAAAAAGTGTGGAGATAAAAGATATAGTCGTTGCTCGATCCCGCTACTTCGCCGGTAATACGCCCGATATTGTTGCCGATAAAATAGAATTTCAATCCGCTCAACCCAAAACTTCTGTACAAATGCAACAGCGAGGGAGAAATCAGCACCAGCACAATCAGTATTCCCAAAAACCATTTTGGGTGAAAAAGTTGTCTGAAATCTTTTTCAGCAAGCAGATAAATCAGCACAGTAAGAAATGGCAAGACCGCTCCCACCGGGCCTTTTGAGAGCATTGCCAGTCCAACTCCGACAAAAGTCAGCACAAAATTCAATGGTTCTCTTGTTTGGAAATATGTCGCAAGCTGCCACAAAGCCAGTGTT
>DPCJ01000179.1 GCA_003516705.1 Prolixibacteraceae bacterium | reverse complement strand
TGAATACCACTGATCCGTGGGCTACTGAAAATGGTGTGAATGGTGCCGAGATAAACGATACCAAGACACATCATTGGATTACTGTGATCAATGAAACGGATATCAAATTATACATCGATGGAGTACTGATTGGAACCGCACCTTTGACTGGAAACAACTCACTGGCCAATGTTGGTAAAACTGTTGCTTTAATTGGTAAAGATGTTTATCCGGGCGATCCACTTTGGCAGGGTTCTATGGAAGAACTGAATATTTATGAAGGTGAAATGGATGCTGCAACAATTGCACAAAGAGCAAATGATTTCACAACTGCAATTTCTACCATAGGTGAAGCTTCAATTAAGGTTTACCCGACTTATTCAGCCGGCGACTTTACTGTTGAGACCAGCGGAACACGCGGTATGATTACTGTTTATGACCTGGTTGGAAAACTGGTTGTTAAAAAACAGATTGAAAGCAGCCGTGAAACAGTAAATGTTCAAAACCGGGGTATGTACATTATGAAAGTTCAGAGTGATGATTCACAAAAAACTTTCAAAGTATTTAAAACAGAATAGTTTCATAATCTTATAGTATTTGTTTTTTTAAAAGGGCTGTCCGTTAATTTTCGGATGGCCCTTTAATTTTTTTGGTTTGGATTTTACGGAATACTGATTGTTTTTATTTGGTATTTTTAAGCCATAAAATCGGATTCAGAAATAATTCAACCGATTCAGTAATTACGGCAAGCTTTCAAATGAGGATCATGACATTAAGAAAATATATCAAACAACTCGTTGTATTCACATGTGTCTTTTCCGCTGGTTTCGCAGCCCAGGGACAACGCTGGCCGGCCGGTATTCACGACCCATCTAAAATTGTAAAATGCGATGACACCTACTGGGTTTTTGGAACGGGGGATGGTATTTACAGCATGTATTCAAAAGACCTGATAAGCTGGCAGGCAGGTCCGACACCGTTTACAAAAACTGCCTTTCCGGCCTGGATTAAAAATTATGTGGGCAAATTTGACGGAAATTTCTGGGCCCCTGATATCATTTTTATGAATGACAAATACTACCTGTACTATTCGTGTTCCGAATGGGGAACCATGACTTCAACAATCGGGTGTGTAACAAACAAAACGCTTAATCCAAACGACCCGGATTTTCAGTGGGTTGATGTTGGTTTTCTGGGAATCTGGTCGTACCAGCCCGGATTGGCATTAAATGCAATCGATCCATCGCTGATGAGAGGACCCGATGGTAAAATATGGATGGTTTATGGTTCGTTTAATGAGCAGGGAATTGTGATTACTGAAATAGATTCAATTTCAGGAAAACCAAAAACAACTGCCGGCAATCTTCCGGGCACAAGCATTGCAAATTCATGGACTGGCCCGCAAAGCTATAATTATGGCGAGGGAGAGGGCGCTTCAATGATTTATCGTAACGGGTACTATTACCTTTTTTACAACAAAGGAGGGTGCTGTGCCGGCATTGCGAGTACCTATTATATGGTGATGGGAAGGTCGGCAAACCCGAAAGGTCCGTTTTTGGATAAAACGGGAAAAGCGTTGCGGTTAACCGGGCAACCCAGCGGCGGAACTGTTGTGCTGAAGCACGATAACAGCCGCGGAACCGACGACCGCTATTTCGGGCCGGGGCATTTTGGCATGTACAGCGAAAATGATGTTGACTATGTAACTTTTCATTATTACGACCCCAACGGTTATTATCCGAATCCGGCAGTGAACAACCAGGGAGGGCCAACACTCGGCCTGGCAAAACTACTTTGGGGAAATGATGGCTGGCCTTCTATTTCGCTTGATTTTGTGGACGAAGGTGTTTATACCATTGAGAATATTTACAGCAAAAAGGTTGCTGATGCATTTAATCACACAATCGCCGATAGCACAGCAATTTTCCAGTACACACCGGATACAACTCTGCAAACCCCAAAATGGGTATTCAAGTCTTTGGGAGCCGGTGAATATGCTATTTCAAACTATGCCGCTCCTGAAATGTTTATTGAGGCAGGTGGAACAGACAATGCAACTTCCCTGCTGATGACTTCGGAATATGAAGGCGCGATAAATCAACGTTTCAGAACAGTGACTTCACCCGGAGGGAAAACTATAATTTATCCGTCAACCAAAGATGTTGGCTGGGGGCTTACAACACCAACCAGCAGTGATGTTAAGATTTCGCTCAGAACTTTGACTGCCCAGGATTATCTGCGCTGGAATATGATTCCATTTCATGAATCGCTTTTGGTTTCTGAAACCAAATTAACGGTTGAGCATGTTGCAGGTACCGACAGCAGCATTTTTGTGGAAAGCAATGGTCTGTGGAACGCTTCAGTATTGTACGAAACTTGGTTGAAAGTCGATTTTTCTGGAGTTGGAAACGATTCACTGAAAATAGCATTCTCGGAAAATACGGGCACAAACGACCGGAAAAACCGGGTTTACATTACGTCGAATGGTGGAATTTCAGAAATGATTACCATCACACAACTTGGCAAACCCACAGCTGCAAACGATGTAACTGACGGTAATCAGTTTGCAGTTTATCCAAATCCGGCAAATCAGGAATTATATGTGGAAAGCAGCAAAAACGGGAAACTGACAGTTTACAACCAAACCGGGCAAAAAATCAGTGAATTCAATCTTTCCACAGGAAAAAACAAGCTGAATGTCGGAGACCTTCATTCAGGTATCTACCTTTTAAAGATTGATGCCGATAATAAAACCGTTGTCAGAAAAATCGTCAAAAATTAAATCGAATCACTTAAAAATCAGGCACCCAAAAAGCTTTACTTTTTCAGATACCAGTTATTTTCATCCATTAATTTTGAGCGGATTGCCTGTTCGTTTCCTGTATGTTTTGCCGCAATTTTATCGGCCAGGAATGCCGGATTATTTCGTCGAATTGCAATTCTCATCAAATCGTGAAAACGACTGCCTTCGAATGCGGTTTCAAGCGCCAGTTCTTCAATAATTTTATCTTCAACATAAAGAATGGAATCCTCTTTTGTGTTCAATACCGGAATTACATAGTCGGTCGCCAGGTCCATATTTCCGCAGCCACGTGAATGCACTCCAATATTATTATCAAAAGCAATATTGTTGAAATTGACATAATCAATAAAAGTCCCTGTTGAATCAGTGTAAACGCTGTACTTTTCGTGGCGGGGCACAATTGAGTCAACTGCCAGGGCATCGGCATTCATTCCGTGTTTCAACACAGCAAAAGCCAGGTTAGGTTTGCCGGCACGGTTCACAGCTTCGGCGTAACGCAGGTAAAGTGTGGCAACCCGGTAAACCATCACAGCTTTCGAAACTTCAGCTTCGCTCCACATCAAATAATATTTTAAAATCGCATCAGCACCGCCTAAACTATTGGTGCCGGATACCGAATTTATATAAGATCCAACTGAGCCCCGCAAATCTCCCGGAATAGTTGCATTTTCGTTGTAGTAATAGGTTTGCCCTTCCCAATTGTTGATAGCGACCTGTGAAGCTTTCACTTCCCAATCACTAATTGTTATTTTAAACATTTCATCTACTTCACCCAATTCTGTCGATCCTGCAATCATCGTAATTTGCTCGTTGTTTGTCAGTTCAAAAATATCGAGGTAATTCTGATCAAACATATCTCTTTCAACAAAAACGCCGTTATCCACAGTCCAGGTTGAACTGTACCTGTCGTCAATCACGTATCGGTTTTCTTCAATCAGCGAATAATATTCGCGGGTGGCATTTTCAAATTGTCCGCTCCACATATACAGGTCGCCTAATAACAGCGGTATCGGGAAAAAGAGTTTTTCGCTTGACATATCAGGTCCGAGCGAAATCCGTCCGGGTGTTTCAACGCTTTTCACGGGTTCAAGTTCCTGAATTAAAACTGGCACAAGTTCATTTATTGAATACTCCGGAAATTGGGTTTGTGCAGACTGAACGCTTAAAAGCGGCTCGCTGTAATACTTGGCTTTTCCGTAATTCATGGCAAGCTGCATGTAGGTCCAGGCACGGATGGCTTTGGCGGCTGCATATTCTTTTAAAAGCGATTTTTCACCGCCCGAAATAAAAGCCGTATCAATATTGTTTATTAGATAATTACAATGATTAATTACCGCGTAGTAGTCTTCAATCACATTGTACGGATTATCTGAATCGATTTCAAGGTTACTTATTTCTTTCAGTTCGAGTCGTGCATTTTCGGTAACATCCATTAAATCGGCCCTGAGTTCGCCCAGCACAACATACCTGTCGGCCAGTTTCTGAAGCTGGGTAAAAATGCCAATCATCGAATAAATTGAGTCGTTTGGCGAGTCAATCTTATGATCTTCCGGAAACATGTTACGTTCGGACTGGACATCGAGCATTGAGTCGCAACTGCTTGTCATTACTGCCAGAATGATTAGTCCGAATAATATTTGATTGATTTTCTTCATCTTTTTTTTCTTTAAAACAATTCCTGATTTCGTGTCATTTCTACAATTTCAGCCAACTGGTTACAGGTTCATTTTTATCCCTATAAAATAACTTCTTGTAAGCGGCAGCATTCCGGCATCAATTCCCTGGTACAAAACATCATTGTTCACTGATACTTCCGGATCGCGACCCAGATAGTTTGTAAATGTGAAAAGGTTGTTTCCCGACACCCAGATTTTGAGTCCCTCTATTGCAGCATTTTTCAACGGAATATTGTATCCCAGCGACAAAGTTTTAAAACGCAGGTACGAACCATCTTCAATCCAACGGTCAGAGAAACGTGAATTACCCATCGGATCCATGTAAGTTGCTTTGGGTTGAATCGTTTCCTGTCCCTCATAAAACCAGCGGTTCAGCACTGCTGTTGACTGGTTTGTAAACACACTCCCCGATTCGAGGTTTGCGCGGAGGGCGTTGTAAACGTCGTTACCATACGAATAGGTGAAAAGCATATCCAAAGTAAAATTTCCAATATCGATTTTGCTGTTGAAAGAGCCAAAAAAGTCAGGATTTGGATTACCAATTACCTGGCGGTCGTTCTCGTCAATGATACCATCGCTTTTGAAATCCTCAAAATGAATATCACCAGCTTTGAAGTATTGGGAACCACCATCTTCGTCAATCAGTCTCAAATTCGCGCTGGCGGCAGCTTCTTCGCCTGTAAAAACGCCAAGTGTTTTGTAACCGTAAAACACACCTGCTGAATTTCCAACCGAAGTCAGGATGTCTGCTCCGTACAACGAGGTAATGTATTCAACGCCGTCAGGCAATGATTCGATTGTATTTTTGTAATGACCGATGCTTCCACCCAGTTCCCATTTAAA
>DPCJ01000069.1:267-38338 GCA_003516705.1 Prolixibacteraceae bacterium | reverse complement strand
CTCCGCCATAAACCTTTTCGCGGATGGGATTCATTAGTTTGAACTCGTGCATCATTCTTACCAATTGCCAGGTATTTCCACCTCCCACCACAATTGCTTCAGCCTTGTGAATAGCTTTAACCTGGTCTGTAAATGTATGTATACCCACAATGTGATGCCCAATTTCGGCAAACCGCTCTTCCACTTTTTCACAATAGGTATCGTACGAAAAAGTTACCGCTGCGTAAGGAATAAACAAGGCTGTAACCGGTTTATCACCTAAAAACTTTTTAATCTCGTTTTTCGGATAATCGAGATATGCCTCTCCGGGCATAGTCGAATTGCTGATCAGTAGTAGTTTCATGGTTATTTGATTTTTCTTTAAAGTAACAAATCCCTGCTAAAAATGGAAATGATTTAAAGCAGTTTAAAGATTATTCATACAATTCTTCTGCATCGCAACCGGTAAACTCAACCAAAAAATCACCAATCCGGGAGGTAGTCTCTTCAAGGTAGCGTTTCCCCTTTTCAGCTGTTGCTTTCAGCGGGTTGCCAATACCTGTATCAACCGATACTTTATCCCACTGTCGCGGAATCCAGGCCGTTTTATTTTTTAATCCATCAAGTTTTGCTGATTTCGCTTTTCCCTCACCGGCTTCGACGAGTGGCCTCACCAAATACGGAAAATAGTGCATAATAATGCTTGTTTCCATTTCGCCGGCATGGTCACCCCCTTCTTCAAAATATTCTTCCGGATTGAGAATTTTGAACCATTCCACAAGTGCAATCAGCATTCCAGGAAATTCGGCTTTCAGTTCCCGAATCATTGGTTTAAAATCGTTACCACCGTGTCCGTTCAAAATAACAAGCTTTTTAATTCCCTGCCGGTTGAGGGAGGTCACAATATCGCGAAAAATGATGATTTGAGTTGATGGGTTAATATGCATACAAAACGGTAAATCAATTTGTCCGGGATTCTGCACGCCAAACGGAATTGTTGGCAGTACCATCACTTTTGCCCCTTGTTTCCAGGCAATTTCCGCGGCCTCTTCAGCAATTTTTTCTGTTTCAATTACATCGGTTCCATACGGAAGATGATAATTGTGTGGTTCGGTAGCACCCCACGGCAGAATTGCCACTTCGTATTTTTCGTTCTTAACCTGTTTCCAGTTGGTTTGTAGTAAAATAAATGGTTTCATAAAGTCAGTTTTTTATTTCAAATGTCGCAAAAACGATTCCTTCGTAGCCGCTATGCTCACCGGCTTCGAACAAACAACCCAACGTGTTTTTGTTGATAAGTGTGAGGTCGGAATAGGCTGACGGGCCAGCATGGAGAATTTCTTCTGTTTTCCACGAAAGGCCTGAATCGTTGCTCGATTTCAAAGTCATATTCACACGGTTGTTTTCATCGGCAGGATTCATAAAATAGAGTTTCCCGTTAACCGGCGAAAACAAAATACTTGCCTGGCAAATGGGTTCGGGCAGTGTTTCAACCGGTTGCAAATCCGACCAGCTTTCACCCCCATCGTTACTGAAACTATTTTTCCGGGTTTTCTTTGTACGGTCGTAATTACGCATGTTCAGTACCAGCCGGCCATCAGGCAATTCTGCAACCGTGCATTCGTTAACCTGATCTTGCGGAGTTCTTCCACCCAATTGCCAGGTTTTCCCGTTATCGTCGGAATAAATAGTGTGCGAAAAGTATTTTTTTGTTCCGGCTTCAATGTGGTCACACGGAATCACGAGCCGTCCTTTGTATTTTCCTTTTTCGAGCTGAATACCGTGACACGGACCGGTTGCATACCATGTCCAGTTGCCGGGATTGACATCTTTGGTAATTTCTGATGGTTCTGACCAGCTTTGTCCTTCATCTTCGGATTGCATCACAAAAACCCTGATTGCCTCGTTACTCTTCTGGTCAATAATATCGGGTTCTTTGTCGGTTCCCAGTTTACGGGTCATCAACATAAATATTTTGCCGGTTTGTCTGTCGATAACCGGAGCCGGATTCTGGCATGCATTTTCGCCATCGTTCCATATTACTTTCAGTTTACTCCAGGTTATCCCACCGTCGTCAGAGCTTTTCATTACAAAATCGATGTTCCCGTTATCGGAGCTGTTTTTTACCCTGCCTTCGGCAAAAGCCAGAATTTTTCCTGAGGTTGTTGTAACAATGGCCGGAATTCTGAAAGTGGCATATCCGTCATCGCCACTTTTAAAAACATAATCGTGTTTTACCGGCTGGGCTATCAGGTAAAATTGAAAACAGTACGAGAAAAAAGCAAGCATCAAAAGGCTGATTCTATTCAGTTTCATTGGCAAATATTTCAAAATTCAGGTTAAAGATAAAAAACTCAGAATCTAACCAGCGTAATGCCAAAGGAAAACGGGTGCATTTCGGGACCCAGTTTTTCTTCGTATAAACCACTCAATTCGTACATGGCATACACGTTGAACCAGCGATAACCGGCACGGGCCATGATTCCGTATCGGAAATCATTAAGTGCATAATTCCCTGTTATCTTCAGCTTTTCTGAGTGGTCGGTACGGTACTTTGTTTTGGTATAACTGCCGATGCGATAACCAAAATACATTCCACCCGAAAAATAGAGTCTGTTTTTATAATTGTTNNTAGTCCTGCATCTGAAATCCAACACCGGTAATCAGACCCAAATTATTGCGGTTGCGCTGCAAACCAAAACTATACTGAAAAATATTGAGGTGAATTGAATACGACTGCAAAACAGTGATCTCCATAAATTCAGTTTCATAATCCGAATAATCGGTATTTAAAAGCGAATTCAAACCAAAATCAAAACCTGCCCAATGCCCACTGAAATTGTCTTCAAAAAAGTTAAATCCTTCACCATTAAAAGTATTGATTTTTAAATTTTTAAGTATCTCAGGGACGGGTTTTTGAATGGGAATAATCGTATCAGTTTCCTGGGCTGAAATCCGCAGCGAAAAAACCATAAGTACAATCGTTAAAGCAAAAAATGTAACGACAACAGTTTTTATATCAGGTGTTTTTTCAGCATTCATAAAAAAGGTTATTCATATAACAAATGTAAGCGAATAACAACTAAAATAGTGTTTTACAGTTTAAAAAGTAAGCTTTGAAAATAAAAGCATTGCAACTTCTTTAAAATTAACAAACGGAACAAAAGATGTATAAATACCTGAAATTCATTTTAAAAGCATACCTTTGCGGCCAATATTTTTATAAAATTTTAAATGACGTTATTTAATGAAATGGGGTTGAGCGCCGAAATTCAATCAGCGATTGACGATATGGGCTTTGTGTACCCCACTCCTGTACAGGAAAAAGTAGTTCCTTTTTTAATGGAAAGCCGCCAGGACCTCGTGGCACTGGCACAAACCGGAACCGGCAAAACTGCCGCATTCGGATTACCAATCATTCAGCAGCTCGATACTCAAAAAAAGTCGGTTCAGGCATTGATTTTAAGTCCGACACGTGAACTGGCCATACAAATTGCAGGCGATTTGCAGAACTTCTCAAAGAACCTCGGGTTCATCAATATTGCCGTGGTGTACGGCGGCGCTGACATTGTAAAACAGATGAGAGAAATTGAACGCGGTGCACAGATTGTGGTGGGAACACCAGGCCGCACACTCGACCTCATCAAACGCGGGAAACTGAAAGTAAACGAAATTCGTTGGGTGGTGCTCGACGAAGCCGACGAAATGCTCTCGATGGGTTTTAAAGACGACCTCGACTCCATTCTCGAAACCTCGCCAAAAGATAAACAGACCTTGCTGTTTTCGGCTACAATGCCAAAGGAAATTGTGGCAATTTCGCAGAAATACATGAAAAACATTGAGGAAATTTCGGTGGGCAAACGAAATACCGGCGCCGAGAATGTTGAACATCATTATTATGTGGTTCATGCCAAAGACCGATACATTGCACTGAAACGTGTGGCCGATATCAACCCAAATATTTACGGGATTATTTTTTGCCGTACCCGTGCCGAAACCAAAGAAGTTGCAGACAAACTGATGCAGGACGGTTACAATGCAGATGCCCTGCATGGCGATCTTTCGCAATCGCAGCGCGATTTTGTAATGTCGCGTTTCCGCTCAAAACACCTGCAAATGCTTGTGGCTACCGATGTGGCGGCTCGCGGACTCGACGTAAACGACCTCACTCACGTAATTAATTATAACCTGCCCGACGACCCCGAAGTGTATGTTCACCGCAGCGGACGAACCGGACGTGCCGGCAAGAAAGGAATTTCGGTTACGCTGATTCACCTGCGCGAGAAAGGAAAACTTCGCGAAGTTGAACGTACTGTGAATAAAACTTTTATCAAAAAAGATGTTCCGTCGGGGAAAGAAATCTGCGAAAAACAGCTTTTCAGCTTAATTGATATTGTTGAAAACATCGAGGTTAACAACGAGCAGATCAGCGAGTTTATGCCGGTTATTTACAAAAAGTTGGCATGGCTCGATCGCGAAGAACTCATCAAACATTTTGTTTCGGTTGAGTTTAACCGTTTTCTTACTTACTATGAAAATGCTCCGGATATTAATGTTGACGAATCGCACCACAGCGACAGGGATTTTGGAGACCAGGGTGGTCGTGGCGACCGTCGTGACCGGGGCCGCAGAACCGACCGCAACCGTGGCGACAAACGCGATGACCGTCGCGACGAATCGGGCTCAAGATTTGAGCGTGGCGGAAGAGGTGGAAAATTCGACTTCTCGCGTTTCTTCTTTAGCATGGGCAAGAAAAACGGCATCAGCAAACGCACCATTATCGATATGATTAACCAGCAAATGCCGGGTAAAAATGTGGAAATCGGGAGTATTGAGGTATTAAAAGGATTCTCGTTTTTCGAGGTTGACAAACGTTTCGAAAACGATGTGATAAGAGCTTTTAAAGACGCAAAATACAAAGGACAACGTGTGGGTATAGAAGTTGCAAAAGGGAAATAACATTCGTCACAATAAATTGTAAAAAGCTGTTAACTGTGTTAGCGGCTTTTTTTGTGCCTGTTTACTTTTTCTTTTTACTTGCTTTTGCCCGCGGATTAAATTCCAGACCCCGTTTCACCCATTTGTCCAGATCGTCGTCCATGTCAATCGCTTCCGCGCTTACATACAGAAAACCCTTCATCGATGCGTCCATTAAACGACAGTCTTCATTTGTCAGATAAATATTTTGATTTTCAGGTGCAATCCGAACAAGTAGCTCTTCCTTAAATATGCCAACGCATAATTTTTCGTCAACAAACCAGCAGAGTCCGCCAAACATTTTCTTTTCTTCAAAAGCTGCTTTATTTTCTTTTAAAGAATGACGAACACGGTCGGCCAAATATTCGTTGTAAGCCATAATTCAACTTTTATATTCGCAATTCAAATATATCGGTAAATTTGTCCATCAACATCAATAAACTGAAGAATGAAAAACCTTATCGTTATTACTATTCTGTTTCTGCTGGCCGGTTGTGCCGCAAAACAACACGAAATCAAACTTCCGGCACTGATAGCTGACCACATGGTTTTACAGCAAAATGCCAAAGTAAACCTCTGGGGCTGGAGCGACCCAAAAGCAAAAATCGGAGTTACCACCTCGTGGGGTGCAGTTGCCGAAGCCGTTACAGGCGCCGATGGCAAATGGTTGACAACAGTTGAAACTCCTGCTTTTGGCGGACCTTACGCTGTAACTTTTAAAGCCGGTGAAACCGAGAAAGTAATTAACAATGTAACGGTTGGCGAAGTGTGGCTCTGTTCGGGGCAGTCGAACATGGAAATGCCGCTGAAAGGCTGGCCACCAAACGATACAATCAACTTTTCGGCCAGCGAAATTGCCTCGGCTGATTATCCTGCAATCAGGATGTTTACGGTTACAAAAAGTACCTCGGGGTTACCACAGGATGATTGTTCGGGCAGCTGGGTGGTGAGTTCACCTGCCACTGCCGGCGATTTTTCGGCAAGCGCTTATTTCTTCGGATTGAAATTACATAAAGAACTTGGTATTCCGGTGGGTTTGATTCATTCAAGCTGGGGAGGAACACCTGCCGAATCGTGGACAAGCGGCGAACTCATCGGGACTGTTCCCGGTTATGAATCGTTTGCTGCCGAAATGCAGGAAAATCAACAAAATCTGAAAGAATTTGAAGCTTTTTTAGCCAAACTCGAAAATATTCCATTCGAAAAACTGCCCAAAGAAAATCCTTTTGCTAACCTCAACCTGAACGATTCAGCGTATTTAGTTGCCGATGTTTCAGGCTGGAAAGAAATGACAGTGCCCCAAACCTGGGAAAATGCCGGATTGCCGGGGTTCGATGGTGTGGTTTGGTTTATCCGCGATTTTGAATACGATGGATCTGTTTATCCTGAAAGTATTGAACTGCACCTTGGCCCGGTTGACGATATGGACGCTACCTACCTGAATGGGCAAAAAATTGGTAGTAACGAAATGAGCGGAGTGTGGAGTCTTGAAAGAGTTTATCCTGTTCCAGCCGAATTGCTGAAAAAAGGCACCAACCGCATTGCCGTAAAAGTGACCGACAATCAGGGCGGCGGCGGAATTTACGGAAAAGAAATTCCGGCGATTGTAAAAGGCGACAAAATTCTTGCCGACCTTGGCGGAACCTGGAAATACAAACCTGCTGCCACATTTAAATCAAGCACTGTGTATGTTTATGGCGAAGGTGAAAAAAGTCACGACGGATTTACCGGAAAAACACTTGTAATGAACGAATACACACCCACAATGCTCTACAACGCAATGATTGCACCGCTGGTTCCCTACACTTTGCAAGGCGCTATCTGGTATCAGGGCGAATCGAATGTTGGGCGTGGAAAACAATACGAAACTTTGTTCCCAACAATGATAACAAGCTGGCGCAAAGCCTGGAACCAGGGCGATTTCCCGTTTTACTATGTACAAATTGCACCTTATAATTATGGCGATAATGCCAACGAAACCACTGCTGAACTGCGCGATGCCCAGTTTAAAACACTTTCGCTGGTGAACACCGGAATGGCAGTTACAATGGATATTGGTAATCCGGTGAACATTCACCCTGCGAACAAAAAAGATGTAGGCGACAGACTTGCCTTGTGGGCGCTTGATAAAACCTACAAAAAAGAAGGAGTAATTTGTTCAGGTCCGCTGTTCAAAAATGCTGTATTTAATGGTAACCAGGCCGAAGTTGAATTTGATTATGCAACAGGATTAGTACTGACAGGTAAAGAATCGTTTTTTGAAATTGCCGGTGTTGACGGTGTTTTTTATCCGGCAAAAGCAACTGTGGCCAACGATAAAATTGTGGCAGTTGCTGATAAGGTAAAAGAGGCAAAACAAATACGTTATGCCTGGGCCGACGATTGCGAACCAAACCTGTTTAACGGAGCAGGGTTACCGGCTTCGCCGTTTAAATCGGTAAATTAAATTTTCCAGAATAGTTAAAACAAATCGTTGGACAATTTTGACAGCTGGGACATTTTTAAATGTCATGATTGTCAAATTTGTCCAACGAAAAAAAAAAGAAAATGGCTGACAAACAATATAACCCTGATGGTTTTATCCCCAAACATGGGGGTTATAAAAGTTTGATAACCTACCAAAAAGCAGAAATTATTTTCGATGGCACTTATTATTTCTGCAAAAAATACTTTCCCGAGCGCGACCGAACCATCGACCAGATGGTGCAGGCAGCCCGTTCAGGGAAACAAAACATTGTTGAAGGAAGTATGGCGTCGGGTACTTCAAAAGAAATGAAAATAAAACTCACCAATGTTGCGCGGGCATCGCTCGAAGAACTCCTGAACGATTACAAAGACTTTCTGCGAACCAGAAATTTAACAATCTGGGACAAAAAACACAACTATTATGCTCCGCTTACAAAATTGCTGACAACCAAAGATGCAACTTACGAAACATACCGGAAAGGAATCGAAAGCCCCGACCCCGAAGTTGCAGCCAATGTTTTGATTGGCCTGATAAATATAACTTCCTACTTACTTGCAAAGCAAATAAAAACCCTTGAAAAGGAATTTTTACAGGAAGGCGGGCTGAAAGAACGAATGTCGCAGACGAGGATGGAAGTAAGAAGGAAACAGAAATAGAAGGATTCATCGAAGTCAGATAAAAAATTGAAACATGACCAAAACACAAGAATTTCATCAACTTATAAACTCCGGAAAATCAAGCGAGAAGGTGCTGTTCCGCCCCATTCTTATGCAGTTTGCAGCCGAATACATTGGCAGCAATTACGGCGCTTTTGCCTCCGATTACAAAGTGCTGGTGGAAGCCAACCTGCGCTGCATGGATGATTTCGGACTCGATTTGCTGGGATTGATTTCCGATCCTTACCGCGAAACACAGGCTTTTGGTGCTAAAATACAGTATGTTTCGAACGGTGTTCCCCGTTGTTTGAACTATGTGGTGAAAAGTATGGAAGATGTAATCAACCTGAAAAATCCTGATATTTACAAAGCCGAACGAACCCTCGACAGAATAAAGGCCGCCGAATTGCTTACAAAAAAAACCCAGGAAAAAATCCCGATCATTGGCTGGATTGAAGGTCCGCTGGCCGAAGCCTGCGATTTAACTGGCATGGAAAACATGATGATGCAGCTGATGATTGACCCTGATTTTACCAACAGGCTGATGGATAAATGTATGGTCACCGCGAAAGCATTTGTAAAAGCCCAGATAGAGAATGGTTGTCTTATAATTGGGATGGGCGACGCAGTGTGTTCGCAAATCGACACGGATACTTACAATTTTTATGTGCGCGACCGCCATCACGAGTTGATTGAATACATTCACGAACTGGGTGGAAAAATTAAACTGCACATTTGCGGCGATACGACTCATTTGTTGCCGTCGTACAAAGATTTTAATCTCGATATTCTCGACCTCGACTGGCAGGTTGACATTGCTAACGCCCGCGAAATTCTGGGCGAAAAAGTAATTTTTGCCGGAAACATCAACCCGGTAGTTATTCAAAACAAGAGGCATGATGAGGTTTTTGAAATGTGCCGGCTACTGGTTGAAAAACACAAAAATGAGCGTTACATTCTTTCTGCAGGGTGCGAAATTACAGCGCTTACTCCTGCCGAAAACCTGAAGGCAATGAGCGATGCTACGGTTATCTGACTAATATGATTGGATAATATATTAGCTTTTATAACTAAATAGTATTACTTTTCGCTAATATTTTATCTAATGGCAAGTTACAGCATAATAAAACAACCGTCGGAAGTAATGACCGAAATAGCGGTCAAAGTTCGCAATCTTCGAAAGGAGTCGGGATATTCTCAAGTAGAATTAGCCGACCGTTCCGGTGTGTCACTTGGCAGCCTGAAGCGTTTTGAACAGACAGGTCAGATTTCGCTGGAATCGTTTTTAAAGTTACTGCACATACTTAAACGACTCGAAGAGTTTAACTCGATTTTGAATTTGAATGACGAACTTAAAAATGCAGAGCACCTGTTCAGCTTTAAATTCAAAAAATGACGGGAACAGAAAAAATAAAAATTGCCATACATTTAGGCGATGAAATTGCTGAAGTGGGCGAAATGGTTACCGATCGTAAAAACATTTTCTTCAGATACAATCCGTCTTTTATTGAAAAAAGAATTGAAATTTCACCTTTCAAACTTCCTCTTTCCACTGAAATACATACTGCCAATCCATATCCTTTTGAAGGTCTTTTTGGTGTTTTTTATGATTCGCTTCCTGATGGCTGGGGCAGGTTGTTACTCGACAGGACTCTCTTAAAAAAAGGCCTCCTCACTGAACAGGTAACTCCACTCGACCGACTGGCAATTGTCGGGAAAAAGGGAATGGGAGCTTTGATTTATGAACCTGAATTCAACATCGGTGAAGACTTCCGGAATCAACCTGATTTAGACGATATTGCCAGAGAAGTGGAAGCAATCTTACATGGCGATAGCTCCGGAAACATAGAAGCGCTTTATCAAGCCGCCGGTTCTTCAGGTGGAGCCAGACCTAAAATCTTAACAGGTTTTAATCCACTGAATAATCAGATAATTCCTGAAAACGAAATCCTTCCGGAAGGATTTGAACACTGGCTGGTAAAATTTTCTTCTTCAGCAGATAAATCTGATGCTGCCAATATTGAATTCGCTTTTTATAAAATGGCACTCGAAGCAGGAATTGAGATGAGTCCATGCAATCTCTTCACAGGAAAATCGGGAAGAGTATATTTTGGAACTAAACGTTTTGACAGAGCCGGTAATCAAAAAATTCACCTTCATTCAGCAAGCGGGTTATTGCACGATAACTTCAGGCAAAGCACCATGGACTATGGTCATTTGATGGACTGTGCATTCAGACTCGAAAATCACATCAATGCCTACAGAAAAATTTTGCGGCTGGCAGCCTTTAACGTTTTTTCCCACAACCGCGATGACCACAGCCGTAACTTTGCTTTTCTGATGGACGCTTCAGGAGACTGGAAACTGGCTCCTGCTTTTGACCTTACTTTTTCAACTTCGGCTTTTGGTATGCACAGTACTTCTGTTGCCGGTGAAACAAAAAGTCCGGGACGAACACAGTTAATGGAACTTGCAAACCATTTTAAAATTAAAAATGCCCCGGAAATTATTGAACAAGTAGTTTCCGCAGTAAGAAAATGGCCTTCTTTTGCCGAAGAATACGGTGTTTCATCGGTTTCCATTTCACAAATCAATTCCGTAATCAAAAGGCTTACCGCTTAACACTTCATTTCTTCCCGTTCGTACTGAAAATTCAACCCTCCGTGCAGTAAAATTTTCTTCCGCTGTTTTTATACCTGAATTTTGAATCATCAAAAAAACATTTAAAATTCAGAATCATGAAAACAAAAAATTTTACATTGATGATGGCGCTGGTAATTTGCAGCGCCGTGGCTTTTAGCCAGACAAAAAAACAACCTGATGTTACAGAAATCTTAAAATCGGGGAAACTGCCTCAGAACCTCGAATTGAAAAACGAACTGCAAAAGTTTGTGGTAACCACCGACCATTTCAACACCGACATTTTTGGCAATTTCTTTAACAAATTCCGTGTTAAAGGCGAATACACACGCGGTTTACCCGATGACATGGTGAAATGGAACAATGTTACAGTGGCCATGTCGATGGCCCGGAACGCTGAATTTGGCGCCGGAAGCCCGGTTGATTACATGGAAAATTTCACTTACAAAGTTTCGGAAGACATGATGAAACCTGAAAAGTTCAGCACGTTTACCGAACACAGCGCCTACACCAAAAATCTTGTTTGGGATATGATGGGAATTGAAGGTTTTGCCTGGGCTTATTTTAACAACCTCGAACTGAACAAACCCTACAAAGCCGGAATGTTTAACGGGAAAATTGACCTTGCAGGAATGGGCTCGTTTGAGAATAAAGATGTTGTGTTGACATGGACAGGAATTACCGATTGGAATGGCGAATACTGCGCTGTGATTGAATATCGTACAATGAACAACCCACTGGAATATGCAGGCGAAGGAATGAGTATGAAAGGCCGAAGCCACTACTGGGGAACCATTTGGGTTTCGGTTGAAGACAAACAGGTTGAACACGCCGTTTTGTTTGAAGATGTGGTGATGGAAATTCAACTGCCGGGACAAACCGCCAAACAGGTGATGGATGCAACCAGGGAAATTACCTATGAAAAACTGGTTATTAAAAATTAAGATTTAATGATAAAGGATAGTCGGAAGGCTGTCCTTTTTTTATCCTTTTTCGCTGATTTCATGCAATGACTGAAAGTCGAGAATTCCCAGCTTTTTGCCGTCAATTCTTATCAGTCCGTCATTTGAGAATTGTTTTAACAGTCGGATTACAGTTTCGGGTTGCAGGCCTGTTAATTCGCCAAGCTCTTTTCGCGATAACGGTAGCTCAAATTCCTGTTCTTTAAAAACCCTTTCACTCAGGCAAAGTAATATATCAGCCAGTCGGCCAAACGATTGTTTATGTGAGAGACAGAAAAAACGACCGTTAATCTGGATGCTGTTCGAATTCAGCATATCAATCATTTCTTTGGCAAACATGGGATTCTGTTTTACCACTTTTCTGAATGTATTGATGTCAATCTGCCTGATTACCGAATCGACATATGCCATTGCATTGTAATGATAAATATTGTTTTTTTCTGACAGCGAAGTAAGCCCCAGCAGGTTTCCGGCAGTAACAATTTTCAGTACCAGCAGGTTGTTTTCGCTTTCGATATAAACCTTAACCAAGCCGCTTTCCACCATCAAAATACTTGAAACAAGACCTCCCTGTTTGTAAATAATTTCCTGTTTATCGAATTTCACTAAAACAGAATTGGAAAAAAGATAATCATGCTCTTCCTTAGAAAGCACATTAAAACAATTGCATTTGTGCTGACCGATGCAGCAACTTGAATATGTTTGATTCGAATCCATTAATATTTTTTACAAAGCCCACAAATGTAGCTAAAATATCATGCAAACAACTGATTTGAATCAGTTGCATCACTGTTCCAAAATCAGGTTAAACCCATTTAGCATCACCTTTTTCAGGCCCTTTTACTTTTTCAATTATTCCATATTTGCACCATCACATACAATGAATAATTCAGTAACAATCAATAACAGCCAGCCATGAGCATTCTGAACGAGAAACCAAAAAATCTGCAAAAAAGTTTACCTGCATTTTACTTTTTCTTTGTTTTTTGCCTGATAACTTCCATTTCAATTATTGGGTGCGATGAAAGTGACAACGAGGAAGAAGAACCCGAAGAAATGACTGTGGCATCGTGCGAGGGTTGCCATATCAATTATGCCCATCTTCAGGCGGTATATTCGCCCGACACAGAAGCACCGGCAGGCGGTTGTGGCGGAGAAGCACCTCATTACGAACCATTCGACAGGGTTTATATGAGTGGCGAAGGATACGAAGAATTTAAAAAGAATTCTCATTATAAAATCGGGTGTACCGGCTGCCACAACGGAACCGATAATACCGATGACAAAGTAGTTGCACACTCGGGCGATTTTTTAAAACATCCGTCGGCAGAGTACCAGACAAAGTGCAATACCTGTCATGCCGAAATCACCAAAAACTTTGTTACAAGCATTCACAACGGCACTGGCCAGATGCGTAAAGTAGCCATGCGCAGCGGGTTATCCGGTGCATCTGATTTTGAAAAACTACCTGCAAGCCACAAGGAAGGTTATTCAAAAAACTGCGCCACCTGCCATGGTACCTGCGGAAACTGCCACGTGGTACGTCCACTTTCGGGAGGCGGAGGATTGGCCAACGGCCATAGTTTTACAAAAACTCCTGATATGATAAATGTGTGTGTTACCTGCCACGTTTCCCGCGGTGGACATGCTTACCTGGGAGTGGCTTCGGGTACGCAACCCGATGTACATTTAACATCGGCCGGGTACAAATGTACCGACTGCCATTCAGGTGCCGAATTGCACGGCGACAGCAAACCTGTTGACCAGCGCTACGCTTACTCAAAATTACCGGAATGTTCACAGTGCCATTCTTTAAATACTTCAACAAACAAATGGCACTTAATGCATTCCGAAGATTTTAACTGCCAGGTTTGTCACTCGCAAAACTACAACAACTGCGGAAGTTGCCATGTGCACGGTGAAGGCGCGAGAGTTCCATCGTATATGGGTTACAAAATTGCGATGAACCCGATTCGCGACATTAAAAAAGAGTACAAACTAGCCCTTGTGCGCCGTACGCTTGCTGCACCTGATAACTGGAAAGAATACGGTGTACCTGAATATGCCAACTTCAGTAAATTCCCAACTTATAATTATACTACCCCTCACAACATTCTGCGCTGGACTTCGCGCACAAAAACAGAAGACGGAACTTGCTTTTCAAATTGTCATATCAAAAATGAAAACGGCGTTTTGAAGAACAAAGAGCTTTATCTGTTTGAATCTGACTTGCTCGATTGGGAAAAAACAGCAACAAAACCTATTACAGTTGACGACAGACTGCCGTCGAAATGGTTCAACTAAAATTAAACTACATAATAAATTTTAATTATTAACGATTATGAAACACATTAAATTCTATCTGTTCGGACTCTTATTCGTTCTCTTTACAATTACGGCCTGTGACAACGGTGATGATACTCCACCGGTTGAAGAAATAAATGAATCGGAAGTATTGGTAAAATATCTCGAAAGCGCCGATTCTCCGCTGGGAAAAGATTTTGTTGCATCTGATTTACCAACAATTATGACAGCTACAGATGTTAAAACCTTAAACGAAACCGGTAAAGTTTACATTATGGACATCCGTGCTGCTGCCGACTTTGCACTTGGTCATATTAAAAATGCAAAAAACGTGGCATTCGCCGACATTTTAACTCATATTAAATCGATTAACATGGCCAGTTACGATAAAGTGGCCATTGTATGTTACACCGGACAAACAGCTGGTTATGCAGCTTCATTGCTTCGCATTATGGGTTACAGCAAAGTATTCTCAATGAAATGGGGAATGTGCTCGTGGCATGCCGATTTTGCCGGAAAATGGAATTCTGCTGTTGCCACCGGAAATGCTTATGCTTCGCAATTTGTTGCCACCGAAACTGCAAAAAGTGCAAAAGGCGATTTACCTAAACTTTCGACCGGCAAAACCACAGGCGAAGAAATTTTAGAAGCCCGCGTAGCTGCTTTGCTCGCCGAAGGTTTTACTCCGGCTTCAATAACCAACGCTACAGTTTTTGGAAGTTTAAACACCTATCAGGTTGTTAATTACTGGCCGGCTGCGCAATACAGCGACGCAGCACTCGGTCATATTCCCGGCTCAATGCAATACGAACCAAAAGTTTCGATGAAATTTGCGGCCGACCTCACCACATTGCCAACCAATAAACCCGTTGTTGTTTATTGCTACACAGGTCAGACCAGTGCATTCCTTACAGCCTATTTACGTTTGCTGGGTTACGATGCCAAATCACTTCTTTATGGAACCAATGGAATGATTTATGACAAAATGGTTGCAAAAGGTGGCATGTCAGTTTTTACAGCTGGTGAAATAAAAGGATACGATCACGAAAAATAAACCAAAAATCATTTCGACTTTAACCGAAAGAAGGATGGCCCGTGGCTGTCCTTCTTTTTTTTAGAACAAAAATGGCACTGCCCAATCCGGACAAGTGCCATTCACTACTTTAAAAACCAACAATATTTTCCCTGGTTTACCTTGTCAAATCCATTCTTCTGAAAGCACTTCTCCTTTTATACCGACAACCACTTCTTTTACCGGAACGCGGCGCGAAGCCATTTGTGTGGCTGTTTGAATCATTTGCGACAAACCACCACAACAAGGCACTTCCATAATTACAACGGTGATGGTGTTTACCCGCGCATCGTCAATCAGTTTCACTAATTTCTGCACATAAATATCTTTTCCCTGGTCGAGTTTCGGGCAGGCAATTACAAGCTTTTTGCCTTTTATAAAATCATTGTGGAAGTTGCCATACGAAAATGCAACACAATCTGCAGCAACCAATAAATCTGCACCATTGAAATACGATGCAGCCGGGTTGATAAGGTGCATCTGCACCGGCCACTGGGTAAGTGCTGATGGAACTTCGCCTGCCGGAGCTGATGCCATTTTTATTCCGGCCACAGAAAACGACTGCGGAGCCGAGCCTGCACAACCGCAACCCGGGGCTGTAGCTGCGTTTGACTGCTGTTCCTTTTTATCGCTGTGCAAAAGCTCGTGTACCTCGCTGATTTTGAAAGGCATAAAATCGCGGTTTGCTTTTATGTAAGTCAGTGCAACATTCAAAAACCCGGTTTCGCCATGCTCCTGCAAATGTTTCAGGTGCGCAAAAACAGTATTTTTCCCGCTTTTTACCATTTGGGCAATTACAATTTCTTCGTCATACTCTTCGGCTTCACGCTTTTCGATGGTTATTGCACCCTGCGGACAATGGCCCAAACAAGCGCCAAGTCCGTCGCACATCAGCTCGCTGATTAACCGCGCTTTTCCATCGATAATCTGTAACGCGCCTTCGTGACAGTTCGGAACACAGTCGCCACAACCATTGCAAAGTTCCTCATCTATTTTTACAATTTCCCTTATCATCTTTTTCTTTTTAAACCGAAAACAAAAATACAGGTCCCGCGTTTTGAAAGATGTACCAATTGTTACAAAACAGAAAAATGATCGATTACCAGCTTTTAACACTTTGCCCCGTTTTCCGTGGCATTTCTGAAACAGAAGCAGAAAAACTGCTGAAACAGATACATTTTCAGATTAAAAAATTCAGTAAAAACGAAGTGGTGGTGGTGGCCGGTGAGCGCGTGACCAACCTGAATATTGTGATATCGGGCAGTGTGCGTGGCGAAATGATTGATTACTCCGGAAAAACAATAAAGATTGAAGATGTTGAAGCGCCAAAACCGCTGGCAGCAGCTTTTCTGTTCGGACAGGAAAACAAATTTCCGGTGACGGTTACTGCCAACCAAAATTCGCAGATTTTAAGTATTCCGGTGGCTGAGTTTCTGAAACTACTTCAGCTAAATAGTTTTTTGCTGCGGAATTATCTGAACAGCATTTCGTCGCGTGCCCAGTTTCTGTCGCAGAAACTTCATTTTCTGAGTTTCAAAACCATTAAAGGAAAAGTTGCCCATTTTCTGCTGCAACAGGCCGGCGATAAATTTCATTCTGTTGAACTTAACAACACACAGCAACAGCTGGCCGATTTGTTTGGAGTTACACGCCCTTCACTGGCCCGTGTTTTTGGCGAAATGCAAAAAGAAGGGCTCATCAGTATTTCGGCAAAAACAGTAACATTGCCGGATAAAGCAAAACTCAGCGAATTGATAAACCATGCATAAAAAACACAGTTTTGTTCATTACCCTATTTTTGAATCCTACCAAAACCTTGTGGCTTTTACAAGTACAAAACAATCCTTTGCCACTGAAAAAACAAGGTTTACCGGAGACTCACCCGAAATTTATACCGAACCCCGCAAACAGTTGGCTGAGAAGTTGGGCATTGACGTGAAACAACTTGTATTTCCGCGGCAAACCCACACCGATTGTGTGGCAGAAATTGACGGAATTCCCAACTGCGAAATCACCGAAACCGATGCGCTTGTAACCAACCAAAAAGGCATTTGTATTTGTGTACAAACGGCCGATTGTGTGCCGGTTCTTCTGTTCGATCCGAAGAAACTGGTAATTGCAGCAGTTCATGCAGGCTGGCGTGGAACTGTGAAAAAAATTGCAGCTGTGGCTGTTCAGAAAATGACAGCAAAATTTGGCTCCGACCCGGCGAACATTATTGCCGCCATCGGCCCGTCAGTCAGTCCGGCAATTTACGAAGTGGGCAGCGAGGTTACCGAAGCTGTGTTGCATTCAATTCCAAACGCTGAAAAAACCATTCGTTTAAATTCTTCAGGTAAAAACCACATTGATTTGTGGGAAGCCAACCGCCAGGTTCTGCTTGAGGCCGGATTACTGATCAAAAGCATTGAAATTATAGGTGAATGTTCGTTTTTGGAAAACGACAAATATTTTTCTGCGCGTAAAGAAGGAGCCGAAACCGGCCGGATGGTTTCAGGAATTATGCTTTTATGACGTTTGTTAATTTCTGGAATTTTCTATTTTCGCGTTTGTTAAATGCATACGCACAATGAAAAACAAATCATCGAAAACAAAAGATAAATCAATAGTTTTATTCATCATTTTTTTAGCATTCAGCTTCGGATTAAAAGCACAGGAAGATACGTACTGGCTTGGCCTTTCATTTAAAAATCCGGCAGCCATCGCAACTCCGTCAGACTGGGCTTATGTTGACTACTCAAGATTATTTAACAAATCAACACAACAAGACATTGAGCTTTTTGTAGGTTCGTTCGACTACAAAATATCGCAAAAAGCCGGAACCATCGGACTTGATTTAAGCTTCGAGAGATATAATTATGAGTCGGCTGCACTAATAAAAGCCAACTATGCCTATGATATTCAAGTTCTTGAATCTTCAATACTGAGTTTTGGTGTTTCCGCAGGTACAACTTTTTACAAAAACAATTTATCCGACTATATGAGATATGAATCTACAGACCCCAATTTTGTACTTCCGGCTGACATCAAATACAACATTATTAATGGCAACCTTGGCATGTTTCTACATTCATCAAGACTTAGCACTGATTAAGTGTTACGATGAAAAAGCAGATTAGCGGTAAAACCAATTCCGGTAATAGCTTTAATTTTCCTTCAATTCTAACAGGCGTTCTGGCATACAGAGTTGTTAACAACGATTACTTAACCATCACCCCGAATATAATGGCCGACTATTCAAGTAATAAATTTTCATGGGTCTCCGGTCTTCAGCTTAAATATAAAAATGTTGTGTGGGCAGGTTACCAGAATTTCGATTTTGAAGATTTACATTCAATCAATTTAGGAGTTGATGTGAAAACCAGATTCAGAATTGGCTTCAGTTATGGTTTCAGCGATTTTTTCAGTTCCGATGGGCTTAATATTCAGGAGTTTGTTCTGGGTTACAGGTTACAATAATTATGGCACGATTCACCAATAAAATTGCAGTTGTTTTGGCTTCATTCCGGCAGCCCCACTTTTTAAAGATTCTTAAAAAAACCACACTGCCAATCAGTTTGTAACAAAACCATTATCTTCGCCCCTGTTATTTTTAAAAGTCGAAACTGAATATCATTGATATCGATACCAAATGAAGAAATATCAACTCTACAACAACATTTTAGGCTGGGCTGCTTTTCTTATTTCAGCCGTTGTTTATTTAATGACCATTGAGCCTACAGTAAGTTTCTGGGACTGCGGCGAGTTTATCACCACCTCGTATAAATTTGAAGTGGGCCATCCTCCGGGAGCACCACTGTTTATGATAGTGGGACGTATTTTCACACTGTTTGGCGGCCCCGGCGATGCTGCAATGCTGATAAATGCAATGTCGGCACTGGCCAGTGCATTCACTATTATGTTTTTGTTCTGGACAATCACCCACCTGGCCAAAAAGCTGGTTAACAACGACGAGCCTTCAATGGGCCAAACTATCGCCATTCTGGCCAGTGGATTTGTTGGAGCGCTTGCTTACACTTTTTCCGATACTTTCTGGTTTTCAGCAGTTGAAGGAGAAGTTTATGCTTCTTCCTCGCTGATGACAGCTGTGGTTTTCTGGGCCATCCTGAAATGGGAGAACGTGGCCAACGAACCCCAGGCCAACCGCTGGCTTATTTTCATTGCTTACATCATCGGTCTTTCCATCGGTGTTCACTTGCTGAACCTGCTGGCAATTCCGGCCATCGTTTTTGTATATTACTTTAAAAAATACGATGTCACACGCAAAGGCATTCTTATTGCACTTGGCTTGTCGGTTGCCATTTTAGGGTTTATCATGTATGGCATTATTCCGGGGGTTGTAACCATCGGCTCGTGGTTCGAATTACTTTTTGTGAACACTTTCGGACTTCCATTTCACTCTGGCTTATTATTTTACATTGCTGCAATTGTTGGCGGTATTGCATACGGAATCTGGTACACACTGAGAAAACAACTGGTGGTTTGGAATACAATTCTGGCCGGAGTTGCAGTTATCCTTATCGGCTATTCATCGTTTGCGCTTATCATCATTCGTTCATCGGCCCAGCCACCCATGGACCAGAACAGTCCGAACAATGCATTCGCGCTGTTGAGTTACCTCAACCGCGAACAATACGGTGACAGGCCGCTGATGTACGGTCAGTATTATGATTCGCCACTGAACCCGCAAAATCGTTATCTCGAAGGGAAACCGGTTTATTCACAAATCGATGGCAAATACAAAATAACTTACCGCCGGGTAGTTCCGAATTACGACGACAAATTCAATATGGTTTTCCCAAGGATGTGGAGTACCATGGAAGCCTCACATGCCCAGGATTACAAGGAGTGGGGGAAAATTAGGGGGAACCGTATTCAGCATCGCAACGAACAGGGCGAAACCGGGGTAATTATAAAACCTACTTTTTCCGAAAATATGCGGTTTTTCTTCCGCTACCATGTAAACCACATGTACTGGCGCTATTTTATGTGGAACTTTGTAGGCCGCCAGAATGATATTCAAAGTCATGGCAGTGTGATTCACGGCAACTGGATCAGCGGAATCAACTTTATTGACGAAGCACGCCTGGGCGACCAGCAGAACCTGCCAGCCAGTCTGGACGGAAACAAGGGACGGAATACCTATTATTTCCTTCCGTTGTTGCTGGGTTTACTTGGTTTGTTTTACCAATACGGCAAAGGTGCCGAGGGCAAAAAAGGTGTTTGGGTGGTTTTCCTTTTATTTTTTATGACAGGATTGGCCATTGTAATTTACCTGAACCAATATCCTCATCAACCCCGTGAGCGCGACTATGCATACGCGGCATCGTTTTATGCATTTGCCATCTGGATTGGTCTTGGCGTGCTGGCATTGGCCGAAGGATTGAAAAGATTTCTGCCCGAAACTGTTGCCGCCGGTATTGCCGGAGCACTTTCGCTCGTTTTGGTTCCCGGAATTATGGCCGCTGAAAACTGGGACGACCACGACCGCTCGGGTCGTTACACTGCCCGCGATTTTGGAGCCAATTATCTTGTAACCTGTGCTCCAAACGGTATCATTTTTACCAATGGCGACAACGATACCTTCCCGTTGTGGTACAACCAGGAAGTTGAAGGTGTGCGTACCGATGTGCGTGTTTGCAACCTCAGTTATCTGCAAACCGACTGGTACATCAACCAAATGAGGCGGCAGGCCTATAACTCGGCACCGATGCCAGTTTCAATGCCCCCTGAAAAATACAGGCAGGGAACCCGTGACATTGTTTATCTTGTAGATAACCAACGCCTTAACAGACCAACCATCGGAGCTAAAGAAGCCATCAATTTTGTTTCTGACGAAAATCCGGCCACAAAATTGCAGCAATATGAAGATGCAGCTTATATCCCTAAAAAAGTCCTCAGCTTTAAAATTGATAAAGAAGCTGTTATTCGGAATAAAGTGGTTAGGCCCGAAGATTATGACAAAATTGTGGATACCATGTACATCGATCTTTCTGACCGTAGTTATGTTTCGAAAGATGAACTGATGATACTCGACCTGCTGGCCACCAACAACTGGGAACGACCCATTTACTGGGCGATGACTGTTGGCAGCGATAAATACCTCAACCTTGAAAACTATTTTCAGCTCGAAGGATTTGCATACAGACTGGTGCCGATTAAGGGACAAAGTCAGCCCGACAGGTTGTTGTTTGGTACTGTGGCTTCGGATATTATGTACGACAACCTGATGAACAAATTCAAATGGGGTGGAATCAACGACCCGAATGTATATATCGACGAAAACAACGTGCGGATGATGACCAATGTTTCGAACAGTTTCAACCGGCTTTCATCAACTTTAATTGAAGAGGGCAAAAAAGACTCGGCAATTGCAGCAATCGACCGTTGTTTTGAACTGATGCCGGATAACCTTGTACCTCCGGGATATTTCACCATCGAACTGGCCAACAACTACTTAAAAGCCGGCGCGGTTGAAAAAGGAACACAGGCTTTGACAAAGGCTTTCGATTCGTTTAACGATGATTTAAACTACTACTTCTCGCTCGACAACCGTTTTATTCAGAGCAAAAGTATCAACGAGGAAATTCAGCGCACGCTGTTTTTTATGCAGTTGATTGAACGCTCGGCACGGGCAAACAACCAACCCGAACTGGCAAAAAAGGCCGGCGAGGCGTTGCAGTCGGGGCTAACGAAATTCGGAGTAAACTAACTTTATAAAATCAGAAAAAGCCGGGCATTTGCAAAAAGTACCCGGCTTTTTTGATTTAATCTTTTATTCACAAAAACAACAGGAATCGAATTTGAATAAATTCTATCTTCACGCTCAAAACCGAAAAAAAATGAATGTATTGATTGTTGGTTCAGGAGGCAGGGAACACGCATTTGGCTGGAAATTAAAACAGAGCCCAAAAGTGGCCAACCTGTTTTTTGCTCCCGGAAATGCCGGAACTGCCCAACTGGGAACCAATCTTACCGCCGGAGTAAGCGATTTTCAACAATTAAAAAAAGCTGCCATCGGCAATAAAATCGACCTGATGCTGGTGGGGCCTGAAGTGCCGTTGGTAGAAGGGTTGCACGATTTTTTTGCCGCCGACGCCGAATTGAAAAAAATCATGGTGGTTGGCCCGAAAAAATGGGGTGCACAGTTGGAAGGCAGTAAAGATTTTGCCAAGGAGTTTATGACGAGAAACCACATTCCGACAGCCCGGTTTATCACGGTTACCCACCAGAATTTACCCGACGGAATTGCTTTCCTGAAATCGCTTAATGCACCGTATGTTTTAAAAGCCGACGGTTTGGCTGCCGGAAAAGGCGTACTGATTATCAATTCGATTACCGAAGCCGAAAACGCTTTGACAGAAATGCTGGCAGGACAGTTTGGCGATGCCAGCAGCAAGGTGGTGATTGAGGAATTTTTAAGCGGAATAGAGGTTTCTGTTTTTGCCATAACCGACGGCAAAAACTACAAAATACTGCCTGAGGCAAAAGATTACAAACGCATTGGCGAAGGCGACACCGGGTTGAACACCGGCGGAATGGGCGCTGTTTCGCCTGTGCCATTTGCCGATGCCGTATTTATGGAAAAGGTGGAAAAACAGATTATTCAGCCCACCATTGCGGGATTACAAAAAGAGGGCATCGAATATTGCGGATTTGTGTTTTTCGGGTTGATTAATGTGAAAGGTGAACCATTTGTAATTGAATACAACGCGCGGATGGGCGACCCCGAAACCGAAGTGGTGATGCTGCGCATAAAATCGGATTTTGCCGACCTGCTGGTTGCTGCTGCCACTGGCACGCTCGACAAAGCCACCATTGAAACCGACACACGTACTGCCGCCACGGTGATGCTTGTTTCGGGCGGGTATCCCGGCAATTACGAAAATGGCAAGGAAATTACAGGAACCGGACTTGTAACCGACAGCATTGTTTTTCATGCCGGCACAAAACCGGTGGATGGTAAAGTGCTTACTGCCGGTGGCCGCGTAATTGCGGTAAGTTCATACGGCGCAACACGCGCCGAAGCGCTGGCCACATCGTATAAAAACGCCGGATTAATTCAGTTCGAAAAGAAATATTTCAGAAAAGATATCGGATTCGATTTATAAACCATGATACTGAAATCTTTAAAATCGCAGGGCCCACTGGTAAATATTGTTTACCTGGTAATCGCTGTTTTGCTTTGGCTGCAGTCGTTTATGAGTCCGTTTGGTTATACATTTTTCGAAGGCGAGTATAAAGATTTGCTTTATTCACCCATTTATTCGGTAACGCAGCATTTGCCGCTGTTGCAGGTGGCGCTGTCGCTGACCATTGTTTTGTTTGTGGCATTTCTGATTCAGCAAATTAACATCAGTTTTTCGCTTATCAAAATCCGAACAAAACTGCCGGCGCTGGTTTTTATTCTGCTGGCTGGCGGTCTCACGCCGATGCATACTTTACACCCGGTTTATCTCGCTGCTATTTTATTGATGCTTTCGATTTACAGCATTTTTTCGGCCTTTAACAACCCCGAACCTGTAACCCACTTTTTTAATGCAGGGTTGTTTCTGAGTATCGGCTCGCTGTTTTATTTTAACTTGGTGGCGCTGCTGCCGGCGTTTTTTATTGCCGTTTCGGCTTTGCGCCGCGAACCACAGTTCCGCGACTATTTTGCATTATTTATCGGGTTTCTTGTGCCGTGGCTTTTTGGTTTCAGCTACCTGTTTTTCACCGACCGTATTCCGGAGGCAATTACCATTTTTGGCAACAACATCCTCACCCCGGTGAATCATTTCAGCAAAAACTACCTGCTGTTGGGTTACGCCGGAGTTATTGCACTTCTTACCATTATCGGCAGCTTTAAAATGCTGCAGTTGTATGACTCAAGCAAGGTGAGCACCCGGAAATATTTCCAGGTTTTATTTATCCTCTTTGTTTTTGCAATGCTCAGTTTTGCACTCGTTCCGGCCACATCGCAGGAAATTCTTGTCATCTCGTTTATTCCTGTTTCGTTTCTTATAGCCAATCTCTTTTCAACAATAACTTCAACTTTCTGGAGCGAACTGCTCTTTTCCATGTTATTGCTTGCATCGGCATTTATGCAGGTTGCCCGTTATTTTGCCATTTACTGACAGCCAGAATACAGCCCTTGGGGAGGTGGTGGTGCACAATCATTTGTAACCACCCCGGCTGAGAATCATAATTTTTACTCCAAATCAACTTCTTCAACTCAGCCACCCCTCCTTCAAAAAAAAGGAGGGGAAATTTTGAAACTGCCGTAACCATGTTTTTTAGCAATAAATATTATTTGAGCACGAAAATTTCTCCTCCTTGAAGGAGGAGTGGATTCCGGTGAGGTACGAGCCGGAAGACGAGGTGGTGGTGCACTATTCTCTTATTATTCCTTTCTGTTTTGCAAATTCAAGAATATCATTTTTAATCACATCAGGGTATTCAAACACCCACCGGTTCTCATACCTGAAAACCGTAATCCCATTGTCATTCAGGTATCTGTCGCGTTTTATATCTTTTTCAATTCCTGCCGGAGTAGCATGAGGTTCGCCATCCAATTCAACGGCCAAATGCAAAACCGGACAGTAAAAGTCTGTTACAAACTTCCCGATTGAGTTCTGTCTTCTGAATTTTAAACCTCCAACCTGTTTATTTTTCAATATCGTCCAAAGTGTAGCTTCAGCTGAAGTAGCATGATTCCGAAGGTATTTTCGGATGGGTTTCATGTCGGTTCTGTTGTGGAGTGGTTGCATTTTTTGTTTTAAAGTTATGTTGTATTTTGAAGATATACAACCACCCCGGCTGAGTATCATAATTTTTGTTCCAAACAAACTTTGGCAACTCAGCCACCCCTCCTATCCTTCGTGCCTCAGGCAGGAGGGGAAATTTTGCTGTGCTGCAAACAAACTTTAGTCAAAAAAATTTTACTAAACAATTACACCATCGGCATACACACAACCTTCAGGGTCGATGCCCGCATACCGGGCGGAATAAAATACATGAAAAAGCAAAAGTTTTCAAACCTGAAAATTGTGTTAAGAACTTGCGAATGTGTTGTTATTGCTCATAAATAAAGGTTATTCAACATAGTTTTATTAAAGCATTCATCGCTGCAGACATAAAAAATGCTTGCGCTGCATTCACATTTGTTGTAAATTGTTTCAGCACAAAATCAATCTGATACAATTAAGTAAGTCTTAAATCCAGAATTATATCCTGTTGTTACGGCAATACCGATGAGGCATGTAATGCCCGCAACTGATATGTTTTTGAGTGATTAATACGTTAAAAGAAAGGAGGTTAATTCAGGAAGTAAGACAATTTTTTAACCGCTGTTTACCAAAGCAAGGTCTTTTTCAATCCCTGTTTTATTCATGGTATACAACTACCGGCAAAACACCCGGGAATTTGAAACCGACACTGGTAAACCGGTACAGCGTGAGAGTTAATTATTAAAAATTCAATTTAAGGAGGAAATTAAAATGCCCGAAGAATTTTCAAAAATCAATTTAACAAAGGTCAATCAAATCAGAAGATTTAAAATCGACTACAGAACAGTCACAAATCTTCAGTTTACCGACAAGCTAAACCTGAAACTGCAAACATTCACCGATTTCAAGGCAATCTCAGGCATTCTGCTGCCTGTTACCTCACTGAAAGTTGCCAGGCCTGTATTTCCGGCTGATTTGGCTCATCTGAACACTTACACATCCATTCATTACCCGAAAGGGAAAATGCTGGTGATTGTAAATTACGATCTGTATCCGGCCATCAGCGCATCCATTACTCAATATGTGATGGATTTGGCTTACGAAGGATTCTATGCCGATGTGTACCGCTACCACAACGGGTCGCCGGTACATTTGCGCAACTTCATTAAAAGCAAAATGCCTGTAAAAGGTGTCGTTTTTGTGGGAAACCTGCCGGTTGCCTGGTACGAAATGAGTAACGATTTTCACGGGGCTGCCGAATTTCCGTGCGACTTGTTCTACATGGATACCAACGGTACCTGGACTGACCCCGATGGCGATGGAAAATTCAGCACGCACACCGGTAACCTGAATCCCGAAATCTGGGTCGGACGGATGTGGACTCCCGACCAAAATGGGAACAATGCTGCATTAATCAACGACTATTTCAACCGCAACCACCGGTTCAGGAAAGGGCTTGGAGGATACTCAAACCGTGCGCTTGCCTATGTTGACGACGACTGGGAACACTTCCACGATTGTGCCTTCGACCTCATGTTTCCGGCGGCCAACATCGAAGTGATTAACGACCCAACCACCACCGATGGTGACCGTTACAAAATCGAAATCAACGAACACCGCGGCTGGGCACAGATTTGCGCCCACTCTTCGCCCAACGGTCACTCGTTTAAAGTACCCGGCGAATCGAGCGAATGGATTCCAAACACCTACCTGCGCGACACCAATCCGCCCAACGCCTATTTCTACAACCTGTTTGCCTGCAGCAACGCACGCTTTACACAGGCCGAATACATGGGCGGATGGTACATCTTCGACAAACCCGGTGGCTACTCAAGCAACGGACTTGCTGCCGTTGGAAGTACAAAAACCGGATCGATGCTGCTCTTCGAAAACTTCTACGGCCCTATGGCCGCCGGAAAAGTAATCGGCGATGCCTATACAGCCTGGTGGAACGGACTTGGAACCACCCACGAACTGAACGAAATTCAATGGTATTATGGCATGGTGCTGCTGGGCGACCCCACCATCAACTGGTGGAGCGGTGTTGTCCCCGTTTTGCAGCAACCCTTCAATAACCAAACCTTTAACCATTATCCGCGGAGGACCATCTTCAGGTGGTACCCCGTCTATCTGCCCAATACCACTGTAAGGTATTACATCGAAATCGATGCATTTGGCGCACGTACTGCCGGAAAATGGTCGGCCGAAACAGGGCGTACCTGGCTGGTATCGGGGCCGCTGACCGATCCGGTGTTCGAACACTTCTTTGTGGGAGCACAACGCGGCCGCTGGCGTGTCAGGGTTAAAGCCGGAAGCATCATGTGCCCGTGGAGCGACTGGCGTTATTTTAAATACACCGTGTAATTTGCAATACACTGTTTTTGCGATGAGAACCATTAAGTTATGGGAACTATAATGTCGTATCTACTCACCCCCTGCCCCCTCAAGGGGGTATTTCTTGCAAGCTTATTTCAGCTCAAGTTAACAGCGATTCTCCCCTTGAGGGGATATAGGGGTGATGTTAGCAAATACGTCATTATATTATTCATATTATTTACAATAGTTGTTCTGTCGGTTTTGCCCGTGGTGATTGTGCCCGCAGCACCTATCCCCCGTGACCTGACCGATACAACGAATGGTGCAACAGTGCGACACCGGGTTTCCGGTGTCGCACCATTTGCCCCCGATACCCTTACCCGTTTTACCCATAAAAAACCAAAACCTGTGAAACAAAAAACCACCACCCTGCACGGAACTTTTCTGGTTGCAGCCAATCCTTGCCTCACAAAACCATGCTTGCCGGGTATGGCAGCTGCCGTAAAAACCGGTAACAATACCCTGTTTTTGCTGAAAAACGGAAAACTCTGCTCCGACGACTTTTCGTGGGAGGGTTTTACGCCAAATCAAACCGATTCCATCGATGTTCAGGGGTTTATCAATACAGCAACCGACATCAACGGCAATCCGTATCAAACCATCGAAGTGCTTACCCTACGGAAAACCCCATAAATAATGTAACCCGCTTTCTGTCCGCTGTACTGTTTTTCAAGGTTACAGCCCATCATGCATTCATCCGCCCGCCTGCCAACCGGCAACACCTAAAGGCCGTTTTAGTCACAAAAACTGCAGGGCAAACAGCACCCCAAAACAATGTAGCTTAACCTATTGACACGCAATATTTTTTTTCTTAAATTGTCGGTAAATTAAAATCAACCGAAGCCCTTGAGGAAAAAACAAAACCATTGATTGGAAAGAACCCGGAACAAATGAGAAAACAAACATAAATAAACAACCATTTTTTATTTACCAAAACGCAAAAAAAAGCCACCCGCGCCGGCAAGCAAACGGATGGCCAGTGAGATTAATTATAAATAATTAAACACAATTAAAACAAATTTAAAAATGTCTGGATTAAATGATTCCAAACGACGCGATTTTATTGCGCAATTTTTGGTGATTCTCGAACAGAACGCCGCACTGATTACCCAAAAAGGGTACGATCCTACTGCAAAAATTGCAGAATTAAAAGATGAAATGACTCAGTCGGACCAGGCTGAAGGACAACAACGCGAGGCAGTTGCCAAAGCAAAAGATGCCACACGGAATGCTCAGGAAAAATTGTTAAAAGCCTACACCAATGCTTCGGCAACGGTTGATTTGGTAGCAGGTTTGTTGGGTAAAAAAGACAACCTGCTCATTGAAATTAAAAAACTACGGAAAATCACGGGTAAGGGAAAAAATCCTCCTCCAACTGATTGATTGCACACACAAAAGAGCCGTTTTATTGCCGGCGGCGGCTTTCTTTTTCCCCTTTACCACCATCCCACCCCACAGCAAACTTCTAAAACAGGAAATTTCTCCCCTCCCCATGGAAATTTATTTTTTTACCCTTCCCGGCAACTTTCCGGGTTTGGAAATGATAACGACGGGAAAGGAAATTTGTCTTCTGACCTGTCCCGGAAAGCATCCGGGAAAGGAAATTATAGAGATTTCCTAAGGGATTTATTTGCCGGGAAAGGAAATATCTATGATGGGAAAGGAAATTTGCTTTCTGACCTGTCCCGGAAAGCATCCGGGAAAGGAAATTATAGAGATTTCCTAAGGGATTACTTCGCCGGGAAAGGAAATATCTATGATGGGAAAGGAAATTTGCCTTCTGACCAATCCCGGCAGGCTTCCGGACAAAAGAATAAAACCGCTGAAACAGGCTTGGATGGAGGAATAGAGAAGATTTACCTGTTAAACCCGAACCCATTCCGGTGTTCCCGAAGGCTGAACCACGAAGGATAAAACCGCTCGTTTGCCGGAAGATAGATAGACTGATTTTCGTACTGACGGATTCCCGAATAGGGGTTGAAATCTTTGAGATTTGGAATAAACAGAGATTACATTCTGCCGAATGGCACACCGGCTGCAAATCGGCGTGAGCCGGGGGAAAAGTGGGCGAAAATGCCACCCCGTTTTTAGCTGAATCGTTGCAGTTTTCTGCAAAAGGCATGATATGACAGGCATCTGCCAATGAATTCCGGCTGGCATCTTCCACTTTTAAACCGGAATCAAAAGTGATTGCTTCTCCCGGTTGTATTAATTATTCTTTATTAATCTTTCGCCTTCGCTAAAGCCAAAACGATACCCTACTGACAAAGAGAACTGATAATAATTCTTACCGGTGATGTCTAAAGGCGATTTTCCCCACAGAATCATGGGTTCAATTACAACCTTGTTTTTTATGGGAACATACCCCGTAAAATAATAGATGTCGGTTGTATTGTATCCCAGCCGCAACCTGGTTCCGTTATCGGTGCCAAGCCCTGTGCCAATTCCAAACTGTTGCCTGATTCCGGGAAATGCCGACGGGAAATGATTGGCCAGGCGGTAATCAATAAAAATCCACCGTTGCGGTCCTGCCCTTAAATAAATCTGCGGATAAACATAAACTTTGTTGCTCCCTGTTTGGGGAATCCCCGAGCCTTCATCACTGGTGTTTTCATAAGCAAACGAAAGGTTACCCATGTGCAGACCTCCACCCATTCCAAGCCAGTTGATATCGTAATTCAAATAAGGGGTCAGGCCAAACAAAGTGGTGTTATTTACCTTATTGTCAGAAATTCTGGTTTCGGTGTGTTTACCAATCATGGCTTCTGCGCCATACCTGAACTGTTGTTTTAATTCCGGGCGTTCTTCGGTAAATTCGAAGGCAGCGCCGCCAAGTGTATATTGCTGACGAAAATATTCCGTATTGCTTATCCTGTCGCATCCTTCACCCTGACCAATTTCGTAACTGTTTTCGAAATCACCGGTACCCATCCCAATCTTAATGGTTTTGTACTTTTTTACATATACCGAATCCTGTAAACCTGCGGGAAAAGTCTGGGCGGTTAAAACCACCGGCAGTATAAAACCGGCTAAATAAAGCCAGCGGTATGGCGAATAATAAAGCTTTTGAAACAGGCGGATTCCAATCAATGTGAAGGCCACAATAAATTTAATCACCAAAGCTATCACTTCGGGTAAAGTAAACCAGTATTTTAATGCCCTGAAACAGGTTATTATTATCAGAAACAAAAGAAAAGCAATGGCCGGGCTAAAATCGACGGCAGTTGATGAAGGCGCTGCATGATAAGTTCTTTCATTTTTCCACAAAATGAAAATAAAGATTACGGTTAAAGGCAGCAGCACCAGTTGAGTGGTGTTAAACACAAAAAACATTTCGCCACCGATAGTATGTGCGGCCGGATCTCTGAAAAATTCGACTACAAACCTGACAACAAAAATCAGTATAAACGACAATAAAACCAAACTGCCTTTTGCCTTAAACGAATTGCGAAGTTTCAGGATAACGGCCACAACTGCCAGCAATCCCAACATTTCGTACAATTGAACCGGATGTACCGGAAGCGACAGAAAATCGCTGTGTGTAATCAGATTATCGTTGAATTGATGAAAGTGCGGTAATGTTTGCACCGGATATTTTACCGCCCAGGGTAAATCGCTGATTCTTCCGTGGCAACAGCCGGCAGCAAAACATCCTAATCTTTGGATGGCAATTCCCATTGGAAGCGCCAGCGCAAAAGCATCTGATATATTTTGTTTAAAACGTAAAAAAGCGATTCCGGCGAAAAAACCAATGCCTCCAAACAACAAACCGCCTGCAAGCGACTTATTCTGAGTTTCAGGCAACTGAAAACTGGTAAACAGCAGATAAAAATCATCAGCCGAAAAAGTAACCACCTTTGTTCCGAAAATAAACAGCAACTGCGTAACGGCGAGCAGAAAAATCCATTTCAGCATCGGAAATTTGCGGCTGTATCCTTCATACAAATAGATTACCAGGCAAACGATAAACGCCAGATTATAAAATAACTCATACCAGGGGCCATTTGCAGAAATGACGAGATGATTTTCCATAAATTTTATTCGTTTAAACTCAATAAATTACAGAAGGTTACAGCTGATGAAAAATAAGACAGACCAATTCTGGTTTTCAATATCGGCGAAATTTTTAAACCTCAAGCCGGTGATTGCCGCTATGGGAACAAAGGAGCAGACTGAGTACAGTGAAAGCATCCGGCATTTTATTACATCACCTGTATTCAATCCATTGCGGGTTGTATTTCGTCAATGAAGTATTTGTGCTATTCTTTACCTTTAGCAACAAGCCTCAGGGCAAGGGAGAAAAGGGCTGAAAGGCGAGTAAGGTGAGGGATTGAGTGGAATTCTAAGACTCCATTTTATCTAATTGAATCAGAAATTCATTGATTGATTGCTTTTGGTTTCGTGAATTAACAAACTCAATCTTTTCAAATTCATACCACGAAAAATCATCACAATATCGGTGAAATCTGAATTTCTGTATTCCAACTTTTTCAGGATAGAAAAATTCACTACTGATCAAATTATTTCTGACTTCAGTTTCAATTTCAATAAGGGTTTTTGAACTAGGATTTGAAAAGTCTTTAAACCCGAACTTTTTATAATTGCCAGAATCGCGGTACAAATAATTAAACCTAATATTTTGCGCCATTGTTTTTTGGCATGAAATAACCCAAAACTCAAATGCGTGTCAACGGATTATGAGTAACATTTGTATTATTCTAAAATTCCAAACCCAATTTCCTTTAAATAATTAAAAGTTTCATTATAAAATTCTGGCAATCTTGTATGATCTTTAGAATCACCAGAAGGAATGACAATTACCATTCCTTGTCGAGCACGAGTTAATAAAACGCGATACGCATTTTTTAAATAGTTTTTTCTTTCCTCTTTGTTTATGTTTTGCCATTTATTACCAACAAAAGAGCGGTATTCCCAACCCTGTTCTGAATATCTAAAATCTGCATCCCAAGCAACACATGCCCAATCGAGTTCTAAACCTTGAACTTGAAATTCAGTCGCAACATCTTCAAGGAAATATGAAGAACGGACATCGTCCTTTCCATCGAGAAACCAATGAATGGGGTCAATATTGTAGCGAACATCTATTGCGAGTGGTTTTAATCGATAAGCTTGTGACGAAACAACTATTCCATACCGTTCACTACCTCGGGCTATTTCCTTTAACCATTTTTTGGCCTTTGATAAATCACGAGTGATAACGATTGGATATTTTCCGTTTAAGCCTTGTAATGTATGTTTAGCTTCGCTAATATTCAAATCAAGCATTTGTTTCACCAATAGTGAAACATTTTCTGCGCGAAACGAACGCATCGAAACTGACAAATGCAACGAATTCGAGTATTCAACATTTTCTCTATGCTGAATTCGTTTCAAAATTTGTTCAGCATTGTATTCGCTATCAGTTAACCGGTTTGATATGTAAATTTTCCATTTTGGAAAAGAACGTTCTAATGCTTCAACCCATTCACTAATACCTGCTTCACCTGTGTTAATTTCTTGGCCTCCACCAACTAAACAAACTACAACAGCCCAATCTAAATGTCTGTCCAAACATGAAATCAAAAACTCAGGTTCCGACATGTCAAACTCAGGTTTCCCTTTCTTTTCCTTCATAAACTTTGCGGTTTGCTCTAAAGTCCAAGCGCGCTGAGCCTCATCAAAAAGAGCGACATGCTCAATGGGTGGTTTTTCATCTTTCAAACTATCGTCACGAAAGTGATGGACAATTTGAATGAATGCTTTCACTTCGCTTCTTGCTTCTCCTTTTTTTAGTTTTAGGCCTTTTTTATCAGCCCGCTTCACTCTATCACGAGCTAATGCCTCTTGAAGAATTGCAACTAGAGGCCCATTTCCAGAAAGAAATACGCTGTATAATTCACTTTCTTTATCAATATGTTTGGTGGCAATATTCAAACCTACCAAGGTTTTACCGGCACCCGGCACGCCCGTCACAAAACAAATTGCTTTTTCAGAATTCTCTTTTGAACGTTGAATAACTTCAGAAACAGCTTCAGAAGTTTGAGTCAGATTGATAGCGCTTGCATCACTGCGTGAAATATCCTCAACCGAATGATTATTATATAAAGCCATTGCAGCTTCTATAATTGTTGGCGTTGGATGATATCGTCCATTTTCCCACCTTTCAATTTGAATGACATCCTCGTCACCTAAAAAATTCAAAACAGATTCTATAATTTGTGCTAATGATTCTGAATTACTTCGAATGGGAAGTAAAATTTGGTCGTTATGAGTGGTCAAGGAAATAGTTTGGTTAGCATGTTTTGCATGAGTTGCAATTAAAATTGGAGCGATAAGTTTATCGTGACTGGTTTCATGAAAATTTTTCAAATCAAGTGCATAATCCATTACTTGGTCGATTGCATAAGCTGGATACTCTTTCTCCCCAACTTTGAATTCCAAAATGAAGATAACGGATTTAATAATTAGCAAAACATCTATTCTTTTACCCATTCGAGGAATCGCAAATTCAAAGTAGATTTTCCCATCGTAAGGATTTAATATCCTTTTTAAAATGGTAATTTCTGACTTCCAGGCCTCTTTTTGTGTTTGCTCATCGGCAAACTCACTGCTATTAGAAAGTTCTCCGAGAATTTCGTTCAAAGAAGCATTTAGAAAATTTCGGATTGTTGCGGAGTAATAGGCTCTGTTCATAGGTTATAATTGATAAAAACAAATATGGGAAAAATATATGTAAATCGGCTCATGTTAAACGAGCGTGTAGCTGTGTTGTGAACATCCATAGGACAAATCAAAATGGAAAATTAAAAATTAAAAATGGAAAGGGCAAAGGCGGAGAGCGGGTTGCGTTACTTCTTAAAACCAGTGATTCTGAAGTTGTATAAATAACCGATTTGTTGTAACTTATTGCGTTTCACCAAAAAATTAATACAATGAAAAAAGCATTTATTTCTGTTGGTTTCAGTATCCTGTTCGCAGGATTTCTGTTTGTAAACTCTGTGGCTCAACAGCCTGCTCCCGCTAATTTCGTGGTTTTCGAAGAAATGGTGTCACCTTCTGATTTGGCAGCCTTTAACAAGGTACAGCAACAGGCGGTTGACCTTTGGAAAAAACACAAATTTGATGTTCCGATTTCTTGTTATGCAACCGACGACAATATTTTTTACTGGGTAATTCCGATTGAAAATTTTGGCTCGATTGACGGCATTAATGCAAAATCGTTCGCAATAACAAAAAAAATGAAGGACGAGGATGGTTTTGACGGGGATAAAGCATTTCGCGATCTTTCAACCACACGGTCAAGGGTAATCATGTCGATGCCTGATTTATCTTACCATCCATCAGGAAATGCCGTTCAGGTGGCCTCTAAACCTTATGTCGAGTGGACTTTTTGTTCCATGAAACAAGGACACGAAAAAGAAGCAGCCGATGCAGTTAAAAAGTACATCGAATTTTATAAAAGGGTAAAAGAACCTTACGAATGGGAAATGTACATGGTAACATTTGGCTACGATACACCCATGTGGCTTTTAATGACCCGCGCTGAAAGTCCGGAAGCCATGAGAAAACTGGAGGGCGAACTTTACAAAAAATACAGTAAGGAGCTGGATGAAATGTGGAATGATTTTATCCTGCATGTACGAAAAATAGATAACAAAACCGGCTGGTACATACAAAACTGGTCGATAAACACGATGCAGTAAACTGCAATTAAATTCAGGTAATGTATTTTCCCCTTAAATGCGGCTCATGTTAAACGAGCGTGTAGCTGTGTTGTGAACATCCATAGGACAATTAAAAATGGAAAATTAAAAATTAAAAATGAAAGAGAGATGCCGGATGCCGGATTAGCCCAGAGTTGGAAGGTTGAAGTTTAATGTTTAAAGTTCCGGGTTCCGGGTTTAAAGTCGGGACGAAAGTTGCAGGAAAAAAGCGTCGATACAAATCCGGCAGATTTGAATGTTTATAGAAGAGAATCGTGAAAATGAAAGTACGACTCCGAACGGAGTCGAATTTCTGGTGAACATTGCTGTTGCTATAAACATGTGATGCCTCTGGCATCTGTTTCAGGTTTTGAGATCTTATGATTTTCCAATCAATCACAACCAATCTCAATCCATCTCTTTCCGGCATTTAGCTGCGCTGATTTTCAATTCGGTCTTTGTATTTTTCCCCGTAATACGGCTCACATTGTAAGAGCTTGTAGCGGTGTTGTGTACGTCGGCCATGGCAGTTTAAAGTTCAAATCCGAAGCTATCGGGTTCAGTGTTCAACGTGATGAAAAAGAAAGTTTTCAGTCGCAGACTCAGCAGGCAGGGTTCAACACTAAAACCGCAAGCGGGAAAAGGAATACCACAACATAAACAACAGGCAGGTTCGTTTTTTTCGGTAAGTGTTTATATTTGCTGCTCAGGTGCTTTGTTGTCTCCTGCTGCACCAAAAATGTAAACTTAACTTATGAAGGAAAGAAGAGTTGTGATAACCGGGATGGGAGCTTTAACTCCAATAGGAAATAACATCAATGACTTTTGGGATAATGCTGTGAATGGGAAAAGTGGCGCTGCTCCAATCACCCGGTTTGATACTACAAGGTTTAAAACCAAATTTGCCTGTGAGCTTAAAGATTTTGATGTTTCAAAGTTTTTGCAACGAACCGATATCCAGCGAACCGATTTATTTACGCAATACGCTTTGGTTGCGGCAGGAGAAGCATTAACCGACTGTGGAATAAACTTAGAGCAAATTTCGCCTTATGATATTGGTGTAATATGGGGTTCGGCCCAGGGAGGAATGGCATCGTTCGAAAAGGAGGTGATGGAATATGCCTTGTCGCGTACACCGCGTTTTAGCCCCATGTTTGGCCCTAAACTGCTGTTGAATATGGCATCGGGAATGATTGCCATTAAATTTGGCTTAATGGGGATGAACTTTACAACTACCTCGGCATGTGCCACATCGAACACGGCGATAATGGATGCTTACAGTTACATTAAACTGGGAAAAGCAAAAATGTTTGTAACCGGGGGGTCGGAAGCCGGAATTATTGAATCGGGGGTAGGAGGATTTGATGGCATGAGAGCCTTGTCGACGAACAATGATAACCCGGAAAAAGCATGCTGCCCGTTTGATATTGCCCGCAATGGGTTTGTGATGGCAGAAGGAGCAGGAGCATTAATTTTAGAGGAACTGGAACATGCACAACAACGCGGTGCAAAAATATATGCCGAAATTGCCGGTGCTGCAATGACGGCCGATGCCTACCATGTTGCAGCTCCGCATCCTGAAGGACGGGGGGCAGCAAAAGCCATGGAACTGGCATTGGAAGAAGCAGGTGTAAAACCCGGGCAGGTTAACTATTTAAATGCCCATGCCACATCAACTCCTTCGGGCGATATTAGCGAAATAAAAGCTGTGGTAAAGGTGTTTGGTATGGCCCCTGAAAATCTGATGATAAGTGCTTCAAAATCAATGACCGGACATATGTTGGGCGGAGCCGGGGCCGTTGAATCTGTTTTGTGTATTAAAGCTATCGAAACGGGAATAATTACTCCCACAATCAATACGCAGCATATTGATCCTGAAATTCCGGCGACCATAAATATTATTACCGGCAAAAGTATAATGGCAGATGTGAAAGTTGCTGTTAGTAATAGTTTTGGCTTTGGCGGACACAATTCTACCCTGGTTTTTAAAAGGTTTGAACCATAGCCGGATATTGGATTAAACTATTTATTTTTTTGCTTAAAACACTGTTGTCCGGTTAAAAACAAACAAAATAATGTCGCTACTACGTAGCTTTGCTCAATCTTAATAATTCATTGACTACCATAATGTCGCGACGCTGTCGCTTTTTAAGAAGCAGCATAGCTGCGACAATATGGTAGAAAATGATGGGAAAAGTTAAAACAAAGCCCCATCGGGGCGACACATCGTGTTTGCATTGATATTACCGGATTGTAAATGGATTGAATATTTTTTTGCCGGACACCAATGGCTTAAAATTAAAGTCTCACTGATTTAAAAATGCTTGTTTTTCAAGTTTCATTTTCTCTTTGCTTAAATTTTGCATTCCAATAATATACTTTACGGCAAAAGGCAAATAGTTTACCGCTGTATTTTATAAATTTTCCAGGAACGGTGTTGGCTTGCAAACAAAAACTTCCGCACCGGCATTTAGCTGCGCTGATTTTCAATTCAGGTTTTGTATCCTTCCCCTTGATACGGCTCATGTTGCAGGAGCGCGTTGCTGTGTTGTGCACATCCATAACGCAATTATAAATGGGAAATTAAAAATTAGAAATGGAGGGGAAAGCTGTTGGAAGGGAAAAAGAGGAAAAAGATTCCTCACTGGTGTTCGTAATGGCAAGCGATATTTCTCCAATACATCAACCATTTGTCATTCCAAACCCGTAGGAACGAACCATGAGGAAACTCCTCTTTTACAACTAAACAATGGCTGAATGTATCAGCGGTTCTCCCGCATGACCATCGGGCAGGAAACCCGCTGCACCCACAACCCGGAACTCTGAACTCTGAACTTTAAATCTCGCCCTGATTTCCGGTGGCAAACCCTTTTTTCAAACCAATTAGCACCATCACACTGATGATAATCATTGCAATGGAAAGCGTAACAAGAAAAAAAGCAACCACTGCCTCGGCTACCGGCTGACCTTCGGTGCCTCCGGCCATTACGCCCAGCATTTTGCCGGCATTAAACACGGCAGCCACCAATATGCCAAACCAGTTGGCAAATGTGCCGTAAAGCGCAAGCCAGTAAGTGGTTTTCAACGCCACATCCGAAAGCGCCAGTTTATGCCATACCAACCCAAGCACAATAAGAAAAATACCGTTTAATACCCCTTCGATATGACTTGAAACACCTAACCGGGGATTTGCAAATGCCGGTACAATTAACCCGGTAATCAAACCCA
>DPCJ01000069.1:0-135 GCA_003516705.1 Prolixibacteraceae bacterium | reverse complement strand
TTAACAATGGTTTGCAAATGCCACGCATTGGTTTTGGCACCAACACGCTGGGCGGCGATGTGTGCATCCGCAGCGTGGCCAACGCCATTTCGGCGGGCTACCGCCTTATCGACACTGCCCATGTGTATGGCAACG
>DPCJ01000032.1:4208-31158 GCA_003516705.1 Prolixibacteraceae bacterium | reverse complement strand
GATCCATTCCAACAAACGATTTAAATTCAGGCAATAAAACCGGACCGGCAACATAATCACCGTTGGGATTGGGGCGGTCGAGCACAAGCAAAGGCACATCGTTTTCGGCACAGGCTTCCATAACCAGGTGAAGCGTGGAAATGTATGTGTAAAAACGGCATCCCACATCCTGGATATCGAACACAATCAAATCGATATTTTTTAAATGTTCGCTGGTGGGTTTTCTGTTTTTACCATAAAGCGAAACCACCTGAACACCGGTTTTAACATCAACTCCATCCTGAATTTCTTCGCCAGCCGATGCATCGCCCCTGAAACCATGTTCAGGTGCAAATATCTTCTGAACATCTATTTCTTCGGAAATTAAAAAATCTGCAAGATGCATTGTTCCTTTCAACGAGGTGTGATTAACAACCAACCCAAGCCGTTTACCTTTCATCAGCGGCAAATACTTTTCTGGCTGATCGGCACCCGTAACAATATTTTCGGCGCTTATTTTCTGTAAAAATCCGATAACAAATAGCATTAGCAACAACAAACTACTTTTTGGCATGACGTGATAAAAATTACATTTGCAATGGCTAAAAATACAATTTGAAAAGCCGTTAACAGCAGGTTTGAAAAAAATCTTCGACAGAAAAATGAACAACATCCAATTCAAAAATATTGCATCCGCTTTTATTATCATTTTTACCATTGCAGTTCAGGGTATTGCACAAACAATTGAACCACCCTATTTTCAATACAAAACAGATAAGTGGGTTACAAATCAGCTTGAAAATCTCACGCTGGAGGAAAAAATTGCCCAATTGATGACTATTGCCGTTTATCCTGAACTTGGTGAGACAAGTAAAAACCGGTCGCTCGAAATTATCGGCAAATACAAACCGGGGGGAATTCTTGTAATGAAAGGAAATCCGGTTGAATCGGCAACCTGGATTAATGATTTTCAGAAAGCTTCAAAAACCCCGCTTCTGGTTGCAATCGACGGAGAGTGGGGTTTGCCGATGCGAATCGACAGCACAGTGCGTTACCCGTATGCACAGGCTTTGGGGGCAGTTACCGATTCGGTACTGATATACCAGATGGGGCGTGATATTGCCCGGCAAATGAAGTTGATGGGAATTCACATTAATTTTTCCCCTGTTGCCGACATCAGTACAAATCCTGAAAACCCGGTGATTAATTTCAGATCGTTTGGAGAGAACAAAAATACAGTTACGCAAACAGCCTGGTACCTCGCGAAAGGAATGCAGGACGAAGGCGTTTTACCGGTCGCCAAACACTTTCCGGGGCACGGCGACACAGAAACCGATTCTCACCACACATTACCTTTGTTGAATCATTCAAAAACGCACATCGACACGCTTGAATCATATCCTTTTCGCATTTTAGCGCGTAACGGAATTGGCGGAATTATGATGGCCCACTTAAATGTACCGGCCCTCGATAAATCAGGAACACCTTCTTCTCTTTCAGAAGAAATTATAACCGGATACCTGCGCAATGAAATCGGATACAAGGGTTTTGTTGTAACCGATGCCATCGACATGAAAGGGGTAAGAACAGCAAGTGGGAATGCTGAACTTCGCGCATTAGCCGCGGGAGCCGATATGGTTGAATGCGTCCCGGACCTGAAAAAGGCAATCGAGTCGGTTAAAGCAGCTATAACTAATGGAAAACTCAGCATTGATGAGATTAATGAAAAGTGCACAACGGTTTTGGCAATTAAGCGTTGGGTGCAATTGAACGAATACAAACCTGCTGTAACAAAAAATCTAACTGTTGCATTAAACAACCCGAATTTTGAAGTCACCAACCGGAAACTGCTTAAAAAGGCATTGACCGTTTTAAAAAATAAAAATCTGTTGCCACTACAGGGTTTGGATACATTCAAAATTGCCACATTAAATATCGGGGGAAACGAAGTTTCAACATTTCAGGAATACGTTGGGAAATATGCAAAAGCCGACCATTTTGTACTGCCCAAAAATGCTCCCGAGCAAACCTGGGCTGACCTTCTCGAAAAATTAAAAAACTATAACCTTGTAATTACCGGAATCCGGGGAATCAATATTTATCCGGCCAACCGGTACGGGGCATCAGAAATCCAACGAAAAGCTGTGGATGATTTGGTGAAGAACAAGAAGGTGATTTTTGCTTTCTTCGGGAATGTTTATGCACTTCAGCACTTTGCCACTATTCATCGTGCAAGCGGGTTGATTGCAGCTTACCAAAACACGGAGATAACACAACAACTGGCAGCCCAACTGATTTTTGGGGCATTCGGCAGCCACGGAAAACTGTCGGTTACTGTCGATTCACGTTTCAGCCAAAACGAAGGGATTGAAATAGTTGCCAATCAAACACTCGCATATACAATTCCCGAGGAAGTGGGCATCAATTCAACGTTACTCAATTTTAAAATCGATTCAATCGTTCAGCTCGGACTTTCAGAAAAAGCATTTCCGGGGTGCCAGGTGCTTGTTGCCAAAAACGGCAATGTAATTTTTCAGAAAAGCTATGGCTGGCATACCTGCGAACATCGTTTAAAAGTAACCGACAGCGATTTGTACGACTGGGCTTCAGTTACCAAAGTAACCGGGCCGCTGCCTGCACTTATGCAACTGGTTGACAAAGGAAAACTGGATGTTGAAAAACCGCTCAGCGATTATTGGTCATCATTTAAAAACAGCAACAAGGAAGGTATTAAAATCAAAGAGTTTCTTGCACATCAGTCGGGAATTCCGGCCTGGCTGCCGCTCTGGCAAATGGCAACCGGTAAAAAGGATCAATTGCGAACTACAAATTTCAGAAGCGAACCAACCGATAGTTTTAAAATCAGGGTTTATGAGAATTTGTACCTGCGTAATGATTTTAAACAAACCTTTTTTGATACCATCAGAAACTCAAAATTAGGAGAAAAAAAATACTTGTATTCCGATTTGAGCTTTCATATTTATCCCGAAGTGATATCAAATCTGACAGGAACCAATTACGAAGATTTTGTTCAGAAAAATTTCTACCGGCCTCTGGGTGCAGCCACTGTTACATACAATCCATTGCGTTTTTTCTCTTTAGACCAAATCATTCCAACTGAATCTGACACTGTTTTCAGACATGCCAATATTCATGGTTTTGTACACGATGAAGGGGCTGCAATGTTGGGCGGGATTTCGGGAAATGCCGGATTATTCGGATGTGCCAACGACCTCGCCAAAATTTTCCAGATGTACCTGCAAAAAGGATTTTACGGAGGAAAACAATATATTACAGAAGAAACTTTTAACCGGTTTAACACAGTACAATTTCCCGAAAATAACAACCGGCGTGCGCTGGGTTTCGACAAACCACTGCCGGAAAATAAATCGAGGACACCGGAAAACTCTTATCCGGCACGCGGTGCAAGCGCCGGCAGCTTTGGCCACACCGGTTTTACCGGCAATATGGTTTGGGCCGACCCCGACAACGGATTGCTCTATATTTTTCTTTCGAACCGGGTTTATCCAACGCGTGAAAACAACAAAATTTCGGAACTGAACATTCGCGTGGCCATTCACAACGAAATCTACAATTGCATTGAAAAAGGGCTCTGACAATCTTAATAAATGTTAATGCAATTGGCTCNNTTATCAGTAAAAACTGATTTTAAATCAGGCTCCTTAAATAGATATCTGTGAAACTTTTGTTATTAAATTATTAATTCTATTTTTACAGGTGAGACTAAAAACTTTTAATAATCACATAAAAAATACGCGCTATGACAAGTAAAATCACTTTTAATGAGTTGCGAAAAATCAAAGACAGTTTGCCTGCCGGTTCCATCAAGAAATTGGCGCAGGAGTTCAGTGTATCAGAGGAAACCGTCAGGAATTATTTTGGAGGCGCCAATTACGAAAAAGGAGCTTCAGTTGGTATTCACATGGAACCAGGACCTAATGGAGGAATTGTAATGCTCGATGATACGGCAATTCTCGATCGGGCGATGGAACTCATCCATGCTGAATCGGTTCACTGATCATACAAAACCATAAAAATCTTATAACTGTCTTATTTTACATGAGACAGTTTTTTTATTATTCAACTTAACCTGATATCGATATGAAAAAAATTTCTTTTCTGTTTATTTCACTTTTCACAGTACTGATCTTCACATCTTGCCAAAACTCCTGGAACCCATTGTTTAATGGCGAAAACCTCGACAACTGGGACAAACATCTTGGTACTTTTTTAACCGGAGCCGAGGATGCCGGAATTGGTGCAACCACTGAAAATGTTTTCACTGTTGTTGAAAAAGACGGCGAAAAACTCATTCGCATTTCGGGTGTTGTAAACGGTTCGCTGGCAACCCGCGACACTTTCTCCAATTACCACCTGCAATTGGTTTTTAAATGGGGCGACTCGATTTACACAAAACAAAACAGCGGATTACTGTACCACAGTTTTGGCGATTTTGGCGAAGCACTGGGAACCTGGATGGTAAATGCCGAATGCCAGTTGATGCATGAACGGTTAGGCGATACTTACCTGATGAAAAACATGTATTGTGAAACGGCTGTAAAAACCGTTGAAGACGGTTTTATGTACTCAAAAAACGACTCCATAAAACCTTTCGGGGTTGACTATGAAAGACAGGGAATTAAAAAAGCGCTTGACGCTGAAAAACCGCTCGGTGAATGGAATACGGTTGACCTGTACTGTTTTGGACGTACTTCGGTACACGTGGTAAACGGTCAGGTGGTAATGATTAACAACAATATTGGCAAAACTGAAAACGGACAAATCATTCCTGTAAGTTCGGGCAAAATTCAGTTGCAGTCGGAAGGTGCTGAATTGTTTGTAAAAACCATTCAGGTGAAACCGATAAAGGAAATACCAAAGGAATTGCTTCAATAGTAATTCGTTCAAATAGCTTTTCCAAAGTTTAAAACTTTGGAAAAGCTAAAAACAAAAGTTAAAACCCTCTCATTACTTTGATGTTAACCTATGGTTTTCTACCTTTAAAACCTGAAACCAAAAATACGGCCCGATGAAAACTCAATTATTACTTTCCTGTTTGTTACTGATTGCCTTGTCAGCATTCAGTCAGTTTAATGAAAAGAGTTTCGTCAACTTTCGCGAATCAGTAAAAGACCTGACTTACGATGGTCTTAACAACCTAAACCTGAACGGCAACCTGAAATACTACAAGGGATTCAGCCAAACTCCTGACCCATCAGCAATACTTTATCTCGATTCGGTAACTCAAAAACTCAATCTTACAGAAACAGAACTTGAGCTTTTAATGCAAAACCATTTTGTTGTAACCGAAAGAATCAGCGACTTCAGTTTTGGTACCGCCTACCAGAACCATGTTTTTAACAAAGATTTACCTGTTTTTATCTCAACCGACCTCATTCTTCATGCACTTCACACATCGTACGATAATATTTTAAAAGCCTCGGAAACAGCGCTGCTGATGCCAAACATCAGTAAATACATAACCGGATTATGCAACAGTCTGCCTGCTGTTGCAGCGCAATACGGCGATTCGCTGCCTGAAAACATTGCCGATGTCGATTTATACCTTACAGTGGCAAAATCGCTGATTGATAATACAAAAATGCAAACACGCTATGCAAGTCAGGAAAATTACGAGCAGGTGATGAGCGCCATAGAAGGTGAAAAACTAACTGCTGTTGTACTTTTTACCAGGCCCGACCGCTTACGGACAATCGATTTCTCGCAATTTAAAGTGAGGGGACACTATGTTTTTACGCAGGAAGACGAATGGATGGGAAACACAAACCTTGAACCCTATTTTAAAACGATGATGTGGCTTGGCCGAATTGACATCCCGATGACACCTCCCCCCACCGGTGGAATGGAACCACCCTGGGAATCTGAAGAAATCGTGCGGTTCAATATTTCAGCATTTATTTTAAACGAAATGATGCAGTCGTCGGCTGAAAAAAGCCTGTTGCAGCAAAACAACGAAATCATTACTTACCTCGTTGGCGAAAGCGATAATCTGACTTCAGATGAATACACCGAATTTTTGCAATCGCTGGGTATTTCGAATCCGGCACAGCTCAATGATTCGGCCACATTTGCAGCTTATTACGATGGGTTGGTTCATAATCCCGAATTTATGCAGCAATATATGGGCGCTTTTTACTATGTCAATCCGTGCGGAGATGCGCCCGATGAACTGCCTGTTTCGTTTCTTGTTAGCGGACAACGGTTTATCATCGATGCGTTTGTTTTGGCAAACGTAGTCTTCGACCGAATAATTTACAACGGCCACAAGGTGATGCGGATGATGCCAAATCCGCTGGATGTGTTGTATGCTTTGGGAAACAACAATGCACTTCACTTTCTGGAAGACGAAATGACTAAATATCCATACGGGACACAACTTGCACTGATGCGGTATCTGATTGATACAAAAGAGCCTGGTTTCTGGAGCGAAAATCTTTACAGTACCTGGCTTTCATCGATTCGTGCCCTCAACCCCATTCCCGATAACGATAACCTGCCTTTCTTTATGCGTACCGGGGCCTGGAATCAGCAAAAGATGAACACCCAACTTGCTGGCTGGACTCAGTTACGGCATGATAATTTGTTGTATGCCAAGCCTTCTTATACCGGTGGTGCAGGGTGTTCATTTCCCTTTTCTTACGTGGAACCCTATCCTGAATTTTATAAAACACTGGCTGACTATGCAAACAATGCCGCCAGTTTTTTCAGTGGCAAACAAATAATGCCTGAATATGGTGAACCCGTGGACCAGTATTTCAGAAGGTTTGCAGAAATTATGCAGAAACTTGAGATTCTGGCAACGAAAGAACTAAATAACGAAGCTTTTGATGATGCAGAACAGGAATGGCTGAAAACAATGCTTGTAAAAGTTCCTTACCAGGAGTGCGGCGGATTGCCCATCGACGGTTGGATTCTCGATATGTTCTGGCAGGCCGATAAGGTAATTGAAAACGATTTTATCAATGTCGATATTCATACACAACCTACAGATGAATGGGGAACTCCGGTTGGGAAGGTGCTGCACACCGGACTTGGGAAAATTAATCTTGGTGTTTGTCTTGCAAAAATTCCGGGAAGCGACATTACCACTGCTTACACCGGCGCTTTCATGTCGTATTACGAACACATCTCCGACAATTTTTTGCGCGTTACTGACCAGGAATGGGAACAGAAAGTATTTGACAACAAATTGCCATCCCGGCCAAAATGGGTTTACAGTTATCTCGCCGATAATACAGGGAATGCATTTGTAGTTGAAAAATCGTTGCCGACTTCAATGCTGATTGTAGAAAACGCCGAAGAAATTCCTGGATCAGAAGAGTTGGCCAGAGTCTTCCCAAATCCGGTGAACGATTTTGTAATTATCCAGCTTTCAGATATGTCAATCGACAAGGTAAACTACTCGCTATTTGATATTTCAGGCCGCAAACTGAACTCAGGAATTGTTTATTCCAATTACGAAACAGTTGACTTTACTTCATTTCCTAAAGGAGTTTATTTTATCAGGCTGAATAACAACAGACAACAACAGGTTGTAAAGGTTGTAAAAGAGTAGTTTATTTTATTTTCTAACTTTTCCAAAGTTTTAAACTTTGGAAAAGCTAAGTTTAGAAAAGATAAATTTTAATCTAATCAATTCAAAATCATCATCTCCGGCAAAAATTTCCAAAATCTTCGTGGCAAATGTTGCCGCTGCAACTTCAGATTTTTGCGCTCCTGAATATTGATGTGGGTAAAATACGATTTCCACAATTTCTGGTAAAACTCCTCCCCTTCCTGCAACACATTATCGTTTACCTGGCCGGTTATCGAGCTGAATTCCTTATTCGAAATCACCACCTCCTGTGGTTTGTTTTTATCGTACAACATGCCGTAATTTCGTTTTAAATCGTACAAAAGCCAGCGCTGGTCGGCAAACCGTTTCTGAAACTGGCTCACCACAAGCGGAATCACATCGTAACGCGGTTCAATCCCGCAAAAATACAACCCGTCTTTTGTGTGTTGAAACCTTACAAACTGCAACATCCGCATGGCTTCCTGTTTTACCTTGCGCGAGGTTTGCGTGAGGTACAAAACATCGGGGTCGCCAAAATCGGTTTCAATATCCAGATTGCCACTGAAAAGTCGTCGCAGAAAACGGTAAATTTTCATCTCAATTCCCTGCTCTTCCGAGAGAAAAGCATAAAACACAAACTGCTTGTTTTTCTCTGTCATTTTTTGCTGAATGCCTCTCCAAACCCGTTCCGCTTTTGCTTCATCTGTCTGAATATCTGTTTTTTGAGCAAAAAGATGCTTTTGTTCTCCCATCCGGGAACAAATATCCACAGGAAAAATCTTTCGGTTATAACTTTCGAAAACTGCTGTCAGAAACCCGCCAAAGGTGCCGTCATAAGTAATTATTGTCATTGGTCATCAGACTTAAATTGATTTTCAAAAATCAGTCATCATAAATCGTTAATCATCAGTGCAACGGTGGCAAAACCGGCTGATAATTGCCAAACAAACTCAGTTGTGTATCTAAGGATTTTTTGTTTTTCGAAACAGCCCCTGCAACCAGTTTATGTTTAAGTTTTTCCGGTGTCCAGTCGGTTGTTGAAACCGGCAACTCGTTGCAGGTAAGGAAATATTTGGCGCGTTTCATCACAATTCCCAACTTCGAAAGATGCTCAGAATTGAGTTTTCGGTGACGGCGGGCCAGAATAATCCGCTGAGCCGATTGTACCCCAACTCCGGGAATCCGCAAAATCATTTCGTAATCGGCACGGTTAATATCCACCGGGAAAAGATGCAGATTCCGAAGCGCGTAGCCCAGTTTCGGGTCAACATCCAAATCGAGAAAAGGCTGGTCGTCGGTCAGTATTTCCTCGGCTTTAAAACGGTAAAACCGCATCAGCCAGTCGCTTTGGTACAACCGGTTTTCGCGCACCAGCGGCGGACGTGTGAGCGCCGGAAGTCGTTTGTCGTAATCGTTTACCGGGAGATATCCCGAAAAATAAACCCGCTTCAGATTTTGTGTTTTGTACAGTCCCGACGAAAGCAGAATAATCTGCCTGTCGGTTTCGGGTGTCGCGCCAATTATCATTTGGGTGCTTTGTCCGGCCGGGGCAAAACGCCTTGCGTTTCTGAAAATCTTTACTTCCTCTTTGCTTGCAAGAATTTCGTTTCTGATTTGTGTCATCGGCGAAAATATGGCCGGATAGTTTTTTTCGGGAGCCAGCAATTTCAGATTGGGTTCGGTCGGGATTTCGAGGTTCACACTCATTCGGTCGGCCCACAAACCACCTTCGTGTACCAGCTCTGGGCTGGCGCCGGGAATAGCTTTCAGGTGAATGTAACCATTGAAATTCTCCTCCATCCTAAGCTTTCTGGCTACCTGAACCATCCGCTCCATCGTATAATCGGGGCTTTTTATCACTCCCGAACTCAAAAACAAACCTTCGATATAATTGCTGCGGTAAAATCCAATGGTGAGGTCAACAATTTCCTCAACGGTTAAAGTGGCGCGCTGGCGATCGTTGCTGCGGCGGTTGGCGCAGTAGGCACAATCGTAAATACAATGGTTTGTCATCAGAATTTTAAACAGGCTCACGCACCGTCCATCCTCGGTAAAACTGTGGCAGATTCCACAGGCCACGCCGTTACCAATTCCTTTGGTGGCATTTTTCCGGTTGCTGCCGCTCGATGCACACGAAACATCGTATTTCGCTGCATCCGAGAGTATTTCAAGTCTTTGCTGAACAGTTTTAGTTTCCATTTCAAATTAAATTCTTTAAAAAGTCTTCCCGTTTGAAACGGGAAGACTTGAACCTCAAAACATTGGGAATTGCTTCCCCGGGAATAATTAATATGACTATATTTTCGTCAACGATGACGACAATAAGATAATCAAAACCAGCAAACACAAAACATTTTTTTTTGGGTTGTTGAAAAAACACTGAACCCCAAATACAGTTAATCGTAACTTTGGGAAAACATGTTATTCAATGCACGAAGCACTTTTTTATACAAAACTCGAAAACCAAACCGTTCGTTGCGAACTTTGCCCCTGGTACTGCATTTTAAAACCCGGCCAGACCGGAAACTGTAAAGTGCGCAGCAACGAAAACGGTAAATTGATAACTCACGTTTTTAACAGAGTTGCTGCTTTTGGAGTTGACCCCATCGAAAAGAAACCGCTTTATCATTTTTATCCCGGGAAAAGCATTTTGTCGGTTGGCGAAGTGGGTTGCAACCTGCATTGTTCGTTTTGTCAGAATCACCATATTTCGCAGTGTTTTGCCACTGAATTTTCTGGGTTTCACGAAATCAGTTCGAAAGAAATTGTTGACAAAGCACTCAAAACACCTCAGAATATTGGCATTGCCTACACCTACAACGAGCCGTTTATTTTTTACGAATTCATGTTTGAAACGGCACAACAGGCGCGCGAAAAAGGACTTAAGAATGTGGTTGTTTCAAATGGTTACATCAACCCTGAACCGCTAAAACATCTGATTCCCTTTATCGATGCTTTCAATATCGATTTAAAGGCTTTTACAAATGATTTTTACCTGAAACAAACCAAAGGAAAGCTGGCTCCCGTTTTGGAAACACTGAAAATCATTGCAAAAAGTGAAGCGCATCTCGAAATCACCAACCTGATAATTCCGGGTTTGAACGATATTGAATCCGAATTTGAAAATATGGTACAGTGGATTGCTGAAGAACTTGGGAAAGATGTGCCATTACACATTTCGCGTTATTTCCCGAAGTACAAATTAGAAATACCAGCAACACCAACGGAAACAATGCTTTCGCTTTACGAAACTGCGAAAAAGCACCTGCATCATGTTTACGTTGGAAATATGTCTGATACCAAACGTTCATCAACGTTTTGCAAGCATTGCGGAGAAATATTGATTCGCAGAAACGCGTACGAAATTCAAATTCAAAATATCAGGGAAAATGGGAATTGTGCTGATTGCGGAACACCTGTCAAAATTATTTTTTATTGATTTCAGATAATTTTGTCTTTATTGTTTGCTCCGAACCATTCAAATTCCGTAACTTTTCAGCAACAGATAACCATTAAATTCAATATCACAATGACTTTCGAAGATTTTACCAACCAACCCGAGTTTCTTGAAATACTGAAAGAGGCTGAAAAACTTAAGAATCGTGTATTCTCCGATATTATCGACGAAGAAGGAAATCAATATGTTGACCTTGTACAGGAAGGTGGCGGTGTGCTTGGGATTGCCCTTGTTGGTTACACCTATATTCTTGAAACCGCGGGAATCCGCTTTTTCCATTTGGCCGGAACTTCGGCTGGTGCCATCAACACACTTGTACTTGCTGGCATCGACAGTATTGACAGAGCCAAATCGAAACAGGTACTTGATGTGCTGGCTAAACAGGATTTATTCGAATTTGTTGATGGCGACCCTTCGCTGAAAAAAATCATTCAAAAAGTGATTGATGGCACTCCGTTCAAAAAATTGCTTTGGAAACTGGCTTTTAATTTCCCCAGGGTGAAAAAGGCACTTTTTGTTAACCTTGGGTTAAACCCGGGAAAAGCTTTCGAAATATGGATTGAAAAAGTACTTCGCGAATCGCCAAACACAATTACAAAAGTTAGTGAATTGATAGAAAAAAGAGGTAAGAAATATTTTCCGGCAGGACTAAAAAACAGGTTAACCGGACAACTGATAAATGACGACTATGCACATGTTCATATTATCGCAGCAGATATTACAACACAATCGAAGGTGCAGTTCCCCAAAATGGCCCACCTCTACTGGGGTGATGAAATGTGGAATATCTCGCCTGCAAAAATGGTGCGTGCGTCAATGTCGGTACCTTTCTTTTTTACACCGTTCGAAATAGACAACATCCCCGATGCAGGAAAACCAGCGAATAACGATTGGATTAAATACACCAACTTTCACGGACCCATTCCGCAAAAAGTAAAATTTGTGGACGGTGGAATGATTTCGAATTTCCCCATCAACGTATTTCATACAAAGAGTGGAAATGTCCCGCGTAAACCAACATTCGGTGTTAAGCTCAGCGCTTACCGCGACGAATGTTCTGACATCGATGATCTTGGCGGGTTTATCGGCTCAATGATTAGTACGATGCGACACGACGCTGACAATGAGTTTCTTATTCAGAATCCCGATTTTCAAAAACTGATTTGCTTTATTGACGCCGATAAAGATTTTAATTGGCTCAATTTTAAAATGAGCGACGAAAGCAAAAAGAAACTGTTTTTACTTGGCGCCCGCAAAGGGCTCGAATTCATCAGGCAGTTTAACTGGGGTGATTATAAAAAGCTGCGTGCACAGCAACTTATGATACAATAAAGAAGGAAAGCAAACAATTTAGCTACCTTTGTATCATTATTCAGACGATACAAATTATATGAAATTTTCAGAATTAGGAATTCACGACGACCTGCTGGATGCCATTTCGTACATGGGTTTTAAAGAGGCAACCCCAATCCAGGAACAGGCCATCCCAATTATACTTGAAGGCAACGATTTAATTGCCTGCGCACAAACCGGCACCGGAAAAACCGCGGCATTCCTGCTGCCTATTCTTGATTTAATTGCCGACCTTCCGGGTGGAGAAACATCAACATTAATTATTGTACCCACCCGCGAGCTTTGCATGCAAATCGACCAGCAGGTTCAGGGAATTGGGTACACCATGGGAATCAATTCGATAGCTATTTATGGCGGTGGAGATGGAGATAACTGGGGTCAGCAAAAAACAGCACTTACACAAGGTGCCGACATTGTAGTAGCCACGCCCGGAAAACTGATTTCGCACCTCAACCTTGGCTATGTAAAATTCGACACGATAAAATTTCTGATTCTCGACGAAGCCGATCGGATGCTTGACATCGGGTTTTACGAAGATATCGTTAAAATAATTTCGTACCTGCCAAAAGAAAGACAGACGCTGATGTTCAGTGCAACAATGGCTTCAAAAATCAGAAGTCTTGCGCAACAGGTTCTTGTCAATCCGAAAGAAATTAATATTTCAATTGCAAAACCTGCTGAAGGAGTACTTCAGGCTGCTTACCTCACTTTTAATCAGCAAAAAAACAAACTCATTAGCCACCTGATTTCTGAAAACCCTGAATACAGCAGTATTCTGATTTTTTGTTCCACAAAACGGGCAGTCAACGAACTCGCCCGTGAACTAAAAAGAATGAAACTGCCGGCAGAAGCAATTTCATCGGACCTCGAACAGGCTCAGCGCGAGGAAGTTTTGCAGGGATTCAGGTCGAAACGCATCCGTATTCTGGTGGCAACCGATGTAATGAGTCGCGGAATCGATATCAAAGACATCAACCTGGTTATCAATTACGATGTACCTAACGATGCAGAAGATTACGTACACCGCGTTGGCCGCACCGCCCGTGCCGACGCTACAGGTGTTGCGCTTACGCTGGTGAATGAAGATGATATGTACAAGTTTCAACAGATTGAAAAACTAATTGAACGTGAAGTATTTAAAATTCCTTTGCCCGAGAAATTTGGGGCAGGCCCGGCCTGGAAAGTAACAACATTCAGGGGCCGACCACACAAAAGCGGGTTTCATAAACCTAAAAAGCCTTCTACTGTGGGCAATCAAAGTCCCCGCAACAGCCAGAATCCGTCAAAAGGAAAACCTTACTGGCATAAAAAACCCAAAGGACAATAAGGTTTGAATGTATTTATTTTACTACCTTTCGTTTAACATTATTCAAACCTAAAATTTGTGCTATGAAAATCAAAACTGTACTATTCGGAATGTTCTGCATCGCAGTACTTTTTGTGAATGCCCAAAACACAGGCGACACCATTCTTGTACAAATAGAAACCAATGATGGCAATGAATTTATTGGTGAGTTAATTACTGAAGATGACATAAAAATTGTAATTAAAACCGAGAAATTAGGTGAAATCACAATTCCCAAAACCGATATTAAACGACGCGATACAGTTCAGTTCCAGCAAATAAAAGACGGCAAACTCTGGTTCGAAAACCCACAGTCAACTCGTTATTTTTGGTCGCCTAATGGATATGGACTGAAAAAAAATGAAGGATATTACCAGAATATCTGGGTTTTGTGGAACCAGTTTTCGTATGGTGTAACCAATAATTTCTCCATCGGGGCAGGTATAATTCCGTTGTTTCTGTTTGGGGGTACGCCTACTCCTGTTTTTGCCACGATGAAATTTTCAATTCCTGTAAAAGAGAACAAAGTAAATGTTGCTGCTGGTGCTATTGCCGGCACTATTTTAGGTGAAAGTGAAACCGGATTTGGAATTGTGTACGGGCTTTCAACCTTTGGATCGCCCGACGCCAATGTAACTTTCGGATTAGGTTATGGTTTCGCCGGAGGTGAATGGGCTAAGGCACCGATGGTAAACTTTAACGGAATGTTCAGGGTTAGCAGCAGAGGTTATTTTATTACCGAAAATTACTTATTGAGCGGTGGCGGAGAGACTATTTTGCTTATCTCATTAGGCGGAAGATCGATAATAAAAAAGGCAGCATTGGATTATGGTTTGGTTTTTCCGGTTGCCGAAATTGGCGAATTTGTGGCCATCCCCTGGCTCGGATTTACAATACCTTTTGGCAATATAAACTGATATCAGCCGACCTTTTTTCTGAATAACAGGAAATCTCAACACTTTCTTTTTAATTATTAATTTTGCGCCCAATGAAAAAAAGAGTTGTAATCGGACTTTCGGGAGGCGTTGATTCCAGCGTGGCGGCTTACCTTTTAAAGGAACAGGGACACGACCTCATCGCGCTTTTTATGGTGAACTGGCACGAACGCGTTGGCAATATCACAAGTGCCTGTACCTGGGAGGAGGATGCGCTGATTGCACGCATGGTTGCCAAAAAACTTGATATCCCATTTCATATTGTTGATTTGAGTGTTGACTATAAAAAACGGGTGGTGGATTACATGTTTGCCGAATACCAGGCTGGCCGCACACCCAACCCCGATGTACTGTGCAACCGAGAAATAAAATTCGATACTTTTTTAGACGAAGCGCTGAAATTTAATGCCGACTTTGTTGCCACCGGGCATTATTGCCGGAAAAGTGAATTCGAAATTGACGGCAAACCAATGTACCAGTTGCTTGCCGGGAAAGACCCGAATAAAGACCAGAGTTACTTTTTATGCCAGCTCAACCAGCCACAACTTTCGCGGGCGCTTTTCCCGATTGGCGATTTGCTGAAGCCCGAAGTACGCGAAATTGCCCGGCAACAGAATCTGCCCACTGCCGAACGAAAAGATTCACAGGGAATCTGTTTTGTCGGAAAGGTTGATTTACCTACCTTTTTGCAGCAACAACTCGAACCCAAAACCGGCAACACCATCGAAATTGATGCTGAGTTTATGGAGAAGAAAAAGCAGGTTGAAGTTACTGAAGAAAACTTCAGAAAGCTTTGCTTTTCGTTCCCCTTTAAGCCCTGGAATGGAAAAGTGATTGGCGAACATCAGGGCGCACATTTTTATACAATCGGTCAGCGAAAAGGATTAAATATTGGCGGACACAAAGAACCACTTTTTGTGATTGGCACCGATGTGCAACGCAATATTATCTATGTAGGCGAAGGCCAAAATCACCCCGGGCTGTACAGAAAAGGACTTTTTGTTGCCGCTGCCGATATGCATTGGATTCGTACTGATTTAAAAATGCAGCCGGGAGAAAACCGAAATTACGAAATCCGAATACGATACCGACAACCGCTCGAAAATGGAACCATTTTCATGAAAGAAGAGGGCGCTTATTTTATCTTCGAAAGCGAACAGCGTGGAATCACATCAGGGCAGTTTGCCGCCTGGTACGACGGTGACGAATTGATTGGTTCAGGAGTAATTTCATGAAATTCTTCAGTCTTCGCACCTCTGACATCATACTTTCTCTTACATTCGCATAAAAACACAAACATGATAAAATCAATGACCGGTTTCGGCAGGGCCGAATTCGAAGTGAACAACAAGAAATTCACCGTCGAAATTAAATCGCTTAACAGTAAACAAACCGACATCAATACCCGTATTCCGGCGTTGTACCGCGAAAAGGACATCGAAATCAGACGCCATCTTTCTGATAAACTTGAACGCGGAAAAATCGAATTTAACCTGTACATCGAAAATCTCGGCGACGAAACCAGTTCAAAAATCAACGAACCTATTCTGAAAAATTATTTTCACCAACTGGCAAAAATCAACAATGAACTTAATCTTACCACCGACCAATCGACAATTCAGGCAGTTTTAAGATTACCCGATGTGGTTAAAACCGAATACCTTACGCTCGATGAGCAGGAATGGAACATTGTTTTAAAAAATATTCAGAAAGCGATTGCCGATATCGACAAATTCAGGGAACAGGAGGGTAACGCGTTGCGAATGGATATTGTAAAGAATCTGACTGCCATCCAGAAACTACAGTTGATGATTGAACCTTTTGAACCACACCGGCTCGACTCTGTAAAAGCCCGTCTTTCAGAAAACCTTGAAAACTTAAAACTGACCGGGGGAGTTGACAAAAACAGGTTCGAACAGGAATTGATTTTCTATCTGGAAAAACTTGATATTAACGAAGAAAAAGTAAGGCTGGCCAATCACTGCAAATATTTTCTCGAAACCATCGAAGAGCCAGTTCCCACTGGTAAAAAACTTGGGTTTATTTCGCAGGAAATCGGGAGGGAAATCAATACCATTGGTTCGAAAGCCAACCACATCGAAATTCAACGCATTGTGGTACAAATGAAAGATTATCTCGAACGGATTAAGGAACAGTTGTTGAATGTTTTATGAAACGGACATGTTTGAAGGAAAACACAAAAAACGATGAACAAATTACATGTGAGCCTGCCTTGCCGTCAGGCAGGTTCCATCGGGTGAGAATTTGGCCCAAGGAGATAAATTATAACCGCCAACTAATCAGCAACTTTAATAATTTGTACAGATGAAAGGCAAACTCATTATATTTTCAGCCCCGTCGGGTGCAGGTAAAACAACCATTGTAAGACAGTTACTTGAACGTGGGCTCAACCTCGAATTTTCAGTTTCAGCTACAAGCCGCTTGCCACGGCCTAATGAATTACATGGTCGCGATTACTACTTTCTCACCCTTGATGAATTTAAAACAAGGGTTGCAGCCGGTGATTTTTTAGAATGGGAAGAAGTTTATTCAGGCATCCGTTACGGAACCCTGAAAAGTGAGGTTGACAGGATTTGCGATGCCGGTAAAAATGTAATTTTTGATGTGGATGTAGTTGGTGGACTGAATATTAAAACGCAATTTGGCGAACAGGCTCTTGCCATTTTTGTGCAGCCGCCATCTGTAGAAGAACTGCTTACACGCTTAAAAAACCGCTCGACTGAAAGTGAGGAAAAAATAGCCATGCGCATTGCAAAAGCTGAGCACGAACTTTCGTTTGCCCCGCAATTCGATGTGATTGTAGTAAACGACAACCTGGATAAAGCTGTTAATGAAGCAGAAAAATTAGTACGTAATTTTATATCCTGAAAAAAGTTCCATCGCTTTCATTTTATAATTTTAAATTTCTCATTTTTAATTCATTGCCATGTCAGACCTTTTAACCGACATTTTTTCGCCAAAACCCGCAAGTTTCAAAGTAGGGCTTTATTTTGGATCGTACAATCCTGTGCACATCGGTCACATGGTTATTGCCAATTATATGGTCGAGTTTACAAATATCGACCAGCTTTGGTTTGTGGTTTCGCCGCAGAATCCACACAAAACACAGGAAAACCTGCTCGATGATTATCAGCGGCTCGAACTGGTTAACCGTGCTATTGAAGGAGATTCGCGTTTTCGCACTTCAAATATCGAATTTGGTCTGCCAAAGCCAAATTACACCATCGACACACTCGCCTATTTACACGAGAAATTTCCCAACCACCAGTTTTCAATTATTATGGGGTCCGACAATCTTGAGAGTTTTCACAAATGGAAAAACTACCAGGTAATTATGGAAAATTATGGTATCATCATTTATCCTCGCCCTGGATTCGATAAATCAAAAATAATGCAACACCCAAATATTAGCATTGCCCAAAACACCCCGTTGATGGAAATATCTTCCTCATTTATTCGCGATTCAATAAAATCAGGCAAAGATGTCAGGCATTTTATGCCTCAAAAAGCATGGGAATATCTCGATGAAATGAACTTCTATAAACGCTGAAATTATCCTATTCGATTGATAAATCTTATTAATAATCAATCTGATTCTGCATTTCTGAAACCCAAAACTTATACAAAAGAAATCTGCTAACAGGTGTAATGTAACAGTTACTATACCAACTGATTGTTTTTGATTTAATTTTATTGCTGAAGATGCTGTTTTACTTTTAAACTATTTAAAAGAGCAAAAGTCAAAAGCACTGTTTTACAATTATCAATCAATATTAACTGTGCATATTAAAATTGAAAATTTAAACAAGGTATATAAAGGTGGAAGTTATGCCATCAAAAACCTGAATCTCGAAATTCCGAATGGAATGTTTGGGTTGCTTGGGCCAAACGGTGCCGGAAAATCAACACTGATGCGTATTCTGGTAACACTGATGAAGCCCAGCAGCGGAAAAGTTACCATTAACGGGAACCTTGACTTGGCAAAAAACCGCCGCGAAATCAGGGCAATGTTAGGATATCTTCCGCAGGATTTCAGTTTTTTCTCGAAACTCAAAACCTATGAATTTCTTGATTATGCAGCACGCTTAGCCGGAATGAAAAACGGAACCACACGACGCACTGCAGTTGAGCAGATGCTTGAAGAAGTGGGTTTGTTTGAAGCGCGCGACAGAATTGCCAATAAACTCTCGGGCGGGATGAAACGAAGGCTCGGAATTGCACAGGCACTGATAAATGACCCTAAAATTATTATCGTTGACGAACCAACCACCGGTCTCGACCCCGAAGAACGCATCAGGTTTCGCAACCTGCTTTCAACCATCAGTACACGCGACGTAACAATTATCCTTTCGACACATATTGTTGGTGATATTTCGAGTACCTGCGACAATATGGCTCTGCTCAACAAAGGAAATCTTGCCTTTGCCGGTTCGCCGGAGCAATTGGTAAAAGAAGCCGAAGGATTTGTTTGGCTGATTAAAGCCACCGAAAAAGAGTACCTCGAAATCAACGAAAAATACCCTGTAATCTCAACCATTCCAATTGATGGCGGCTGGGAAGTTCAGGTTGTGTCCGAAGATATTAACGGCTATTACGGCACGCAAATAAAACCAAACCTCGAACATGCCTATGTTCATTTTATGGAAAACAAACTGAACAGCTGGAGTAACGCTTAATTAAATCGAATCAAATGATATCATTACACAACATTTTATCCATTGCCAAGTACGAGCGGAAAACGCTGCTCCGAAGCTGGTTCTTCCGCATTTTCGGCATTCTTTCGCTATTTGTGCTGTTCGGAATGAATTTCGGGATGGTAATTGAAGGCGGCGGTGGCGAAGGTTGGGCAATCCGCAGCATTCCCAGTGCTATTCCTTACTTCAACCTGTTAATTCTGAATGTAGCACAGGCTATCATTGCTGTTTTTCTGGCCTCCGATTTTTTAAAGCGCGATAAAAAACTTGATACCACCGAAGTAATTTATATGCGCTCGATGACCAATGGCGAGTATGTAATTGGCAAAACATGGGGAAACCTCCAGGTTTTTCTTGTGTTAAACGTGGTTGTAGTTAGCATGGCGCTTATTTTTAACATGCTGGCAAAAGGTGCCGCAATCAGCTGGGAATCATATGCAATTTACCTTGCAACTATCAGCGTGCCCACACTTATTTTTATTATGGGACTTTCGTTTTTGCTGATGAGTGTTATCCGAAATCAGGCAATCACTTTTGTACTCATTCTTGGGTACATCGGTATCACACTTTTCCTGCTTCAGGCCAAATTTTACTACATTTTCGATTATATGGCCTTTAACATTCCGATGTTGAATTCTGATATTGTTGGGTTTGGCAACCTTGAAACAATCCTAATTCATCGCGGAATCTATCTTTCGCTTGGGTTAGGATTTATTTTTGCCACCATTTTTATGCTGAAAAGGTTGCCTCAGTCAGAAGCAACGACTTACCTTTCACTTGTTTTCAGTATTGTTTTTGTTGCCGCGGGTGGATATCTGGCTTATAACCACATCAATAATTTCAAACAAAACGAAAAACTCAGGGCCGAAACCATTGCATTAAACAACAAATATGTCGATGAAAAAACACCATCAACACTCAATCATCATATTATTTTGGAACATAAGGCAGAAGCAATCGTGGTAAAATCGGAAATCACCTTACGAAACGATAATACCGAAACGCTTGAAAAACTAATTTTCAACCTGAACAGTGGTTTAAACGTCAGTAGTTTGAAAATTAACGGTATCGAAACTCCCTTTCTCCGTGAAAACCATCTGGTAATGGTTACCGACAATATTAAACTTGATTCGGCTGCCGAGGTAAAAGTTGAATTTAATTACGAAGGAAATATTAACGAAGTACTTTGTTATCTCGACATTGAGGAAGAAGTGATTCAGGAAAAATATGGCAAGTTTGTGGTAAATGTTGACAAGCGATATGCTTTTATCCGGCCTGATTATGTACTGCTAACACCCGAAGCCAACTGGTACCCGCGAACCGGTGTTACCTACAGCACCGAAAGTGTAAACTGGTACAAGCCACAGTTTATTCAATTCAGTCTCGAAGTAAAAACCACCGACGGGTTAAAAGCAATTTCGCAGGGTGAGGTTAAAGAAGTTGCAGCCGGTCAGTTCAAATTCGAAAATAAACATGCCCAAACCCAGATTTCGCTGGCCATTGGTAAATACCAACAAAAAACAATTAAAGGTAAAGATGTTGAATTTGGCGTTTGGTACCTCGAAGGTCACGACTTTTTTACAAGCGCTTTCAAAGAAATTAACGATACAATTCCTAATATTCTGAATGAACGATTTGAAGACTTTAAACGAACCTACAAGCTAAACTACAACAGTGAAAAACTTTCGCTGGTTGAAGTGCCGGCACAGTTTAAAACTTATCCGCGCAGTTTTGCGTCGATGCAGGAATATGTTCAGCCCGAGCAGGTAATGATTCCTGAAAAAGGTTTTATGATCAGAAGTTTTGATTTTGAAAACCAGGTAAAAAACATGCAGCGCTGGGGAGGCCGCGGTGATAATAACATGACCCCACTAGACATGGAACTGCGTGTTTTTGAAGAATTTCTTGCCACATTCACCACTGCACAGGAACGTAACTGGCGCCCCGGTCAGGGCGGAATGGGACAACAGGTTGCAACCGCAAGCCCCTATTTCATTTTCCCGATGATTTACAACTTCCAGAACAATATATATTCTGACCAGTGGCCTATAGTAAACCGCATTTTTGAAGCTTATCTGAAAAACCAGGTAACCGATATGCGTTCGGTTTTTATGAACCAGGGACAAAGTACCGACGAGCTCGCAAATATTTCGCTACAGGATAGTACTTTCAAAGAAATCTTGGCCGACCCGAAGCAAAAATCGATCATCGAAAACGTGATTAAACTGAAAGGCGATGTGCTGTTCTCGACCATCGAACTTAAAGCCGGACAGGAAGAATTTCAGGCTTTTCTGCGTACAATGCTCAGCGAAAATCTATATAAGAATATCACTTTCAACGATTTCTCGCAGATGATTTTCGACCAGTTCAACATCGAAATACTCCCTATGATGGATGTGTGGTTTAATGCAAAAACACTTCCTGGCTACCTCTTTTCGCCAATAACAGCTGTTAAGGTAAAATCTGAAGATAAAATGCAAACTATGGTGAAGTTTAAAGTCACCAATTTTACCGATACCGAAGGATTGATAAAAATAACCTTCAGATTAGGTGGTGGTCCTGGTGGCGGAGGTGGCGGAGGAATGCGAGGAGGCGGCATGGGTGGCAGCGATGTAATTAATAAGCTGGTTCTTCTCGAAGCGCATCAAACCAAAGATTTAAGTTATCTGCTTAATGTTGACCCTCGTATGGTGATGTTAAACACTTTAACATCGAAAAATATTCCGCAAACGCTCTCTTCTTTTTTCCGCGATGTGGAAGAAGATGCCAAAGCCGTAGCTTATGAAGGTGAAACCATATCGGAAACACCCGTGCAACTTTCGTTACCTAACGAAGTGATTGTGGATAACGAAGACCCGAAATATTTCAAAATAACCAAGTCGGAAAATATTAGTTTGCTCGAAAAATGGGTGCTTCGCGAAAAGAAAAATCAAAGCAAATACCTCGCATTAAACTGGTGGAGACCACCAACCAACTGGACAGCAACTACCAGCTCCGATTTTTATGGCGAATATGTACGGTCAGCCTATTATATTAAAGGCGGAACCGGTGATCTGAAAGCAGTTTGGAGTGTGCCACTGAAAAAAACCGGATATTATGATGTTTATGTGTACATGTACAAAGCACGAATGTTTGGCAGGGGAGGCGAAGACCGTGGCAATAAAGGTGTATATCATTTTTTAATACATGGCGACGAAGGGGCACAGGATATAACCATTGACAATGATAATGTGGAAGCTGGCTGGAACCATTTGGGTTCATTTAACTTTACTACCGATACTGCACTTGTAGAGCTTACAAATAAATCGGAACTCAGAATGATTTTTGCCGATGCAGTAAAAGTGGTTGAATTATAGAACTTTAAAATATTTTAAAATATAAACCAAATAAAAAACAGAACAATGCAAAGACTATTCATGCTGGGGATTTTCTTTTTGCTTGGCATATCGGTGGTAACAGCCCAGGAGGCGCTCACCCTCGAAAAAGCCCTGCAGATTTCAGAAACCGGAAGCCCCGACCTGCAACAATCGTTACTCAACCTTGAGCGTTTTCAAAAAAACCTGGAAGCTCAGCGTGCAGCGCTAAAATCACGACTTTCGCTCGATGTTACTCCGCTCAACTACAGCAACCAGCGAAGATTCGACACCCGTGTTTCGGAATGGTACACCAACGAAAGTTTAACCTCGAATGCCAGGTTTCTTATTTCGCAACCTATTTTACCAACCGACGGAACCATTTCGTTATCCAACGAATTTGGATGGCAAAACAGTACCTCCGACGCGAGTGGTACCAACTCGCAGAGTAAACGATTTTACAACAACCTGTATTTGAACCTGAACCAACCGTTGTTTACCTATAACCGGTTAAAACTTCAGATGAAAGAACTTGAGTTAAGTTATGAAAATGCCAACATCAGTTACGCAATGCAGCGGTTGAATCTTGAGAAAAACGTTACCCAATTTTTTTACAATGTGTTTATGGCTCAGAATAACCTCACCATTGCAAAGGAAGAATTGGTTAATACACAAAAAAGTTACGACATCATAAAAAATAAGGTTGATGCCGGTCTGGCTGCAAAAGAAGAGTTGTATCAGGCCGAACTGAACCTTTCAACAGCCAAATCGACACTGGAAAACAGAGAGGTATCTTTTGAAAACGCCAAAGACCAGTTAAAACTTTACCTGGGAATGGACTTATATCAGGATATTCTTGTTTTAGGCGATATAACAGCAAATCCGGTTCCGGTTGACCTTGAAAAAGCCATTGAAAACGGATTAAACTCTAGAATGGAATTGCGCCAGCGCGAAATTGATATTGAAAACAGCCAGTTTGCACTAATTCAAACCAAAGCATTAAACGAATTCAGGGGTGATGTAAATTTACGCCTTGGGGTTACCGGCGATAATGAGGAACTGGGAATGATTTTCGATGCACCAACCAGTAGTCCATCGGTTAACCTGAGTTTTAGTATTCCACTTTTCGACTGGGGTGAAAAAAAGGCACGGATTGCTGCACAGGAAGCTACAATTAAATCGCAGGAGTTAAACCTTTCTGAAGAGAAAAAGCAGATTATTATTGGTGTTCGCCAGGTTTACCGCAATCTGCAAAATCAGCTGAACCAGATTGAAATTGCCAAACAAAACGAGATAAATGCTCAACTTACTTACGAAATTAACCTTGAGCGTTACCAAAACGGCGACCTTACCGGTATGGACCTGAACCTTTATCAAACACAGCTTTCTGAAAAGAAAATTGCTTTGGCACAGGCACTCATCAATTACAAAATCGAATTATTAAACATGAAAATTCAAACCCTTTACGATTTTGAGAAAGGGCAACCCATTTTACCTGCCGAACTTTATTTAAAAGAACAAGAAAAATCAGCAAAAAAATAGAAAAATGAAGAATATAAAACTACTTGTAATCGTTGCAGCTGCTGCCATTGGCGCAATCTCGTGCAACAACCAGCAACAAACCGAAACCGCCGAACTTGCAGTGCCAGTTTCGGTTGACAACGTAAAAAAAATGAGCATCAGCCAGTACATTAACACCACTGGTACAGCCAAGTCGATATCAGAAGCCACACTTACTTCCGAAGTGGCCGGGGATTATCATCTTTTAGTGAATCCAGCCACAGGTGCGCCTTTCAAACTGGGCGACAGGGTAAAAGAAGGCCAGGTAATCATCCGTATTGAAGATGCTGAATATGTAAACGGACTGGCTATTGAATCAAAAAAACTCAACCTCGAAATCTCTGATAACGAATACGAAAAACAAAAATCGCTTTACGAAAAAGGCGGTGTTACACTGCGTGAACTTCGCAACTCGGAGGTTTCAAAAACCAACGCCAAATATGATTATGAAAGTGCCGAACTCAGGCTCGAAAAAATGAAAATTACTGCTCCTTTTTCGGGCGTGATAGTTGATTTACCTTATTATACAAAGGGAACCCGCGTAACTTCAGGTCAAACAATGGTTGCTTTAATGAGTTACGATAAAATGTATATGGAAATAAATCTGCCCGAGAAAATTATTAACGATGTAAAACTCGGTCAGCAGGTATTAATTACCAATTATACCATTGAAGAAGACACACTGACAGGTACCGTAAGTGAGCTTTCGCCGATGATTAGTTCAGAAACACGCACTTTCGGCGGTAAACTCACCATTAACAATCCTGAACTGAAACTTCGCCCGGGGATGTTTGTAAAAGCCGATATTATTACTGCCACAAAAGACAGTGTGCTTGTGATTCCAAAAAATATCATTCTCACCGGTAACCGCGGAAAATATGTTTTTGTGGTTGAACGCAACAGCGCTGCCGCCGACAGACAGATTGTAACCGGTATTGAAAACAAAGACCAGGTTGAGGTAATTGAAGGATTGAAACTGAACGATAAACTGATTATCAAAGGCTTCGAAACACTTCGCGATAACTCGAAAGTAAAAATCATTCTGTAGGAATTGTTAATCATCCGAAAAATTGTAAAATGAAGAAATTAACACAATTCTCGGTTAATTACCCTGTTACGGTTTTGATGGTAGTACTCGGCGTAATTTTGCTGGGTTTCATCTCATTCCAGAAACTGGGAGTTGACCTTTTTCCCGATTTAAATTCACCACGCATTTTTGTTGAGGTGAAATCGGGCGAACGTCCGCCTGAAGAAATGGAGAAACAGTTTGTTGAGGGAATCGAAGCATTGGCCATGCGCCAGTCGGGAGTATCAGAAGTAACTTCGGTTTCAAAAGTAGGTTCTGCACAAGTAACTGTTGAATATGGCTGGGATAAAGATATGGACGAAGCTTACCTTGATTTGCAGAAAGCTTTAAACACGCTCACCCAGAATTCTGAGATCGACGAACTGAAAATTACGCAACACGACCCGAATACATCTCCGGTAATGATGATTGGTGTTACCCACACCGAAATTACCGACATGAACGAAATCAGGAAAGTGGCTGAAAACTATATCCGAAACGAATTGGTAAGGCTCGAAGGTGTTGCCGAAGTTGAACTTTCAGGCCAGGAAGAAAGCGAAATTATTATTGAAACCAATTTGTACCGGCTTGAATCACAAAATCTTTCGCTCGACGAAATAAGTTCCCGGATTCAGAGCTACAACCGCAATGTTTCGGGTGGCCGCATCAGCGAACTTGGAACTCAATATATTGTTAAAGGAGTAAGCTTGCTGCGCGATCGCGAAGATTTTGAAAACCTGATTGTGGGGTATAAAGCCACACGGGTACAAACCGCCAACTCAACAAATATTGAGCGTGCCCCAATCTATTTGAAAGATGTTGCAACAGTTAAATATGGAAACAAAGACCCGTACAATATTGTACATGTGAACGGTCAGCGTTGCGTTGGACTTGCGATTTACAAGGAAACCAAATTCAATACAGTGAAGGCGGTTGATGAGATAAAAGAATCGCTTGTGGATATTGAAAAGGCTTTGCCCGGATATAAACTTACCCAGGTAACCAACCAGGGCAAGTTTATCAGCGATGCTGTGGGCGAGGTTCAGGATACAGCTTTAATCGGGATTGTGTTAGCTGTTATTATACTTTTTGTTTTCCTCCGTAAAATTGGCACAACATTAATTGTGAGTGTTGCAATTCCTATTTCGGTGATTGCCACTTTCAACCTGATGTATTTTAACGACCTCACCATAAATATTATGACATTGGGAGGGCTCGCACTCGGGGCAGGTATGCTTGTGGATAATGCGATTGTGGTGATGGAGAATATTTTCAGAAACCACGAAAACGGATCGAGTGTGCGCGATGCGGCCATTAACGGAACAGCCGAAGTGGGAGGCGCTATTACGGCTTCCACTTTAACCACAATTGTGGTATTTTTGCCCATCGTTTATATTCATGGCGCTTCGGGCGAGTTGTTTAAAGACCAGGCATGGACTGTGGCATTCTCGCTTATTTCGTCGCTTTTTGTGGCTATCTTCCTCATCCCGATGATGTACCACCGGTTGTACAAAAACAAAAAAACTGTTGCAACTCATAAATCGGTTCAGATTGGTGGCTACGGACGCTTTCTCGAAAAAGTACTTGCAG
>DPCJ01000032.1:0-4100 GCA_003516705.1 Prolixibacteraceae bacterium | reverse complement strand
GGTCTCGAAGTTACTTTCAAGCAGGAACAAACATCGCTTAATTCAATTCTCGGAACCAGTGAAGCGCCTGTGGTTGTTGAAGTGCGTGGCGAGGAACTCGACGAAATTGAGTCTGTTGTAAACCAGGTAAAAGAAAAAATGGTTGGCATGAGTGACCTCTTCAATGTTCAAACCTCAATTGAAGACGGGGCACCTGAAATTGAAGTTAAGGTTGACAGAATGAGGGCAGGAATGTATGGCATCGATATCAATACAGTGGTTACACAAATTCAGGATCAGCTGGAAGGCAAAACAGCCGGACAGATTGAACGCGAAGGCGAAATGCGCGATATTACACTCAAAGTTCCTGAGAAAAGTCTGACTGAAGTAAATGATATTTTAATCACTTCGGGCGATCAGGTTTTCAGGTTAAGTGAGATTGCAGAAATAACACAGGAAGTTGCACCAAAGGAAATTATCAGGCGTAATCAGAACCGCATTGGCAAGGTTACGGCTCAAATCAGCAATAATACTCCGCTCGACAAAGTAGCCGCCGAAATCAGAGAAGCCGCGGCTACCATCGATTTGCAACCCAATTACCGTATTATGGTTACAGGCGAGGAAGAAAAACGTCAGGAATCGGTAAGTAATCTATCATTTGCACTTTTACTTTCAATTGTATTGGTGTACATGGTTCTTGCTTCTCAGTTCGAGTCGCTGGTACATCCGTTTACCATCTTACTTACAATTCCATTAGCACTTGTAGGAACAATACTCATCTTTTTTGCCCTGGGCAAAACCATCAATATTATGGCCATCATTGGTATCATTATGCTTGCCGGTATTGCTGTAAACAACTCCATCATTCTTGTCGATCGTATCAATCAGCTGATAGCTGCCGGTCTCGACCGTAAAACTGCCATTATACAGGCAGGTCAGCAAAGGCTGCGCCCGATTTTGATGACAAGTCTTACCACCATTCTTGCGCTGTTGCCGCTTACCATTGGTTTTGGAGAAAGCGCTTCGTTGCGTTCGCCAATGGCGCTTGCAGTAATTGGGGGGTTAACCACTTCAACCCTGCTCACACTGGTGGTTATTCCCTGCGTATTCGATATTCTCGACAGGGTTAAAGGTGTATTTGCAAGAAACTGATACTGAGATTTCAGTTTTAATAAGAAATTAAACTATGAAGTTCATCTTACACAGAAAAATATTCATCAGCATGGTATTCCTCGCGCTTACCATGCTTGGATATGTTTCGTATAAAAGGTTGCCGGTTGAGTTGATACCCAACGCCGAGCTTCCCATGCTTTTCGTCCAGATTCAGTCGCGGCTTGAAGTCGATCCCACTTACATGGAAAACCAGGCAGTTATTCCAATTGAAGGAGCTGTTGGAACCATGGAAGGGATTGAAAACATTGAGACGTTTCTGAATAACCGTTCGGCTACCATCCAGGTTGAGTTCAAACAAAATGTCGATTTTAAATATACATTTCTGAAACTTCAGGAGAAAATTGACCAGGTTGCCGAATCGCTTGACGAAAATTTCTTTGTAACTGTCAGCAAAGTTGACATTCAACAGTTGACCAACCAGTTTATGGAGTTACAGGTGCGGGGTAGCGGAGGAACTGACCGGTTAAGAAATGTGGTGGAACAGGATGTTTTAGCCGACCTTGAAAATACCGATGGTATAGCTTCGGTTACGGTTTTTGGCGGTAAAGAACGTTCTATTGAAGTTACCTACGACCTGGCTGCCTGCGAAGCTTATGGAATTACGCCCGCACAAATCAGCAGTGCAATAACCCAAAACTCGCGGAACCGTGTTTTTACCGGCTATCTGCACGAATCGGAAAAACAGTACTTTGTGCATGTTACTGCCGAGTACGACAATGTTTCGGATATCGAAAATATTGTGATTGCCGATGGCCCCATCTATTTAAAAGATGTTGCCGATGTGTATTTTGGGGTTAAGGACGAAGAAACCATCAGCCGTGTGAACGGTCTCGATGCAGTATCAATTCTTTTGGTGAGCGATTCGCAGGCCAACCTCATCGACTTGTCGCATCGTGTGCAGGAAGAGCTTGTTGAACTCAACAAAAAACTGGCGCCCAGCGAAATCGAAATTGTGGTTCAGACCAACCTGGCCGAAACCATGGAAAACAATATCGACCAGATTATCGATCTGGCTTTGGTTGGCGGTATTCTCGCAATTTTTGTTTTATGGATGTTTTTGAAAAACTTCCGCATTGTTTCGTTTATGGCGCTCGGAATGCCGGTTTCGGTTTTTACCGCATTTAATTTATTTTATGCTTTCAATGTTTCGCTCAACAGTCTTACCCTGGTTGGTTTGGTACTGGCCATCGGGATGTTGCTCGATAACAGTGTGGTGGTACTCGAAAATATTTACCGGCTATCCGGGAAACGATACGATGCCGAACTTGCAGTAACCCAGGGGACCACCGAAGTTTGGCGATCGATTTTTGCATCAACACTAACAACTGTTGCAATTTTCCTCCCATTTCTTTTCTCATCCGATTATATGGTGAAATTGTTAGGTACCCACATTGGGGTTTCCATCGTTTCAACCATGGTAATTTCGCTGTTTGTGGCGTTGTTGCTGGTGCCCATTGGCGCCCATATTTTGCTGAAAGGGAAAAAGGCCAAAAACATTTTTTACGAAAAGGTAACCACCAACAACCGTATTGTTCAGGTTTATGTTTTGTTGCTGAAATCGAGCTTGCGAAACCCCGCCGGAACCATTATCGGGGCAATTATTTTGTTTTTTGTAAGTGTTTTCATTGTACTGGCCATCAGCGTGAATACGCTTGAAGAGGTTGAAGAAGACCAGTTCTCGATTTACGTTACAATGCCCACCGGTTCGACCCTCGAAAATACCGACCTTGTGGTTGCCGATGTTGAACAACGCCTGGCAGAAATCGCTGAAAAGAAAGATCTCATTTCAAAAATTCAGGAAGAAGAAGCAATTCTGACTTTTGTTTTGAAAGAAGATTTTAAGGAGATTGACAACCGCACAATGGGCGAGATAAAAGCTGATGTGGAGAAACGCGTTGACAACATTGCAAAAGCCGAAATCAGCCTCACTGCGCCAACATCAAGCGCCAGCTTCAGAGGCGGTGGCGGAGGTCGTTCAGGCACGCAGGGTTTTACCGCTTTCATGGGAATTGGCACCAACCAGGAACGTGTGGTGATTAAAGGCGAAAATTTTGAGGTGATGAAAGGCGTTGCCGAAGACCTCGAATATTATATCGAAGACCTTGCTTCCATCCGAAGTGTTAACGTGAATGTTTCGGATAACCGGCCTGAAATTCATCTCTATTTTAACCAGTTGTTGTTAAACGAATATGGAATCAATCTCGGAAATATTTCTTCGGAACTGGCCTCGTTTTCACGCGAATTTACTTCGGGCGTAAACTTTAAACAGGGCACCGAGGAATACGAAATCATTGTGAAACAGAAACTCCCTGAAGGAGTTGACGAAGAAGAAACCGAAAAAGGAATCGACGACCTGAGAAGACTGAAAATAAACAGTACAGCCAATGCAACCTACGATTTACAGGATATTTCGGAAATTGTTTATGCCCGCGGAACATCGAGTATCACACGTGTAAACCAGGAAAAACAGATTGAACTTACCTACAGGTTTGTTGATGAGGCTGAACAATCAAAAGATTTATTGGAAGCTTATCGCCTTGAGATTGATGAAATCATCGCCTCATACAAACTGCCGTCGGGAATTGCAATTGAAGTAATTCACGAAGAGGACCAGTTCGAAGAGTTTTATTTTCTGATTGGGGCGGCGTTCATTCTTATTTTCATGATTCTGGCCTCGGTTTTCGAATCGGTGGTTACACCGTTTGTACTTATGTTTTCGATACCACTGGCTGCCATTGGTTCGTTTATTGCACTAATTCTTACCGGCAACAGCTTGTTTAATGCCAATACACTTATGGGCTTTTTGATTCTGCTCGGGGTGGTGGTAAACAACGGAATTATTCTTATCGATTATACCAACCTGTTGCGAAAGCAGGGACACCGGAAATCACGTGCACTGATAACCGCAGGTTTATCCCGCGTTCGGCCTATATTAATCACAGCCGGAA
>DPCJ01000188.1 GCA_003516705.1 Prolixibacteraceae bacterium | reverse complement strand
CCCATGATAATACTTACTTTTGGATTCATTGTTTTACTTTAATATTTTTAGTTAACCGAATAGTTTTGTTAATTTGTGCCTTTCTTTTTAAAGGATGAAAATACAGCAATTTAAGAACAATCAAAAATCAAATATTAGATAATGAAGCAGGTAAAAATTCACGACAAAACTTTTGAGTTATACATTCCTTATGAGAAAATCCGCTCGGTNNATCGGGTTTAACGAAAAAGTGGAAGGTCGCACAGTTGTGATACTCGAAGATATTGTGGATACCGGCATTACTATTGATAATATTCTGGTTCAGCTAAAAGCAATGAAACCTGCTGAAATAAAAATTGCCACACTGTTATTAAAACCCGATGCGCTGCAAAAGGAGGTTCCACTCGATTATGTCGGAATTAAAATACCGAACGATTTCATTGTAGGTTATGGTCTCGATTACAATGGGCTTGGCCGCAACCTCATAAATATATACACAGTTGTGAACGAATAAAAATCAAACTTATGCTGAATCTAGTATTATTTGGTCCTCCCGGCGCAGGGAAAGGAACTCAGGCTGAATTCCTGATAGAAAAGTACAATTTAATCCATTTATCAACCGGCGATTTATTGCGAAGTGAAATTAATGCGGTTACTAAACTTGGTCTTGAGGCCAAGAGTTATATGGATAAAGGCGAACTTGTGCCCGACGAAGTGGTGATTGGCATGATAAAAAGCAAACTCGAAACAGTGAAAGATGCCAAAGGTTTTATTTTCGACGGATTTCCACGAACGGTTGATCAGGCAAAAGCACTCGATAACCTTTTGAATGAAAATAAAACGCCGGTTTCGGGAATGCTTAGTCTTGAGGTTGAAAAACAGGAACTTATCGACCGGTTGATAAGTCGGGGTAAAGTATCGGGGCGGGCCGATGATCAGGACCCCACTGTGATAGAAAACCGGATAAACGTGTACAACCAGAAAACGCTGCCATTGATTGAATACTATCGCCCGCAGGGAAAACATTTCGGAATAAACGGGATGGGCAGTATTGAGGATATTGCACTCAGGTTGAAGGAAGTGATTGAAAAATTATAATAATATAAAATGGCTGAATCGAATTTTGTTGACTATGTAAAGATTTATTGTAAATCGGGCAATGGCGGACCCGGTTCAGCCCATTTGCGGCGCGAAAAATTTACTGCGCTTGGCGGCCCCGATGGCGGAGATGGTGGTCGTGGCGGGCATATAATTCTGCAGGGAAGCACAAATCTGTGGACCTTACTTCACCTGAAATACCAGAAGCACATAAAAGCCGGAGACGGCGGCCCCGGTGGTAAACAGCGAAGCTTTGGTGCCGACGGCGAAGATATTATTATCGAAGTTCCGCTGGGTACAATTGCCAAAAATGCCGAAACCGGCGAGGTGCTTTTTGAAATTACCCAAAACGGCGAGAGCAGGATTCTTTTAAAAGGAGGGAGGGGCGGACTTGGAAACGACCATTTTAAATCGGCAACATTTCAAACCCCGCGTTTTTCTCAACCCGGCGAAGCCGGCGAAGAAGGCTGGCATATTCTTGAACTTAAAGTACTTGCCGATGTGGGCTTGGTTGGTTTCCCAAGTTCCGGAAAATCAACACTGCTGTCGGTGGTTTCGGCGGCTAAACCAAAAATTGCAGATTACCCCTTTACCACACTTGTTCCGAACCTTGGCATTGTTGGCCATCGCGAAAAACATTCGTTTGTTATGGCCGATATCCCCGGAATTATTGAAGGCGCCCATCAGGGACGCGGACTTGGATTACGCTTTCTGCGGCACATCGAACGCAATTCGATGTTACTTTTTATGGTGCCGGCCGACAGTAAAAACCACCTGAAAGAATACCACATTCTGCTTGATGAACTGGAACAGTATAATCCTGAATTGCTGGATAAGGAACGCTTTCTGACTATAAGTAAAGCTGACATGCTCGATGAGGACCTGATGAAAGAAATCAGCAAAGAATTAAAGGGAATACCGCACATGTTTTTTTCATCGGTAACAGGTTACAACCTACAGCAGTTGAAAGACAAAATCTGGGAAATTTTAAACAGTTAAATGGGCTGGCTGCAAAATATCCTGGAAATCGACAAGCAACTGTTTCTGTATTTAAACAGTTTTCATAACGATTTTTGGGACACAATAATGCTGATGGTTACCCGCAAGGAAACCTGGCTTCCGTTTTATGCAATCATTATTTTTTACATCATAAAAAATTACCGGGGCAAAGCGCTGCCGGTTTTGCTTTTAGTGGCGTTGGTTGTGGTAGCTTCCGACCAGTTTTCGGTTTTGCTGAAAGAGAGCATTCAGCGTTTGCGGCCTGTTCACGATCCTGAAATCGGGCCACTGGTGCACAATGTTTTGCGAAAGGGCGGGCTGCACGGTTTTGTTTCGTCACATGCTGCCAATTCGTTTGCCATTTTTGCTTTTACCGGCAGGCTCTTTAAAAATCGCTGGTATTCGTTGCTTTTGCTTTTCTGGGCTCTGCTGTTTTCGTATTCGCGCATTTACTCAGGCGTTCATTATCCGCTCGATATTGTGGGTGGTGCTCTTCTTGGACTGTTAATTGGTGAAGGATTTTTCAGGGTTTATTTGTTTGCCGCGGGTCGCAAATGGTTTTCGCGGTTGAAGGGCGACGAATCTGCACTTCTTCCAAGCAGCCAGGCAATCATAATTTATCTTGTTTTTGCTGTGCTGATGGTAACTGTTTTTGCGGTTACTTCCATTCTGCATCATTACAACTATTTGTAAAATGAATTCTGCCCAAATCTTTTATCAGCAAAAGGCCGAAGAATATTCAATTCAGCTGAAAGCTGTTTCAGCTAATCTTCGCCGGTTTGCCTGGTTCCGTTTCTTTGCTTTTTTGTTGATACCGGCGCCTGCCTTAATTTTTGGCTTGAAAAGCCCGCTAACATTTGTCGTTGGCGCAGCTGCGCTTGTTTTGTTTTTATTTCTTGTTAAAAAAAATATTCAGGTTGAAAAGCGGAAAAAAGAAACTGCCATTCTCAAAAAGCTTTGTGAAGATGAATTATTAGCGCTAAAACACAAGTATTCTCATTTTAAAAATGGGATTGAATACACCGACCCCGATCATTTTTATGCTTACGACCTCGATTTGTTTGGCGAAGGTTCATTGTTTCAATACCTCAATCGCACGGTTACAGTTGATGGTGAAATGTTGCTGGCCAAAATATTAGTTCATCCGCCTTTCGAAAAAGAAGAAATTAATGAAAGGCAGCAAGCGATTAAAGAACTTGCTCAAAATCCCGGATGGCGATTGCATTTCAGGGCTACCGGGCTGATGTTCGAAGAAAGTAAAGAACTAAACCTCGAAATCAGGGCGTGGACAAAAACAACACTGAATCTCGAAAAAGCCGGAATAATCAACCATTTGCTCTGGCTGATTCCGTTACTGACCATGGTTGCTGCGATACCTGCAATACTCGGAATCAGTAAGCTTTTTCTTTGGGTGACAATCATTATTCAGTGGTCATTAATCCTGTTTTTCAGCAAGCAGATTTCATTTTACTTCCGCTATTTTGGACGGAAATCGGCCCTGCTCGAAAAATATATGGCTTTGCTCGAATACATCGGGAAGGGTGATTTTAAGTCAGAAAAACTGCTTCAAATGAAGCATTCGGTAATCCATCCAAAACCTGCAGGAAAAACCTTTTCAGAATTAAAAAATTGGGTTAACCGCTTCGAATACCGTCAGAATATTATTGTTGCTTTTTTGCTGAACTCACTTTTACTCTGGGATATTCGCTGTATGTTTCACCTTTGGCGGTGGCATCAGCAACATCACGGTGAAATTGCCGGGTGGCTTGATGCAATTGCTGCATTTGACGAACTTATCACGTTTGGCGGTTTCGCAGGAAATCATCCCGGTTTTGTTTATCCCGAAGTTGCAAATGATAATTTTATTTTTCGTGCTGAACAGCTCGGGCATCCGCTTTTGCCACAAAATAAAAGGGTTGGGAACGATTTTACTGTTGCCGGCTGGTCGAAGGCAGTGATTATAACCGGGGCAAACATGGCCGGCAAAAGTACATTTTTACGAACCGTCGGGATTAATCTGATTCTTGCTGAAACAGGGGCACCCGTTTGTGCTCAATGCATGGTTTTTACGCCGGTGCAACTTTTCACCAACATGCGCACCACCGACTCGTTGCAAAAAGAAGAATCCTATTTTTTTGCCGAACTGAAACGCATAAAAAGGGTGCTTGAGTTACTTGAAAACGGTATGCCGGTTTTTGTGATTCTCGACGAAATGCTGAAGGGAACCAATTCATTGGATAAACTCAACGGCTCGAAGGAATTAGTTAAAAAATTATTGCAGCTTCCGGCGGTTTCGTTCATTGCCACACACGACCTGAAACTGAGCGAAATGGAGGTTAACTTTCCTGAACAGGTGAGCAATCTGTGTTTCGAAATTAAGATCGAAAGCAACGAAATGGTTTTCGATTACAAACTTTCCGACGGTGTGACCCAAACCATGAATGCCACTTTTCTGATGCGGAAAATGGGAATTATTTAGGAGGTTGTCGTTGTTGTAATTGTTGTCATAGTTGTTTTCGTTGTCGTTGTTTTTGAAGAAGTTGTCGCTGTTGATGGGTTTTTGAAATAAATCGTTGAGCCGAAGTGCAATTTGGATGTATCCGCTAGCCACAACAACAATTACAACCATAAAACCATTACAATCTTCACCGCCTGACTACCACAACCACGACAACAATGATAACCATGACAACATTCCTAATATCACAACCACGACAACATTTCTTCCCGCTTTTCAACCGGATTTTGTTAGTTATTTGGTCTGTTGCAAAAGGTTCAAACCACCTTTGTTTGGTTATATTTGTGCCAAATTGTAGGGCAAAATGGTAGAGAATTACGACGAAGGAACGATACAAACGTTAGACTGGCAGGAACATATTCGCCGCCGTCCGGGGATGTATATTGGCAAACTTGGCGACGGAACTGCTTCGGATGATGGTATTTACGTTTTGCTGAAAGAAGTTCTGGATAACTCCATCGACGAGTTTATGATGGGTTTTGGCAAGAAAATAGTTGTCGGAATCGACCAGGAAACGGTGCGGGTGCGTGATTATGGCCGTGGAATCCCGTTGGGGAAACTCGACGATGTGGTTAGCAAAATGAATACCGGCGCCAAATACGACTCAAAAGTTTTTAAAAAATCGGTTGGGTTAAACGGTGTGGGTATCAAAGCTGTTAACGCACTATCCATCGATTTTACCATAAAAGCGGTTCGCGAGGGAGTGGCTAAAGTGCTCCATTTTAGCAAAGGTGTAAAAACCGGCGAGGAGAATCTCGGCAATACAGACGAGCCCAACGGAACTGAAGTAATTTTTGAACCCGACCAGTCGGTTTTCAAAAAGTATCACTACATGAACGATTTTGTAGTGAACATGATTAAAAACTATACTTTCCTCAACTCGGGGTTAGTAATGGAATACAACGGTGAAAAGTTCTTCTCAAAAAACGGGTTGCGCGACCTGCTTGAGGAAAACATGGACCACGAACCAATTTATCCCATCATTCACCTGAAAGGCGAGGATATTGAGGTGGCCATTACCCATGGAAATCAATATGGCGAAGATTACTATTCATTTGTAAACGGTCAGCATACATCGCAGGGCGGTACACACCTGCAGGCATTTCGTGAGGTGCTTGTAAAAACCATCCGCGATTTCTACAAAAAGGATTTCGACCCGTCAGATATTCGTGCATCGATTGTTGCAGCGGTGAGTATTAAAGTTGAAGAGCCGGTTTTTGAATCGCAAACCAAGACAAAACTTGGTTCAAAGGATATCGGACCCGACGGCCCGTCGGTTCGTACGCATGTGGGCAATTTCCTGCAAAAGGAACTCGACAACTTTTTGCATAAAAACCCTGATATAGCTGAAGTTTTGCTGCGACGCATTGTTGAATCTGAACGTGAACGAAAAGCCATTTCAGGAATAAAGAAACTGGCCAAGGAACGCGCAAAAAAATCGAACCTTCACAACAAAAAACTGCGCGACTGCCGCATTCATTTCGATGAGGAAAAAAATCCGCGTCGCGAGGAAACCTGCATTTTTATAACTGAAGGAGACTCGGCCAGTGGTTCGATTACCAAATCGCGCGATGTGAATACACAGGCTGTTTTCAGTTTAAAGGGAAAACCGCTGAATACCTACGGACTTACAAAAAAGGTGGTGTATGAAAACGAGGAATTTAACCTGTTGCAAGCAGCGCTGAATATTGAAGAAAGCCTTGATGACCTGCGGTACGGAAAGGTAATCATTGCCACTGATGCCGACGTTGACGGGATGCACATCCGTCTGCTGCTGATTACTTTCTTTTTGCAGTTTTTTCCTGAACTCATCCGCAAAGGTCATGTTTATATTTTACAAACACCGCTTTTCAGGGTGCGCGACAAACAAAAAACTTTCTATTGCTATTCGGAACAGGAAAAGCAAAAAGCCATTCAAAAATTGAAAGGTAAGCCTGAAATAACCAGGTTTAAAGGGCTTGGTGAGATTTCGCCCGACGAGTTCAAGCATTTTATCGGTGCTGATATGCGCCTCGACCCGGTAATACTGAAAAAACACGAATCGGTGACACAGATGCTTGAATTTTATATGGGCAAAAACACCACCGACCGGCAGGATTTTATTATCGAAAACCTGTATGTGGAAAAGGATGAAGTGGCTTAAGAAGTGATAAAACCAAAAATTAATGTCAGAAGAATACATCAACCCGGAAGAACTGCCTGAAGAAGCAAAAGAGTTGCCCGAAGTGCCGCAGGAACCTGAAGAGGAAGTGGTTGAGGAAATTGTGTACCTGCAGGGAATGTACCGCAACTGGTTCCTCGATTACGCCTCGTACGTAATTCTTGAGAGGGCGGTTCCTTATATCAACGACGGTTTGAAACCAGTGCAACGCCGCATTATGCACGCCATGCGCGAAATGGACGATGGCCGGTACAACAAAGTGGCCAACATTATCGGGCAAACCATGCAGTATCACCCGCACGGCGATGCTTCCATCGGCGATGCAATTGTTCAGCTCGGGCAAAAAGAATTGCTTATCGACACCCAGGGAAACTGGGGAAATATTCATACAGGCGATGGCGCAGCAGCCCCGCGTTATATCGAAGCCCGGCTTTCAAAATTTGCACTCGAAGTGCTTTTTAATCCGAAAACTACTGAGTGGAAAGTTTCGTATGATGGGCGTAAACGCGAACCGGTTACGCTGCCAGTTAAGTTTCCGCTTTTACTCGCACAAGGTGTTGATGGTATTGCCGTTGGACTTGCATCAAAACTTTTTCCACACAATTTTATTGAATTGTGCGATGCTTCAATTTCGTTTCTGAAAGGAAAAGATTTTGAGTTGCTTCCCGATTTTCCTACAGGCGGGCATGCCGATTTCAGCAGATACAACGACGGTTTGCGCGGCGGAACAGTAAAAGTGCGCGCCAAAATTGAAAAACGCGACAACAAAACACTGATTATTTCTGAACTTCCATTCGGAAAAACCACAGGTTCTCTCATTGAAACCATTATTAAAGCCAACGAAAAGGGCAAAATCAAGGTTAAGAAAATTGACGATAATACAGCGGAACATGTTGAAATTCAAGTGCATCTGGCTCCCGGTGTTTCGTCCGACAAAACAATCGATGCGCTGTATGCATTCACCGATTGCGAAGTTTCGCTCTCGCCCAACTCGGTAATTATTGAAAACGATAAACCGATTTTTATCGGGGTAAAAGAAATTCTGAGACGTTCTACTGATGCCACATTGCAGCTTTTAAAACTCGAACTCGAAATCCGTAAATCGGAATTGGAGGAAGCCTGGCATTATTCGTCGCTCGAAAAGATTTTTATAGAGGAGCGGATGTATAAGGATAAAAAGTTTGAGGATTCGGAAAATATGGACCACGCTGTGGCTTATATCGATAAGCGATTCGATCCATTGAAACCGCAACTGCGACGCGAAATCACCCGCGACGACATTCTCAAACTGATGGAAATTAAAATGGCCCGCATTCTCAAATTTAACAAGGATAAAGCCGACGAACAACTGAAAGCCATTGAGGATGAGATTGCTGAAGTGGTGAATGATATTGTAAACATTATTCCGTACACCATAAAATGGTTTACACACCTCAAAAATAAATACGGAAAAGGCAAGGAACGCCGCACGGAGATTCGCAGTTTCGAAAATATTGTGGCTACAAAAGTGGTGGTACGCAATGAGAAACTTTATCTCGACAGGAAGGAAGGGTTTGTGGGTTACGGTTTGAAAAAGGCCGAGTACATTTGCGACTGCTCCGACATCGACGATATTATTGTTTTTCGGCGCGACGGTACTTACTTCGTTTCGAAAGTGCAGGAAAAGGCCTTTATCGATAAAAATCCGCTCCATGTCGAAATTTTCAAAAAGGGAGATAACCGAACGGTTTACAATGTGGTGTACAAAGATGGCGAGTCGGGGTTTTATTACATGAAACGCTTTGCGGTTACAGGCGTCACACGCGATAAAGAGTACAATCTGACAATGGAAACCAAAGGTTCGCGTGTGGTGTATTTCTCAGCCAACCCCAATGGAGAAGCCGAAACACTGAAAATTGTACTGAAACCAAAACCACGCATCAAGAAACTCAATTTCGAAGTTGATTTGGGCGAATTGGCCATCAAAGGCCGGCAGTCGATGGGTAACCTGCTTACCAAATTTGAGGTGCATAAAATCAGTTTAAAAGAAAAAGGTTTGTCAACGCTGGGCGGACGAAAAATCTGGTTCGATGAGGATGTACTTCGTCTCAACGCCGATGGCCGCGGAAAATACCTTGGGGAATTTGTTGGCGACGATAAAATTCTTGTGCTTTACAAAAAAGGAGAATACCAGGTTTACAATTATGATTTAAGCAATCATTTTGAAGATGAAATTCTTACCATCGAAAAATTTGACCCGGGGAAAGTTTTATCGGCGGTTTATTTCGATGCCGAGCAACAGTTTTACTATGTGAAACGATTTGAAATAGAGGAAGATGAAGGCAAGCTGGTTCGTTTTGTGGGCGAACATCCCGGCAATAAACTGGTGAGTGTAACCTGGGTTCGTTACCCGCGTCTCGAATTGCGTTTTGGAGGCAAAAATGAAGGCCGTGAAAACGAAATCATTGAGGTGGCCGAGTTTATCGGGGTGAAATCGTGGAAAGCCAAAGGTAAACGCTTATCAAATTACGAAGTGGCCAACATTCTTGAAATTGAGCCGGTTGTTAAAGATGAACACGACAAGCCGGAAACAGATGATGCCATAGAACTTTTGGAAAATGAGCCGGACGAAAAACAGGAATGGCCCGAAACGCCAGATTTCAGCGATATTCCGTTCGAAATAAAACGGCCGCCGAAGGATGCTCCCGACCCAACACAAATGACACTTTTTTAGTTCCGGGTTTCCAGTTCAAAGTTCCTTGTTTTCAAAACTCGAAACTTTGAACCTTAAACTTTAAACTGTTATTATGAGAATTTACCTGATTGGTTATATGGGGTGCGGAAAATCGACGCTGGGAAAGCGTTTGGCAAAACACCTCAATTTGCAGTTTGTGGATATGGACCATTATATTGAAATGCGCAATCATAAAACTGTTCCGCAAATTTTTGCCGAAGAGGGTGAAACTGAATTTCGCAAAAAGGAACGGAAAGCACTCGAAGAACTTGCCGATTTCAGCGACATCGTTATTGCAACAGGCGGTGGCGCTCCCTGTTTTTTCGATAATATTGACCTGATGAACAGCACGGGAACAACCATTTACATGAATATCGACCCGGCAATTCTGGCCGACAGGCTGCTGCATTCAAAAACCGAACGCCCGCTGATAAAAGGAAAATCGAAAGAAGAGCTTATGGATTTTATTGACGAAATGCTGAAAAAGCGAAGTCCGTTTTATAGTCAGGCCAAATTCGAAATCACCGAACCCGATATCGACCTCGATGTGATTCAGAATCTGATTTTCTGAAAGTATCAAACGCATAAAAATCTTTTGTAGCTGTTCAATCTGCTGACGGTCAGTAATGCTGATTTTCTTTATTTTTATTGAAATTTTTAGTATGAACCAGTCAGCAATTGAAATATTTATGATTCAGGCACTGAAAATCAATATTTACTCCAAATATTTTTTGAATTATGGAAACCAATACACAGCTTGAACTTGCCTGGCAATTTGTACAATACACCAATCAGAACATTTTTTTAACTGGAAAAGCAGGTACAGGCAAAACAACTTTTCTGAAAAGTTTAAAGGATAATTCACCCAAACGGATGATTGTGGTTGCCCCCACTGGAGTTGCCGCCATCAACGCGGGCGGGGTTACCGTCCATTCGTTTTTCCAATTATCATTTGCACCGCAAATTGGTAACGACAGTGAGCAGTGGAAAGAGAAGCGTTTCAATAAGGACAAAATCAATATCATCCGCAGCCTCGATTTGCTGGTGATTGACGAAATAAGTATGGTTCGGGCCGATGTGCTCGATGCGGTTGACCGTGTTTTCCGCCGATTCAAAAATCGCCAGAAACCGTTTGGCGGGGCGCAGGTTTTGATGATTGGTGACCTCCAGCAATTGGCCCCGGTTATAAAACGAGAAGAGTGGGAATTGCTGAAAACTGAATACGAAACCGGCTACTTTTTCAGCAGCAAAGTGCTGAAGCAAACGCCGTATGTAAGTATCGAACTCACGCAGGTTTTTCGCCAGCAGGACGACAGATTTATTGCAATTCTCAACAAGGTGCGCGACAACTGTCTTGATAAACCATCGCTCGATGCGCTGAACCAACGCTTTATTCCAGGTTTCAGGCCGAACGAAAGCGAAGGATATATCACCCTTTGTACACACAATGCACAGGCAGCGCAAATCAACGATTTCAAACTAAAAGGTCTTTCTGCAAAACCAAGGCTTTTCAGGGCCGAAACCGAAGGTGATTTTCCCGGATATGCTTACCCAACCGATTTTGAACTGAATCTGAAAGTGGGTGCGCAGGTGATGTTCGTAAAAAACGACCCAGAACCGGAGAAACGATTTTTTAATGGTAAAATCGGAAAAGTAACTACCATGCATGAAGATTCGGTTACAGTTTTATGCCCGGGTGAAACTGAAGAAATTGACGTTACAGCACTGCTGTGGGAAAATATAAAATACTCAATTGACACCGAAACGGCAGAAATAAAAGAAGAAGTGGAAGGCACTTTTTTGCAGTTACCACTTAAACTGGCATGGGCAATAACCATTCATAAAAGTCAGGGATTGACTTTCGAAAAAGCAGTAATCGATGCAGAAGCATCGTTTGCACACGGGCAGGTTTATGTGGCGCTTAGTCGTTGCAAATCGCTTGAAGGCATGGTGCTGAGTACGCCAATTTCAAACGGCAGCATAATTTCAGATAATACTGTTGGCGGATTTATAAAACAGATTGAGGAAAACCAGCCCTGCGACACTGACTTGTTAAAAGCAAAAACCGAATACCAGCACGAAATGTTGACTGAACTTTTCAGGTTTGGGCTAATCAGTTACATGATTAACGCAGTGATAAAACTTGCGGAGGAAAACGAAGGAAGTTTTCCGGTTGAGGTGCAACATGTTTTTGGTTTGATGAAGGAAAATTTTCAAACCGAAATTGCGGATGTGGCCGAGAAATTTCAGTTGCAATTAAAACAATTGCTTGTGGCTGAACCCGATATTGAAAACAATTCGAAATTGCAGGAACGCATATCAAAAGCAGCAGTTTATTTTGCCGGAAAATTAAATCAGCATGTCCTTAATTTGTTGAAAAAAATTGATTTGGATATTGACAACAGGGAGGTGCGGAAAAGACTGAAAAACCAGGTTGCTGCCATTACAGACGATGCCAGACAAAAAATAGCAGCATACAAAATCTGTGAAACAGGTTTCAATATCAAAAAAATTCTCGATGCAAGGGCTAAACTGCTTCTTGAACCTGAAAACGAAAAGTCGTATGTGAAGCAAAAAGCAGCTGAGGCACCGGCTCCAACCGTAACAGAACATCCTGTACTTTATGCACTTTTACGTACCTGGCGAAACAAAAAGGCTGAAGAAACAGGGGTTCCGGTTTATCTGGTTTTTTCGCAAAAAGCGCTTTTCCAAATGAGCAACTTATTGCCGGTTACAACCGATTCGCTGTTTGCAATTAACGGGTTTGGCCACAAAAAAGTAGCGCAATTCGGAACAGAAATTCTGTCTATTATTCAAAAATATTGTACTGAAAAGGGCCTGGAACCAGCGGCATTATCTCCAACCAACAAAAAGGAGAAAAAGGAAAAGCCACCGAAGCCCGATACAAAAAAGGAGAGTTTTGCACTTTTTAAATCGGGTAAAACCATTGGCGAAATTGCCGAAATACGCCAACTTGTGGTGGGCACAATTGAAAGTCATCTGGCCCATTTTATTGCCAGTGGAGAATTGGATATCCATACTTTTTTGTCGGAGGATAAACTTAAAAAGCTTGAATCATTTAAACCTGCAAGCGAAGCCAACTTTGTTGGAGAAGCCAAAGTCCATTTTGGCGATGAATTCAGTTACGGCGAGTTGAGAATGGCTGTGGCCTGGTTAAATCATAAGTAATTTATTATCAGGACTTTAGCTGTAAAGATTAATAATGCTTTTCAGATTTGAGTAAGTATTTTGCAATATCAGGCCAAAATCTTCTTTTTCAAACCACCTTATTTCAGAAATGTTCTCCCCCGTTTCCGGTGTTCCGTTTTCAGTTCCGGTGTATTTCATTGCAAACCAGTGGGTCTTTTTTAGTATCCATTCTCCGGCAGAACCTTTCCATGTTGATTGATAAATATGCCAGGTTGGAGGCAATGATTTTACAATCTGGTGTCCTTGTATTCCGCACTCTTCTTCAACCTCACGAATTGCTGCTTTTTCCGGGGTCTCTCCGGCATCAAGTTTTCCTTTGGGTAAATCCCATTTCCCGTTTCGGAAAATAAACAGGAATTGGTTATTTCTTTTTGCAATTCCCCCGGCAGCCTCAATTTGTGTAAATGCCTGACTAAAAACATCTGTAAAATATTCGTCGGGATTATCTTGGATAATCAGGGCATTTGTCTTAGTTTCATTGATAAATTTTGAAAACCAGCTTTTTACTTCATCTGCTGTTTGTATGCTTTCAGCTACTTCGAATTGTGGAAACATGATTTGGTCAGCGGGCTGCGCTATCACGATTTCCCTGTCGTTTAAAAAAACTTTATACATTTGTTTTTTGAATTAAAAATGCAGAAAAAATGAGTACAACAGAGGCAAGTGTTGCAAAAAAATTGCTCGAAATAAGCGCCATAAAAGTTCAGCCCGAAAATCCATTTACCTGGGCTTCGGGGTGGAAATCGCCAATTTATTGCGATAACCGGAAGATTCTGTCCTATCCGGAAACGCGCACATTTGTACGCGATGCTTTTGTAAAATTAATTGGTGAAAAATACCCTGATGCTGAAGTAATTGCCGGGGTTGCCACGGGTGCAATTGCCATGGGTGCTTTGGTTGCAGAAGTGCTGGGATTGCCATTTATTTACATCCGGTCGGCGCCAAAAGGCCACGGACTTGAGAACCTGATTGAAGGAGTTTTGCACGAAGGACAAAAAGTGGTTGTGGTTGAAGACCTGATTTCGACGGGTGGTAGTAGTTTAAATGCAGCCGAAGCAGTTGTTAAAGCAGCAGGAAACGTACTCGGAATGGTGGCTATTTTTACTTATGGTTTTCCTCACGCCATCGGTAACTTTCAGCAGGCAGGAATTGAATTGACAACATTAAGCAATTATCACGCATTAATCGACACTGCTGTTGCCACCGGAAGTGTGAGTGATGCGCAAGTGGCAACGCTGTTGAAATGGCGCGAAAATCCTGCTGAGTGGGGAAAATAAATCAAATCAACAAAAATGTCATTAGAAAAATACACCAGCCAGGTTAAGCAGATTAACCATAACGAACAGGTTATCTATAATTATCTTTCGAATTTCGAAAATCTTTCAGGTTACCTCAATTCAGGGTTAATCGAAAAAATCACGGAAAAAGTACCACAGATAAAAATTACCGACTTTTCGTCAGACCGAGATTCGTGTAAGTTTAATATTACTGGTTTGGGTTTGGCAGAAATTCGTGTTGTAAATCGCGAGCCTTTTAAAACGATAAAAGTGGAAAGTTCAGGTGGATTACCCATCAGCCTGACTTTTTGGATTCAATTGATGGCAGTTGATAACTACAACACAAAAATGCGATTAACATTACATACCGAAATGAGTATGATGATAAAAATGTTAGCCGGAAATAAACTTGGCGAAGGAATCGACAGACTGGCCGATACGCTGGCATCGCTGCCTTATCAGTAGAATGTCCCAACCTTCACACGGAGGGTGAAGGAGAAAAGAGTCGCTTAAATAACAAATTCCACTTCTTTAAACAAGTACTCTGTTTTGGTTCCGCCTTTTTGTTCCAGAATCAGCTGGCCAAACTGACCAATTCCGGTAATCCGCGCTTCAAAAACTTCTCCCTGTTTTGCATAAAAAGCCCATGTCTGATAATGGAATAACCTGTTAAGGTAAGCATTATCAACTGACGAAAAATCGCCTGATTTCAACTCGTTGTATCTGATTTCCAGCTTCTCCCACAATCTTTCAGCAATAATCTCAATACTATAATTTTTGCCGGTCAACTGTGTTAATGAAACCGGATTTGGAGCGCCTGAAATAAAATCAGTCTGGTTCAGGTTTAAGCCGACTCCCGCTATTGCTGAGTGTAAATTTGAGCCAACAATTGAGTTTTCGATAAGTATTCCTGCTATTTTCTTATTTCCGGTATAAATATCGTTTGGCCATTTAATTGAAACTTCAATGTTTTCCTCTGTCAACAAATCGGTCAGGGCAAGGCTGACTGCTTTCGAAAGATAAAACTGGCGGGCGGCATTCAGAAATTTTGGTTGGAGAATATAACTGGCCAAAAGGTTTTTCCCGGGCCCGCTTTCCCACGAATTGCCCTGTTGCCCTTTTCCTTTCGTCTGAAATTGTGTCATAACGACAGTCCCCTCCATTGCCGCTTTCGTCAGAAGCAGTTGGTTGGCATAGTTGTTGGTCGATTCTGTTTCGGTCAAAAAAATAAAGTTCTTATCCATAATAAACCGGTGGTTGTTTCTTTTGTTATTCGTAAACCGGTTTTAAATGATTTTAACCGGAAAACAGATAAAGGAATATTTAAGAAAAACGAAAAATACACAAAATAAGGCTAAAGCAAAAAGATTATCTTTGTGGTTAATAAAATATGAGGAAAAGCAAAGGTTCGACAAAGAATATATTAGACGGGGTTCTGGAAGGGATACAACGGATTAAAGGAAAGGAGATTACAGTAGTTGATTTAAATTCCATCCATCATACTGAATGTGGGTATTTTGTTATTTGCCACGGAACCTCATCGACACAAACAAACGCAATTGCCGAGTCGGTTGAAGAAACTGTAAAGGAAATGACAGGTGTTGATGCCTGGCATAAGGATGGTTACAGAAATGCCATCTGGATTTTACTCGATTATGGCGATGTGATGGTACATGTATTTCAGAAAGAAGCCCGCGATTTTTATAATCTCGAAGGTCTTTGGGCCGATGCGAAAACAACAGTAATTAAAGAAGAATCAGAAATATATCATGACAGATAAAAAGGAAAACAAAGAAAACAAGAATCCGAACAACCCGTTTAACCAGTTAAATCCTAACCGGAAAAACGACGGTAAAGCACCCAAATTCAATGCATATTGGATTTATGGAATTATAGCTATCATTTTTATCGTTATTCAGTTTTATTTAAGTACCAGCAAAGGACCGGTAGAAACCAAGTGGGACGATGTAAAATCGACAATGCTGGCAGGTAACGATGTTGAACGTATTGTGGTGATTAACGACAAAGTTGCAACAATTTACATTAAAAAAGATAGCATCGGCCAGTACAAAGACCAGTTTGAGAAGAACTTTTCGAAACCAGCCGAAGGAGGACCGCATTTTAAGTTTAATATTGGTCCGCCCGAAGAATTTGCCAGAAACCTGAAAGAAGCACAGGCTGATAATCCAGAGGCCATTTCGCCGGAGTACAAAGAAGAACGAAACTGGGCCGGAGAAGTGCTTTGGACAATCGGGCCGTTTGTTCTGATTATTCTGCTTTGGTGGTGGATTTTCAGACGGATGAGTCGTGGAGGCGCCGGTGGTGCTGGTGGAATTTTTAATGTGGGTAAATCGCAGGCTAAAATATTTGACAAAGACCAGAAAGTATCGACTACTTTTAAAGACGTAGCAGGGCTTACAGAAGCCAAACAGGAAGTGGTTGAGATTGTTGAGTTCCTCAAAAGTCCCGAAAAATTCACGCGTCTTGGAGGTAAAATTCCAAAAGGCGCATTGCTTGTTGGTCCTCCCGGAACAGGTAAAACATTGCTTGCCAAAGCTGTGGCAGGTGAAGCCAACGTGCCGTTTTTCTCGATGTCGGGTTCCGATTTTGTTGAAATGTTTGTAGGCGTTGGCGCTTCGCGTGTTCGCGACCTTTTTAAACAGGCCAAGGAAAAAGCGCCGTGTATTGTTTTTATCGACGAGATTGACGCCATTGGTCGTGCCCGTGGCAGAAACCCCAATATGGGTTCGAACGACGAACGCGAAAATACACTCAACCAGTTACTTACCGAAATGGATGGTTTTGATACCAATACAGGGGTAATTATTCTGGCTGCCACCAACCGTGCCGATATCCTCGACCGCGCGCTGATGCGTGCAGGCCGTTTCGACAGGCAAATTCATGTTGAACTGCCCGACCTGAATGAACGAGCTGATATTTTTAACGTGCATCTTCGTCCGTTAAAACTGGCTCCTGATTTAAAAGTTGATTTTCTGGCTAAACAAACTCCAGGATTCTCGGGTGCCGATATTGCCAATGTTTGTAATGAAGCTGCGCTGATTGCCGCCCGTAAAAACCATGAAGCAGTTGACAAACAGGATTTCCTGGATGCAGTAGACCGTATTGTGGGAGGATTAGAGAAAAAGAACAAAATAATTTCGATTGAAGAGAAAAAGACAATTGCCTTTCACGAAGCAGGCCATGCCACCATCAGCTGGTTGCTCGAACATGCTCACCCGCTGGTAAAGGTTACCATTGTCCCTCGTGGTAAGGCGCTTGGCGCAGCATGGTATTTGCCCGAAGAACGGTCGATTACCACAAAAGAACAACTCTTAGACGAAATGTGCTCAGCGCTTGGCGGTCGGGCAGCCGAACAGCTTACTTTTAACAAAATTTCGTCAGGCGCTCAAAACGACCTCGAAAAAGTAACCAAACAGGCTTATGCCATGGTTAGTATTTTCGGGATGAGCGAAAAGGTGGGCAACGTTAGTTATTACGACTCAACTGGTCAATCGGATTACTCGTTTACAAAACCGTACAGCGAGAAAACTGCTGAACTGATTGATGCCGAGGTAAAAGTTTTAATTGAAGGTCAGTACATCCGTGCCCTCGAAGTACTAAAGAGGAACGAAGCAGGTCATGCAAAACTGGCCAATTTGTTGCTCGAACGCGAGGTTATATTTAGTGAAGACCTTGAAGATATTTTTGGAAAGCGCCCGTGGGACAAGAAACATGTAATTCCTGAAAACGGAGGTTCAGAAAAAGCAGAAGAACCTGGAGTAAAATTGGAAAAAACTGTTGAAGAAATAACGGTACCCGAAATAAAACAGGAAGAAAAACCTGCGGCACCGGCAGAGCCAGAAATCAGGCCAGAAGGTAAAGTTACAAAAGCTGAACCACGGACAAAACCGCCAAAACCGGTTCCACCAGCCGATACAAAAACATTGTTTTAATGAGCACAGCGCGGGAGGAAATGCTTAAAAAGCTCAGCACTTCGGTTCATCCGGTTCCCGAACCACCCGATTTTGAGCAACAAGTATTTCCTCCCGTTGTATTTCCCCTCGAACAGGCCTTTAAATCACAACTCGAAGCCATTAACGGCAAGGTTCTTATTTTTCAATCAGAAACAGAACTGTTTAACTCACTTAAAACATTACTTCAGCAATTTCAAACTGAAAATATTTTTTGCAGCGAGCCTGAAATTATGAAGGACCTGGTTCAATTTGAAATCGGGTTCAATAAATACGCAGGCGCTGCAAAAAAAATGGAAGCGGGTATCACCAGGTGTGAATATCTGGTCGCGCAAACCGGCTCGGTGATGGTAAGTTCTGCGCAAAGCGGCGGACGACAAATGAATATTTTCCCACCTGTGCATATTGTGATTGCCACTAAAAATCAGCTGGTAGCCACACTTGAAGAAGCATATTCAATGATTCAGCAAAAATATGCTGAAGGATTACCTTCTCAGATTGCATTGGTTACAGGCCCCAGCCGCACAGCCGACATCGAAAAAACTCTGGTTCTTGGCGCTCACGGGCCACGTGAATTATGGGTGATGATTGCCTGATGATTGTATGGTTTTTAGCCCTTTTCAACTTTCATTTATTTTTTACCTTTGCACCATCAAAAAAATATGGGCATAAATTGTCATTAAAAAACTGAAACATTGAAAGAACTGCTGAAGCGAAGTTTAACCGGGATTCTGATTGTTGGCCTTATTCTGGCCGGTATAATTATTCACCCTGTAGTTTTTGCCGTTGTGTTTTCGGTTTTTATGAGTTTGGCTCTATTCGAATTCTTTAAGCTTGCTGAAAAATTAGGTTTTCAACCTGCAAACATCGTTGGTTTAACGGGTGGTTTACTTTTGTTTGCACTGTTTTTTCTCACAGCTAACCGGTTTGTACCACCTCAGTTTTTGGGTCTCGCAGTCATCATTCCGTTGTTGGTTTTGCTTGCCGATTTGTTTTCACCGGGCACATCAGGCTTTAAAAATGGGCTGGTTACATTAGCCGGAATTGTTTATGTTTCGGTGCCCTTCAGCCTCCTGAATTTTATCGAAACACCCAGGTGCGTGGAGCACCCTGAGTTTTACCCGTGGGTGCTGGCGGGTGTGTTTTTTATTATCTGGGTGTACGATTCGGCAGCCTATGCGGTTGGTTCACTTGTTGGGAAACACAAAATATGCACACGCATTTCACCTGCAAAATCGTGGGAAGGATTAATCGGAGGGACAGTTTTTGCCGTTTTAATGGGAATTGGAAACTCGGTGATATTTGAAGAATTAAGCATAACCGACTGGATGGTAACTGCAATACTTGTGGTTATTTTTGGAACCAGCAGCGATTTTTTTGAATCGAAACTAAAACGCGAAGCCGGAGTAAAAGACTCAGGGAATATACTTCCCGGACATGGTGGAATGCTCGACCGGTTTGATACACTGCTTTTTGCTGCACCGGCCATTTTTGTGTGGATTAATTTATTGGCAAAATTTTAAAAAAATGAAAATACATAAGGAAGGTTATAAAGTAATTCCTGTTGTCCTGCTGATTATCGCAATACTTGATTTGTTGATCTGGTTCTTGCTGAATCAGTTTATTATCGGTTATTTGCTGATTGCGACATCGGTTGTGTTGGCCGGGCTTGTGGTTTATTTCTTCAGAGTACCAAAACGTTCTGTTGAGCAAAACCCGCTTCATGTAATAGCTCCTGCCGACGGAAAAATTGTGGAGATAAAAGAGGTTTTCGAAAAAGAGTATTTTAAAGATAACCGAATTCAGGTTTCCATTTTTATGTCTCCACTGAATGTGCACCAAAATAAGGGACCGGTGAGCGGTGTGATTACCTACCTTAAACACCACCGCGGCGCATTTTATCCAGCGTTTGTAGAGAAGTCATCTGAATTAAATGAGCGCTGTTCCATTGTTTTTAAAACTGAAAACGGAACAGAAGTTCTGTCGAGGCAAATTGCCGGAACTGTTGCACGTCGCATCTGTTTTTATGTAAAACCAGGCGATAAAATTGAACAGGGTGATGAATATGGTTTTATCCGTTTTGGTTCGCGTGTCGATGTTTTTTTGCCTCTGACTGCAAAAGTTACAGTTGAAATGGACGTTAAAACAGTGGGTGGAAAAACAGTGATTGCTACCCTTTAAAGGTGTAATATGAAAAAAATAATCGCACAAATTCCTAATACAATCACTTCGCTGAACCTCGTTTCGGGTGTCGCTGCAACCATGTTTGCCATCGATGGTCACCTGGTTTGGGCTGCAATTTTTATTTGTCTTGCCGCCGTGCTCGATTTTATGGATGGTTTTGCGGCTCGTTTGCTGAAAGCATATTCCGAAATCGGCAAGGAACTCGATTCGCTGGCCGATGTGGTTTCTTTTGGCGTTGCCCCGGGCGCCATTCTCTTTACTTTGCTTGAGTTTTCGCTTTTCGGGAAAAACCAGCCGATTCACGAAATTGGTGCGCGCTGGTACGAGTGGCTGATTCTTTCAACTTCATTCCTATTGCCGGTTTTTGGTGCAATAAGGCTGGCGCGGTTTAATACAAACACAGCTAACGAAAACTTTTTCCGAGGGCTGCCCATTCCGGCCAACGGACTTTTCTGGGCTGCGATGGGGCTGATGCTGCAAATGCCAAAATATGCCGAAGTGTTGAAATTGGTTTATTCGGTGCGGACGCTTGTTTTGCTGGGTATTTTTATGGCCGGGGTAATGGTGATTACCATGCCCATGTTTTCGCTCAAGGCAAAATCGTTAAGCTTTGCCGACAACTGGTACCGCTACCTGTTTGCTTTTGTGGCTGTTGTGCTTATTGCGGTGCTGAATGTGTACGGCCTGGCGCTGGTGATTTTTCTGTACATTTTGCTGAATGCCGTTTTTTATCTGCTGAAGGTTAAATTCTGAATTTCAGAAAATAGAAAAAGCCCCTGAAAACGGAAGAAATATTTTCCTGCGAAAATATTAATAATACACCATGACAAATTAAAAACTCCCGTCAACAGAGGCCTGTATCCTTTTCACTTTTCAGTGTTTACTGTGTATTGAACAATGAAATGCAAAAGATGTTTTCGGGAGGCTTATAAAAATCTGAAATTCTAACACAGATATCTAAGATGGCCACAGATAGAGCCTTTTTATTAATCTGGGTAAATCAGCGTAGTTTGTGGTTAAATATTGAAGATGTGAATTTTAAAGTTTGCATTTATTTCAGTGGCGCTGCAAATCGTAATACGTCTTCACCCGTAATTTGCTGGTCGCAAAGAATTATCAGCCTTTCGATTACATTGCGGAATTCGCGGATGTTACCTGTCCAGCTGATTTTTTGCAGTTCGGAAATCGCATCATCGGTAATCGTTTTCTTTGGCATCCCATATTCATCACAAATGAGTTGAATAAAATGGTTGGCCAGCAAAGGAATATCATCAAGCCGCTCATTTAATGCTGGCACTTTTATCAGAATAACACTCAGCCTGTGGTACAAATCTTCCCTGAAGTTATTTTCAGCAATTTCAGCCGAAAGATTTTTGTTGGTAGCTGCAACTACACGTACATCCACTTTAATGTGTTTATCGCCGCCAACACGACTGATGATGCTCTCCTGCAACACCCGCAGTACTTTTGCCTGCGCCGAAAGACTCATATCACCAATTTCGTCTAAAAATAGAGTGCCGCCATTTGCCTGCTCAAATTTCCCGATGTGTTGTTTAACAGCCGAAGTAAAAGCTCCTTTTTCGTGCCCGAAAAGTTCGCTTTCTATTAATTCTGAAGGAATAGCAGCGCAGTTTACTTCGATAAACGGACCAGCCGAACGGTTACTTTGGTCGTGAATACGGCGTGCCACAAGTTCTTTCCCGGTTCCGTTTGAGCCTGTAATCAGTACACGTGCATCGGTTTTTGCCACACGGTCGGCCATTTCAACCACTGCTTTCAGCGCTGCCGACTCGCCAATAATTTCAAATTTTTTATTGACTTTCTTTTTCAGATTTTTTGTTTCCACAACAAGGTTCGATTTATCCATCGCGTTGCGGATGGTAATCAGCAGCCGGTTGAGGTCGAGGGGTTTTTCGATATAATCGAACGCACCCTTTTTTATTGATTCAACTGCCGTATCGATGTTGCCATGCCCCGAAATCATGACAACAGGCGTGTCAGGAATCAATTCCTGAACTTTTTCCAAAACTTCAATCCCATCCATTCCGGGCATTTTAATGTCGCAAAGAATTACATCGTACGAGCCGGCTTTTATTTTGTCGAGGGCTTTAATTCCGTCTTCCGCCAGGTCAACCTCATATTTTTCGTATTCAAGAATATCTTTCAAAGTGTTGCGGATACTCCGCTCGTCGTCGATTACAAGAATGCGTGACATAAATTTTTGAGTTATTAAATTAAAGGGCTAAAAATAGTGTAAGTTGTGCGGATTATGATACCATATTAAAAAAGAATCCCGTTATCAATAACAATATAGGTATTTGAGAAAGTTCTTTTTTTCTTATAACCATAAATATTTCTGAAAAACAATTGATTCAATTTTGATATTCCTGGATTTAAAAGCAGGGTTCAACAACCTGTTATCACATTCTATCATTTTTAATCTTTTTTTGAATGAGCAATTCTGAAAACTTATTGCTTCACAATCTTCTGTATTGTAATTCCACTTTTGCCCAGGATTTTAATGGAGTAAATGCCACTTTTTAAATGGCTTATGTCAATTTGATTTGAAAACAAATGTTGTTCAAGTACTTTTTTCCCATTCAAATCAAAAATAATCATCTCACAACTTTCTTCCATACCAAGTAGATTCAATATTTGGTCAGTCGGATTAGGGAAAATTTTAATTGCATTTTTGGAAATTTCAACTGTCGGATTTATAATTTTATTTGCCAGTTTCAGAATGGTACCAGCATCTCCAACAGCAAAAACATTGTTCTCTTTTGTTAAAGATATTGAATTTAAATGATTGGAAGTACCGCTCTTGTGGGCAATCCAATTGATACCACCATCGGTTGTTTTTAAAATAGCTCCCGAACTGCCTGTTGCATAACCTGTGAGGCTATCAGAAAAGCAGACTGAATAAAACCAGTCAATATCTTCAACGTAACTTGCTTTCCAATTCATTCCGCCATCAACCGTTTTGAGTATTTCTGACCCAAAACCAACAGCATAGCCTATTTGGACATCAGTGAAACAAACGGAATTTAAGGTACTTGTGGTTCCGCTTTTTTGTATTTCCCAGTTTGTTCCTCCATTAGTTGTTTTTACAATTACTCCACTATCACCAACTGCAAATCCATTGTTTGAATCGATAAAATAGACTGAATTGAATGCCTTAGTGGTACCGCTTTTCTGAACCTTCCAATGTACGCCTGCGTCGGTGGTTTTCATGATAGTTCCTTCTTTGCCGGCAACATACCCGGTTGCGTTATCTGTAAAATAAACGCTGTTCAGCCACAACCATGTTCCACTTATCAGAGCTTTCCAATTAATCCCTCCATCTGTTGATTTAAGAATTGTTCCATATTCACCAACAATGTACCCGACAGAAGTATCCGTGAAGAATACTGAAAAATAATTAGTTCCAAGATTTGATTCGTACGATTGAATGGTCCAGCTTGTTCCTCCATTTGTTGTTTTCAGAAATGAAGAACCCGATCCTACAGCAAAACCGTTTTGTTCATCAGAGAAATATACTGAATAGAGTCTGTTATTTAATCCGGTTGATAGTTTTGACCAGGTTGTTCCACCATCAGTTGTTTTAACAATTGTTCCGTCATATCCAACAGCATAACCTGTGTCGTTCTCAGAGAAACAAACTGATTCCAGCCAGTTGAATCTTCCTGTTTCAATTGTATTCCAGCTTGCTCCGAAGTCAGTCGTTTTTATAATTGTTCCTCCTGCACCAACAGAAAAGCCAACCTTTGCATTAATAAAACTGACTGAAAACAGTCTTCCACCTGTTTTACTTGTATCACCTACCCAAGTAGTTCCACCGTTAATGGTTTTTAAAATTGTCCCGTATTCGCCGGCAGCATAAACTGTATCAGCATCAATGGCAAATATTGAACGTAACTGGTTGAGCGTTCCACTTTCAAGAAGTTTCCAACTAGATCCACTGTCAGTCGTTTTCAAAATAATTCCCTGGTTGCCAACTGCATAGCCCGTAGAATCATTCGCAAACGTTACCGCATACAATGAATTTCCCGAAGTAACTTGCTGATTTGTCCAATTTTTTCCACCATCGGTTGTTTTTAAAATGATTCCTGAACTACCAACTGCATAACAAGTATCACTGCTGGAAGCGCACACCCCATTTAAACTACGGGTCGTTCCGATTTGCTGCGCAATCCAATTTTCGCCCTCATCAGTTGTTTTAAGTATAGTACAGTTAACACCAACACAATAAGCTGTGGCAGGATTGGCAAAGTTGATCGCTGTTAAGTTAGCATTTGTACAACTTTCCATAATTTTCCAGTTTCTTCCTCCGTCAGTTGTTTTGATAATAGTTCCTCCACCTCCAACGGCAAATACAATATCGCTATTGACGGGAAAAACCGATTTCAAACGATTGCCCTGAGGAATTGGATTTTGCCATATCCATTCCTGTGAAAAAACGGGCAGATTATGACTAAAAAGGATTATAAGTAGAATTATCCATCTCATCCGAAAATATTTGCAATTGCTGAGTTGTATCATATTGTGGTTATAGATAGATGATAAAACTGTTTTTGCCTGAATAATTCCGGTAGCAGCACACAGTAAAATTAGAAAAAATCAATGTTAATCAGGTTCTATGTTCTATTTTATTATCCGAACAATTTCAGCAGGAACAACTTTCCCGTTTGGAATTTGCAATTCAGCTTCGCAGATGTTGTTTTGCACATTCAAATCTTTGTTTTCAGCTATTTCTATTTTTGCTGAAATCTTAAAAACTCCATCGGCTGCCTTCCAATTGATGCCTTTCAATCCCTGTGCACATGAGAGTTCCATTCCGCCAACCGGGATTGCGATTAATTCCGAATGGTAGTTTGCCACTTCCTTCCCGTCAACATAAAAACGGATGATATGCGAATCTCCTTTGCTTGTGGCTGCAGTTCCGTTGTTGATGAGTGAAGCCATAAAAACTACTTCGTCGCCTGCTTTTGGAAATGTCGGAATGGTGCGGATATTTCTTACCGAAAGGTCTGGTTTTACTTCTGCTTTGCTTAAAGTAAATCCCGTTTTAAGAGGCAGATTATCTGACGAACCGCCAACCTGAACAATAAATTCGCCCTCGGGAACCTGGTACGATTTGGTTGTTTCATTGTAGATATAAAACTCTTCAGGCGAAAGCGTTAAAATGATGGTTTTGGATTCACCCGGATTCAGTCCGGTTTTTTCGAAAGCGCGCAGTTGTTTTAACGGCATCTGAAGTTCAGGAATAATCTTGCCTGTTGAAAGATAAAGTTGAGCCACTTCTTCCCCGAACACATTTCCAGAGTTTTTCAGGTCGAAGGAAACTTCAATAAAATCGCCAACTTTTGCATTTGTATTGTTAATCCTGATATTGCTGTATTCAAAAGTGGTGTAACTCAATCCGAAACCAAAGGCAAATTCAGGAGTCAGATGCTGCGAATCGAACCAGCGGTAACCAACACCCCGACTCACCATATTCCTGAAATCGGGGCTGATAGGAATAATCTGACTATCGTCTTTTGGAATTGTTGCGGGTAATTTTCCCGAAGGATTGTAGTTTCCAAACAGCACATCGACAATGGCACAACCACCTTCCTGCCTCGGATAAAATGCATAAAGTAAACCTTTTACATTGTTTATAACCGGAGTAACGCTGCAGGTTCCGCCCGAAATTACCACCAAAATGATATTCGGATTTACCTTTGCAATTTCATTTATCAACTCGTTTTGCATTCCTGGCAACAAAACAGTTTGCGATGGCCGGTCGGGACGGGCAACTGCCCCGCCACCTTTTTCATCGGCTTCCTTATCCAGAAACCAACCTTCTCCTTCCACTGTGCTGTCCAATCCGGCAAAAAAAACCACATATTCAGCAAGTTTTGCCGTTTCGATGGCTGAAGCAAATTGTTTTTATCTGTGTCGTTAATGTTGCAGCCTTTGGCATATTTTACACGCTCATCACCCAAAATTGAGCGAAAAGCTTTTTCAACCGGAATCCGATAGGAGGGCAGTACTTTCGAACTGCTGTTTCCGTCGAGCGGAAGCACTGCTGCATTTGGACCAATCACTGCAACCGACTTCAGTTTTTCTTTGTCAAGCGGCAAAATGTTTTCGCTGTTTTTTAGCAGTACCAGGCCTTTCAACCCACATTCGTAAACCAGTTCGCGGTGTTCTTTGCTATCGATGACAGTTTTGGGAATCACAGGAACTCCGTCAATCATCCCCGAAATAATTTTTGTACGAAGCACATTTCTTGTTGCCCGTTCCACCAAAGTGCTGTCGAACTTACCACTGGCAACTCCCACTGGCAGTTCCTTGATGTACAGGTCGTTGCCTTCACAAAAATCCAGTTCCGAATTGAGCGCTTTTCCGGTATCGCCAAATCCACCCCAATCACTCATCGTGTAAAAGTTAAAACCCCAGTGCTCGCGCAACAGGCTTTTAATTAGGAATGTATTCTCAGCACACTTATCTCCGTTTACCCAGTTGTAGGCACACATCACCGACATGGCGCCACCAACCTGAACCGTTCTTTTCCAGTGGTAGCCCCAGAATTCGACAAGACTCCGTTCATCACTCAGATAATTGTTGTCCTTCGGTTAATTTCGTAGGTGTTTAAATTGTAATGTTTTACAGAACCGAAAACTGAGGTCGTGTTTTGACCCAGTACGAATGCTTCCGAAATCCGGCCACCCAAAAACGGGTCTTCGCCAATGGTTTCCGGTGCGCGGCCAATGCGCGGGTCGATGAGTAAATCGAGTGTTGGTCCTGCAATTCTGTCTCTTCCCCGCGACGCCTGTTCCAAAGCAATTGCACGTCCCACACGGGTTATCAGTTCGGGGTCCCAGGTAGCAGCCATGGCAATGGTTACCGGAAATGATGAAAATCCCGGAGCGCCATTTCCAATTCCATGCGGACCGTCGCTGCCTTTGAATTGCGGAATTCCCAACTGTTCGTTTCCATCGGTATTGTAATACAATTGTTCGATTTTTTCCTGCAAACTCATTTTACTAAGCAAACTATCAAGTCGCTGCTCCAGTGGATTTTGGGTTTCAGCTTGCTGAATTGAAGTACATCGGAAAAATGAAAGGCCCGATACCAGTAGGAAAAAGAATGAAATATAACATCTGGTTTTCATCTTAATTGATATTCAGTTTACAGGTATGGCGTTCATTATTACTTGTTACAGATACAAGACAAATGCCAGTAGGCCAGTTTGAAGTTTCTATTTCGGATTTGGTAAAGTTATTGAAGCTTTTGTTGTAGTACAATTGCCCCAAAGTATTGAATATCATTATAGTCGCCTTGTTCATATTGTTGTTTGATTTTACATGAATTTGCCGGCTGCCTGCATCATAATAGATTTTCACGGATGGTGACAATTTATTGGTATTCACAGAAGTGCTTAATCCGGCGCCAATTTCAATCCAGTTAATGTTATAGTCGATACCCGTAAGATTAAGTTTTAGCAATTTGGGTTTGGCGTCTTTAATTTCAATGTTTTTAATGTATAGTGTTTCCCATTTTTGCCAGCCGCCGGTGTTGTTCGGAACCACCTGCCCCACCTTTACATTGTCGATAAAAACGTCGATTCTTTTTGTCCCAGTAACATTGCTCGCTGTGCGCACAGCAATATCGTAAAAACCGGGTGTAACCGAATCGATGAGGTAGGTCAACCATTCTCCACTTGCAACATATGCAATATTATATCCTAACCCGCTATCGGTCGATTTTTCAATGTCAACGCCGGTTGTACGATACTGTCCGCCTTTATTTTCAGTGTCTGTATCATGAAACCCTATTCCCTCTTCATTGTCATTGAAATCTTCGGCTTCAATTTTTCCGGGAATGTAGTGTGGTCCTTTAAAGGCTTTTGCTGCCGGTGTTTCAAGTGTTGTTACAGAATCAATAGCAGAATATGCTGACTTTCCCAAAGAGTTGTAGGCCACCACCCGGTAACGATACTCAGTTTCGGGTGTTAAACCTGTGTCGTTGTAGGTTTTTACATTGGCGGGAGTCATTGCAATAACTTTAAAAACGCCGTTTATTTCGCGTTCAACAATAAAACCGAGTTGGTTGTCCGAATCATCTGTCCAGTTCAGACTTGTTTTGTTGTAAGAATCAGAGGTTGCATTAAATCCGGTTGGCGAAAGCGGTAATTGCGTTGCAACTGTAACTGTCGAAATTGTTGGTGCAATTTGTTTATCAAAATCGGAGCTTGTGTAGTTGATTTTAATAATCGAATCGCCCCTGAAAATGAAAACATGCGTGGTGCGTTCGCCAATCATATCGCTGTAAGAGGCTGGTTTGCCGGCATCAACTTTTATTTTTACTACAGCTCCTGAAGTGGCAGTATCATTCAGGTGGAGTGTATATTCTTTGGGATAACCATAACCACGGTTCATGATTATCACACTGACCTGGTTCTCGGTTTTGTTGCCAAAAACCAGCAAATTATTATCGGTTGAAGTGGCTTTTGCATAATTCCCTTTGAAGTATTTAGCAAAAAATTCCATGTGGTGGTATGAAGCTCTGGGTTTCATGTTCCCGTCAATATAACTGAAATCGGTTCCTGTGCGATTTCCGCCACTCTCGAACATACTCCAACTGGTGGCATAAGCAGCTTCGTATTGAATACACCACCCCAGCACAGCACCAAACATCTGGCCGTTGCCCCAGGTATGCACTTCTGGTCCACCTTTCGAGTTGTATTCGCCAATTCCCCATTGCAGCGCGTCTTTCCCGGTTCGGTTGTGTTTGGTATTTACAAAGTCAACTTTTGTTTTTGCCTTTACAATGCGCTGATACATGTCGTTGGCGCCTTCAGTAGCCGGGTCTCCGTTGCCTTGCGGGTATCGGTGCCACGAAAGCCCATCGCAGTAATAATAGGTGTGTCCCGGAATTTTTCCTGTGATATCGTTTTTTCCACCAAAAAGGTCGTTGTAATAATCCATGTAATCGCATTCATCAGGACCAAAAATGAGGATGGTCGAATCGGCTGATTTCATGGCTGATGCAATGGGTTTAAAATAGGCTTCCACTTTTGCTGCAAAAGTGGAAGTCGAAGGTCTGTTGGCCTGTAACCAGGGTTCGTTTCCGATGTTCCAGAATTTTACCGGTTTAATTACACCTTTGTTGGTGACATTCAGATATTTCACCAAATCAGCTGCCGCAGTTGCTGATTTATACTGTGAAACCTGCACAACTGGCTCGGCTCCGATGGCCTGAATCTGCTTCACCCAGTTTAAAATAGTAGCGTTGGCAGGCATGTTTTTATCATATTCAGCCCCGCCGATTCTGATGGTTTGAACGCCACACTGTTTGGTTAAATTCCAAACGGTTGCACTCGGATTGGTGTACCAAAGATTGGTACCCACCAAATACGGACTTGCTGTTTGCGCTTTTGTGAAGAAAGAGAAGCAGGCAAAAAAGCAGCAAAAGGTTGTTATTGTTAGCAGTTTCATCATTATTCAGATTTTATATTAGTTAGTATTTATTGGTTTTCAATTTCAATTTTCAAACAACTATGACATAATTTTCCAATGTAAAAATAGATACAGAAAGAACGTATTTATTTCGTCACATTTTCTGATGTTAATGGTTATTTATCTTATTTTTAAAAAATTAATTTTAATTGAGATAGAATAATGGATGAATTCTACGAGAAACTCTCAACTGATTCAACTTACGTAATCAATATCCTCAATACCGATTGTCCGTATCTCGATATTCCATTTCATTTTCACCCCGAAACTGAAATAATGTACATGGAAAAGGGCAGCGGAACCCGTTTTGTAGGCGACCATTCTGAGGCATTTGCAGAAGGCGACATTGGGTTAATTGGTCCCAATTTGCCGCATGTGTGGAAAAGCGATTCGGTTTACAGGGAGAACATTCCCGGACTGACAGCGCACGTTCAGGTGGTGCATTTTCATGATGCGGTTTTAAAAGGTCCACTGGCCGTTTTACCCGAAATGAAAGCGATTAACCAACTGCTTTTCGAATCACAGTATGGTATCAAATTTTTTGGTTCGGCAAGAGAAAACCTTGAAATGATGATGAAAGAAATGGTAAAGGCTTCCGGAATCGATAAATTGCTGCAACTCATAAAAATGCTTGATTTTATGTCGAAAACAGAGGAGCGGCAGATGCTGGCGAGCACGGGTTATTCAAAAATAATGAAGTCAGCTGATTTCGACAGGTTCGATAAAGCCCACCGTTTTATGATTGACAACTTCCAGACAAATATTAAACTTGAAACGGTTTCTTCGATGGTAGGAATGACACCGACCTCGTTTTGCCGATACTTTAAAAAGCGCACCAAAAAGTCGTTTCACACAGTTTTAAACGAAATCAGGGTGGGGCATGCCTGTAAATTATTAAGCGAAGGCAAAATGAATATTTCGGGAGTTGGGATTGCCAGCGGTTTTAATAATATTTCGAATTTTAATGAACAGTTTAAAAAAATAAAGGGCATTACGCCCAGCCATTATATTAAAACAAGGCAATAGAAAACGCTGTATTTTATTACGATAAAAGAAAATGCCCGGTAACTCCGGGCATTTTTTCTGTATAATAGGTTTTGGTTTTTTAACAACCTCCCTGTACTTTTTTCTTTTTTTCTTTTTTCTGAATGGGTGGTTTTGTACCTCCGCCGGCGGCTGAGGCTGAAGGTTGAGTGGTTTCGGCAGCTCCGCCCAGAGCCATGCCGGCGCCTTTGCGTAAATCGTATTTGGCCATTTCCTCGTTGGGGCTGGTGCTTGGCGGAACCTGTGGATTCATAATGGTTTCGGCCCAGTAATTCACGCCACCCTGCAAAACGTAATTGTTCTGGTAACCCAATTGGCGTGTAATCATCCATGCTTCGTTGGCATCGGTTGAACTGTTCGAATAAAACACATTTATTTTTACATCCTGATTAATGGTTTCTTCCCATTCCGGACTTAAAATATCAACCAGCGGAATATTGATAGCGCCGGGCAAACTGAATTTTTCAAATTCGTCGACAGCGCGAACATCAATTAGTTGCAGCGTCGGGTCTTTGGCAATTACCATGTCTGCAATTTCGTCGGGTTGCATAAACTGCGTGCCGCTTTTTACTTCTTCGAGCAGTTGCTCAGCCGTTAATTTATACGGTTTGGTGGTGTTTTCGGGAACTGCGGCAATTATAAGTCCCAGTGGAACTAATGCTGTTGCCAATATCATTCGTGCTTTCATATTTTAAGAATTTGCCGGAAGTCGGAAGCCCGAAGTCCGAAGTTTAAAACCATTTATGAAATAATTGCAAATCTGTTTAAGTTTTATTTTTGGTTGAGTTTGTAGTCATCGCGGGCAAATTTCTTTTCAGCCCACTCGCCAACCCAAAACATACCCAAAGCCACCAAAATTACGAGCAAGGTTAAAAATCCCCGCGAAGCGCCCAGCATTTCGCTGATTACAGGCGACCCCATAAATTTGGCGTTGTAAAATCCTTCCCACAACGGGTAGCCTTCAGTAAAAATAAGAATGCCAATAAACATACCTCCGATAAAAGCCAGTGCATCGAGTTTCCCGATGGAAGCTGCACAGAACGAAGTCCCCGGGCAGTAACCGCCCATAATAAAACCAGCGCCCATCACAACTCCTCCACCCAAAGTTGACCACAGGTAAGTGGGGTTAATGTAGATTGAACTTAAATCAATCCATTTGAAAAGGCCGAGGAATAAAAGCCCAACCGAGCCAACAATGGCTGCGGTGAAAAACACTTTCAGAACGGTGGTGTCATATCCGTAAAACATACCGGCCAACCTGCGGCTTGATGAAAATCCATTCGATTCGAGAACAAATCCAAATCCGATTCCGATGATGAACGCCAAAAACAGGTTGACATTCTCAGATATTATTTCGTAAACAACTAATGGTCCCATGATATTAATGATAAATTAAAAATGATAAATTAAATCCACAATTTGCGGGCGAAATAGGCCAGTGCGAAAGCAGTACCAAAGATAGCTGCCATCGACAGGAACCCGCTGAGTGAAAGTACTGCCATACCCGTTAATGCAGAACCACTGGTACATCCGCGGCCCAATTGCGAGCCGAACCCAAAGAAAATACCTCCGAGCACGGCAAAAATCAAGCGTGTTTTGTTAGTGATTTTTGGTGACCTTTCAACAGTAAATTTCAGGCGGCCGGCAATGGCTCCCGATAAAAATCCACCTACTATCACACCCATCATCTGGAAAACCAGCCAGTCTTTCATCGGGTTTGTGTGTGTTTTCAGGTAATCCTGGTAAAATGCAGTTTTTTCGACATGTGCAGGTGCAATCGTTTTGACCCCGGTAACCACAACGCTTTTTGCAGCACCGCTGGCACCAAGGCCACGCCCCGAAACCCAGAATGCTGCAACCAAAACCAGTCCCAGCAATGCTCCACCCAAATAAGGGTTCATGTATTTTTTCTGTTCCATATATAATTTCTTTAAACTTTTAACTGAACTCGAAACTTTAAACCGTACTTTAAACTTTAAACTCGAAACTCTGAACTCGAAACTCTGAACTCTGAACTAATACAGCCATCGGCTCATTTGACCGGCATAGGCAAAAATAAACCGCAGCATAAGACTGCCGAATAAAACCAGTATCACCGGGATAATCACCGGGATATGAAATTTCCTCAGTTCGAGGAACTCAAGTATTGCAGGTAAAACCATCCCGATAATTATCACAAAAATCCAGAACGGCGCTGTATATTGTCCGCCCAGAAACATGTTGGCAGCTTCAATCTGTACTTCAGTACTTGCAAGAAATCCCATAAACATGTGTATGATGAGAAACAATTCGATGCCGATGAGCATGATATCGATTTTAGCAAAGTTAATCCGTTCTTTGTGGCGTTGCGAGAACATGATAATTACAGCCGAGCCAGCCGACAATCCTGATGTCAGGAAAAGAGGCCCTAAAATCGAAGTATTCCAAAGTGGCCGTGCATTGAACGCCGAAAAAAGAATACCTGTATAAATCCCAAGAATGACTGAGAAATATAAAATTACCCAAGCCAGGTATAATTTAAATTTTGTAAAAAATTCCTCCAACCATCTCAGGACAGGGAATTTCCAGTCCCAGTTGGGAAAGAACTCGCGGATATGAATAGCTGCCCAAACCATAGAAAGCGGAGTGATTGCCATTAAAGTCCACGCACCCCACGACATGGGCGATTGAATTCTGATAATTGTATATAATTGCCAGAAATAGAGTTTGTGTTTTAAATCGAAAAACAGTGCCGTTAACCCGATAATTAATAGAAAAGGTACAATGATTGGCGCTCTGCGGACTGCTCCCGGGTATTTGTTTTCCTTATTCAGAATGGTATATAAACTGGCAAAAAACATGATTCCGGCTGCGAGCCCACCCAGAAACAGGTACAGAGGAATGTGCCAATGCCAAATCTGCAGAAATGGGTCAATATTAGGATTTAATCTCCCTGATGTTATGATTTCTTCTCTCATTTTTTCAGTATTAAATCAGGTAATAAACTTGTGGTTTTGTACCGGCTTCAGGTATAAGCGTTTTGTGTTTCCTTTTTTTCATAATTACCGAAACTTCGCTGTTTGGGTCGTCCAAATCGCCAAAATACATACATTTGGTTGGGCAAACAGCCACACAAGCCGGTTGCTGACCTTTTTTTACGCGGTGAAAGCAGAAAGTACATTTGTCAACGTAACCTTCAGGGTGTGAATATCTTGCGTCATACGGACAACTTGTAATACATGCCCCGCAGCCAATGCACTCGTTGTGGGTCACAGTTACAATCCCCCCCGCTTCGTAATGACTTGCACCGGTCGGGCAGCAACGTACACAAGGTGAATTGTCGCAGTGGTTGCAACGTTCACTCCTGAGTTCAATTTCAAGTTGCGGGTAAGTTCCGTCGGTTACTTCCACAATCCAGTCGCGGCAGTAGCCAATCGGCACATTATTTTCGGTCTGGCAGGCTACCACGCAGTCCGAGCAGCCCACACATTTTTTCGTATCAATCGCCATCGCGTATCTCATGACTTCACCTCGCTTTCATTTTCGAACCTGAAGGTTACAAAATTCCCTCTCATCCCGGTTCCACCCATAATCGGGTCAACCAAAACCCTTGTTATTAATTGTGAATCGCTTACTCCTTTGCCAAATGCACGGCTCAGTTTTTTATCGGAGTGTCCAAATCCGTGAACGATATAAACCGAATCGAACCGTACACGTTCCGTTACCCGCACTTTCACCTGGAAATCGGAAATAACCCCATCCTGGTTTTCGAGATACACCGGCTGGTCGTTTTTCAAACCCCATTCTTTGGCCACTTTCGGGTTTACCCAAACTTTGTTTTCGTCCATTAAATCTGTCAGATTCGGATTGTTTGCTGTGCGGCTGAAAGTATGCATTGGCGCCCGGCCGTAATTCAGGTGATAAAAACCTGCCGGCGGTTCCATGTGTGGTGTGTAAACCGGGAATGGGTCGAACCCTTCATCCTGAAATGCGGTTGACATTAATTCAATTTTACCTGTGTTGGTGCTGAATTCGATTTCTTCACCCGGGGTAAAATAGAGGTCGTCAGCAGTTCTTGGATAATTTTTAACGCCAATGCGTTTCATTTCTTCGAGCGACGAACCGACTTCTTTTAATTGCCACTCAAGCATATCTTCAAATTTCTCCCAGGCAAAATAAGCTTCGAGTCCCATTTTCTTCGAAAGCTCTTTAGCCATCCAGTAAGCAGGTTTCGAGTTGTATTTTGGTTCGGCAGCCGGCATGCGCAATGCTATATTTGGTACACGGCCGTGTACAACTCGAATATCATCCCAACGTTCGAGATAAGTACATTCGGGTAATACAACATCGGCATAACCTGTAATCTCCATTGGCATGGTATCAACCACTACAAGTAATTCAAGGTTGTTAATGGCATCGATGGTTTTTTTCTTGTCGGGGAGCGTCATTATCAGGTTTGTGCCGTTCACAATCCATCCTTTAATATTACAATCCAATTCAGGCGTTGGTATTGTGGCATCGCAAACACCGTTGGCCAAAGCAAGGTCAGCCAGTGCATATTTACCGCCCATTGCCAATCTCCAGTTGCGGGCAACCGGCGGGAATGGCGGATGCGGATATTCAGGAACATCTAGTTTTTCGGGTTTATAATAACCTCCGCGGCGTCCCCACGAACCAAGCAGTGCATTTAAAATAGCTACCGCCCGCAACCGCTGGGTGTCGTCGCCATACCAGGTAACATGCCTTCCGGGATGAATGATTACTGCCGGCGCTGCATCGGCCATTTCGCGTGCCGATTCTTTTATCTGATCGGGTTTTATGGTTGTAATTCCGTAAGCCCACTCTGCCGTAAACGGCTGAATATACGCTTTCAGTTCTTCAAAACCGTAAGTATATTTTTCAACATATTCGCGGTCGTACCAGTTGTTGTTGATGATTTCGCGAATCCACGACAGTAAAAGTGCGATATCAGTTGCCGGTTTAATGGGCAGCCAGAATTTCGATTTGCTGGCAGCTGTTGAGTATCGCGGGTCAACAGTAATAATTGCAGCTCCTTTATCAATGGCATCCGACATTTCCTGTACCTGTCCGTTGTGCATGTTTTCGCCAATGTGCGAGCCAATTAATACGAGACAGCGGGTATCACGAATGTCCGTTGGCTCCGGCGAATCAAGGCTTTCGCCAAAAGTGGCCAGAAATGCAACTTCGCGCGGTCCGCGACATTGTGCATATGATGGTGCCGCAATGTTGGTCGAGCCAAAAGCTTTCAAAAGATTACCCCAGTAATGACCACCCGAACCGTGTGTAAACAATGCAGTACATTCAGGCCCATGTTTTTCCTTGATTTCCTGAAGTTTTTTTGCAACAAAATCAAGTGCTTCGTCCCACGAAACTTCCTTGTACGTTTGCTTGCCATCGGCCCCGGTTACCCTGAGCAGCGGGGTTTTCAGCCGGTCTTCGTCATAATACATGCCAACACCACCGGTTCCGCGCGGACAAAGCCGTCCGTTGCAGTTGGTGTCGTCGTCGTTGCCAATAATTTTCTTAATGCTACCGTCTTCGTTTTTATAAACCCATCCGGCACACTTCCAGAAACAAACCTCGCAATAAGTTGATGTGCGAATCATTTCTGCCGCAGCGCTTTCTGTTAAAGTTTGCTGAGCCGACTGTGATGCATGGGCCGAATACAGATATTTACCGCTAATTACCAGACCTGCAGTACTTAACGATGTAATTTTGATAAAATCACGCCTGGAATTCGACATAGTTTTTATAAATTTTCCGCAAACATACTTAATTCAGAATATCAATATATCTATCTAAATGTATATTATAAAACATGTTTTAATATTAAAAATATCATATGTTCGATATTTATATTTTAAACGACGAGCAAACAGATTGTTGAGCGTTTATTCACGTGTGATTTCAGGGAAAATATTAGTATGAAATTTAAAATGATTCCAAACAGACTGTAAATTAATACTTTAGAGTATTTTATTGACTGTATTGAAATCTTCGGGTTGGTTCAGATTATTAAAAAGCATTGGCGTTTTTTCCATCCATTCACTACTCTCAACAAATTCGGTATTTAGCAGTGCAACCAAATGTTGTATTTTGAATAGTTGAAGTTGAATCTGTTTTTCGATTACAGGCAAACAACTTTTGTTGTATAAAGCTATCAAAGGTTCAGTTTTGCCGGAGTATTCAGGGATAACAGCGTCGAAATTTCCGGAATGTTGTAAAAGAAACTGAATAAAGTTGGGGGTTACAAAAGGAGTATCAACACTGATTATAAAATTCCAATTGGTTAAAGATTGCTTTAAACAGGTGTAAACTCCTCCGATTGGGCCACAATCTTTTTGTTCATCAGCAATTACCGGGTAGCCATAAATACCATGCGCAGGATTATTAGAACTGATAATTATTGAGCTGCAAACCGGCTGACAGATTTCGATAACTATTTCAAGAAGCGTTTTTCCGTTCATATTTAAAAGCGCTTTGTCAGTTCCCATTCGGGTACTTTTGCCGCCGGCAAGAATTATGGCTGTCAGATTCATTCGATAAAAATAAAAAAGCCCTGAAAATTTCAAGGCTTTAATTTTTGGGTGGATGATGGGATTCGAACCCACGACCTTCGGAACCACAATCCGACGTTCTAACCGGCTGAACTACAACCACCGTGTATTTTTGAGGTGGCAAATATAATATTTTTCTGTTTTCCAAAACCCAATTTTGAACCATTAAAAAACAAAAAACAAATGAAATTGTAATTATTCGTAACCCTGGCTACGTATAAATGTCAATCATTCAGCGGTATAAACCGAAAATCAGATTGTACTAAATGGGTTGCAGAATACAAAAACCGGTTTTTATACTACATTTTGCAACCGTTCGGTATTTTTATTGTCATTAAAACTGAATAAGAAAAATTGGAGCACAACGCCGACATACATCAACCAATTATCGAAGCCTGTAAACGAGGCGACGAAAGGCAGAAGTACCAACTTTATAAGTTGTACTCAAAAGCCATGTTTAATGTGTGTTACCGGATGACGAACAACAGGGAGGAAGCAGAAGATATTCTTCAGGAGGCTTTTACACAGGCATTTATGAAACTCGATTCGTACAGGTATGAATCGGTTTTTGGAGCCTGGTTGAAAAGAATTGTGATAAACACCTGCATCAACGCAAAAAACAAACGAAAAGTGGAACTGACTTTATTTGAAGATTTGCACAGGTTCGACGCACCCGGAGAAACTGAAGAAAGTGATGAAATGATTCAACTTACAGTTCAGGGAATTTCAAAAGCAATGGAAAAACTACCGGAAGGCGGACGAATGATTTTCTCACTTTATCTTTTTGAAGGGTACGACCATGGCGAAATTGCGCAGATTCTCAACATTACCGAATCGACTTCGAAAAGCCAGTTCATGAGGGCAAAACGCCGTATTATTGAAATTTTAAACGAACAAAAAACAGGAAGTTATGCAAACTGACCGTTTGGAAGAATTTATAAAAAACAATCGTGAAGAGTTTGACAATTTGGAACCTTCGCCAGAGGTGTGGGCAAAAATTGCATCGAAATCAAAACGAACAAAAACTGTTTGGCTGAAACATCCCATTTTTAAAGTGGCTGCAATCCTGGTTCTTGCGGTTATATTTTCAGTTTTGATGATGAATAATGATGAATTTGCAATAAACAGAAATTCAGTAGAAAATATCGACCCCGAAATGGTTGAACTGATTGAAGCGGAAGCTTATTATGCGGGGCAGGTAAGTAAAAAAATGGAGGAAATTAAAAAATGCTATGATACTTTTCCGGAAATAAAGGATGACGTGGAAGCCGATTTAAATGAACTTCAGGAAATGTACAACACGCTGAAAACCGACCTTGGAGAGAATATCTCGAAAAAGGAAGTGATTGAGGCCATGATTGAAAACAACCGGCACCGGCTGAAAATGGTCGATGAGGTTTTGGAACAAATCAATTGTTAAATGCCAGAAAAAATGAATAAAATAAAAATAGTTATTGCTGCTTTTCTTTTAATAGTTGCGATACCAACGGCGGGTTGGGCGCAGTTTACCGAAACAAAATCGGTGAACCGCCGCTTTAAAGTCTCGCCCGAAACCCGTATTGAAATCACCAATAAATACGGAAAAATAAAGATAAATACCTGGAATAAGGATTCGGTTATTCTTGAAATAAAAGTGAGGGTTGAAGACAAGAAACTGGCAAAACTCGAAAAAACAATCGGCGGAATTGACTTCGATATTACAGACAATACCCATTTTCTGATTGTACGCACAAAAGTTGGCGAAACCAGCAGCAGTTTTGAAAAAGAGGTGCAAAATCTGAAGGAAACACTCATGTTGTCCGGCAGTAAAATCGAAATCGATTACACGGTTTGGATGCCGGCATCGAACCAACTAAAAGTGGAAAATAAGTTCGGCGATATCTTTATTGACGACTATTCGGGTGAAATTGAAATTTTACTCTCAAACGGAAACCTGAAATCGCACAATTTCGAAGGCAAAACAAAGTTAACGCTCAGCTTTGCCGACGCCACAATCAACAATTTAAAAACAGCCCGGTTGAATTGCAATTACAGCGATGTTTATTTGAAAAATGCTGAAAAACTTACGATTGTGAGCAAATCGACAGATTTCGATTTGGCTGAAGTTACTGACCTGGACGTTGATTCACGCCGCGATAAATTTCGTATTCAGCAAACTAAAAAACTGGTTGCCCAAAGCAGTTTTACCAATTTCAGGGTTGGCGAAATAACCGATTACATCAATATTAAAACAGAATATGGCGATGTGGATATTCAAAAAATCGGACCTGAGTTCAGAACAGTTTATCTCGAATCAAAATCAACCGATATCAACCTCGGATTCAGCGAAACCTCGGAATTTGGCTTCGAAATTACTGGCACAAAAACACAAACCAGCTTTGCGCCGTGTATTGAAATAAAGAAAACAGAAACGTTGGATGAAAAGGAAAAAAAAGTAAAACTCACCGGTAATTATGGTAAATCAGGCAAATCGCCAAAACTTACTGTGAATGCGGTTTCTGGTTCGGTCAACATCAGTGAGTATTGATTTTTTTTTCTGAATTCGCCGACTTTTTCACCGCCTTTTGCAACCAATAAAAAAATTGGCTGTCTTACTACTTACATAAAAACAGAAACATAAAACATTCAATTCAAACGATTAAACATTTTTAAAAAGTCATGAAAACAATTAAACATCTCATTTTTGGGACGCTTTTGGTTTTGGCGTCCACAAGTTGTATCGACCGTTTTGTTATCGAAGGAAAC
>DPCJ01000187.1 GCA_003516705.1 Prolixibacteraceae bacterium | reverse complement strand
CCAACTGCTCCGGGTGAAGATGAATACAACCAGCTTTCAGAACGTGAAAAAGAAATTTTCATGCTGTTTGCCGAAGGCATTTCCACCCGTGAAATCAGTGAAAAACTATTTATAAGTGTAAAAACTGTGAACACTCATAAACAGAACATTCTCGAAAAATTAGGCCTTTCTTCGAATGCCGACATGGTAAAATATGCCCTTAAAAAAGGATTGATCAGGCTTGAATAAAAATAGCGGCATATCCTTAAAAGCAACTGATGTTCAGGATATGCCGCCTGAAACTTTATTACTCACTCCTCTCCCTCAACTTTCTCAATGTATTTTACATTAGTAAAGTTAACCCGAACAGTAACTTTATGCAAAGTTTAAAATCTGAAATTTCAGGAAATTATTACTGAATAACAATTAAAAGATTTCTGATTACCAAACTTATACAAGCATTACTTTAACTTCCTGCCGGAATTACTGATGCTATTTTTCAGCATTTATAACCCAGTTTATCAGCAAAAAAAATAAATGTACCTCTTACGCAGAATATAACTTTGCTATGTAAGAAATTACTGAAGAAACAGAAGTTATTTTCCATAGGATTAGACAGAGATTTTTATCAAAAAACCCTTATTTTATTATCAACAGTTTTAAAGTCCCGGCTGTCCACCGGGACTTTTTTATTAAAATAAACCGGAGAAATCTGTTTTTTTGAACACATTCATTAAATCATTATAAATCATTTATTCAGTGCATTTTATTAATTTTTAATATTCTACCATTCAATCATTGTAGTATTTTAGCATTTTAGTATTGAATCATTGACACATCCATACACTGATACGCTTCCTTTGGTTGAACATAGCAGAGAACTACGCAAGCAACTTTTCCATCAGGCTAAATCTTTAAGGTCTTCTCTGTCCTTCGCGGTTTTGATTTACTGTTGTGGCTAATTGGTAATTCATGAGGACGTTTTTGCCGGTTATTGCTAAATCTGCATCCTTGCCAAATGCATCAGAGCCTTTAACAAATAGCTTTTTCATTCAGGTCTATTTGAACAATTTGTTTTCGATTATCCCATAATATTCTGAGTTGAAATACACGAATAATACATCGCTAATTTTTTGTAACAAGAAATATTTGGTTTGTTAACTTTGTCAGGTTGCTTAAAAAAAGCTTAAATCAAAAACCATGATGCTGAAGTTTGCCATACTGCTTTCGATGCTTTTTCAGCTTGCAGCCGCAGTTTATGCGATAAGCCTCATTCGTCGCACCCGATACAATATTTCGTGGATTCTTATATCGGCCAGTTTTGTGCTGATGGCTGTGAGGCGGTTGTTCGATTTTTCGTCGCTTTTCTGGGAAGACCTGCTGTTTAAACGTGAGGAAGTAAACAGTTGGATTGGCGTGGTGATTTCACTGCTTATGTTTTCAGGTGTAATTTTTATCCGTAAAATTTTTAACCTGAACGACCGCATTGAACAGCTTAGACAGGAAAGTGAACAGCGTATTCTTTCTGCTGTAATTCAAACCGAAGACAAAGCTCGGCAAGCCTTTGCACGTGAGCTGCACGACGGACTCGGGCCGGTGCTTTCTTCGATAAAAATGACACTGAGCGCAATTAACCGCGACTCGTTAACTCCCGTAAACCGGGCAATTTTTGAACGTGCTTTCAGCGCCACCGACAATTCGGTTGCCACCTTGAAAGAAATTGCCAATAACCTCAGCCCCCATCTGCTGAAAAACTACGGACTGGTAAAAGCCATTGAAAACTTAGCCGGTCAGTTGTTCGATGGCTCAAAAATAAATGTTTCGGTAAATGCTGCTTTTGATGAAAATCTGATTTCAGAGGAAATGAAAATAAGTTGCTACCGCATTGTTTCAGAACTCATGAACAACAGCCTGAAACATGCAAATCCTACCGAGATTCAGCTTAAAATGAACCTCACAAACCAATACCTCCATCTGCATTACAACGATAATGGACAGGGGTTTACCAACTTTCAAAACAATAAAAATGAACCTGTTACCGGCATGGGTTTTAACAACATCATTTCGCGAACCAAATCGTTGAAAGGGATGTATCACATCGAAACTTCGCCGGGCAATGGTTTTTCAATCGAAATTTATTTTCCGTACAATGAATAAAATTTCAGTTTATATTGTCGATGACCATTCACTTTTCAGGGAAGGACTGAAGTTGCTGCTTTCGAATCAGGATTATATCGGAAGTATTTATGAAGCCGAAAATGGACATCAGTTTACCAACGGGCTTAAAACAAATCCGGTTGACATTGCTCTGCTCGATATTGAAATGCCAGTGATGAATGGAATTGAAGCTGCAAAACTGGCAAGGGAAATTTGTCCGGGAATCAAAATTATCGCCCTTTCGATGTATTCCGACGATAATTATTATTTAAGTATGATAGAAGCCGGCGCCTGTGGTTTTCTTTTAAAAAACTCTAATTTTCAAGAGGTTGAAAAAGCAATTACCGATGTTTACAACGATAAAACTTATATTTCAATTGAAATACTGAATAACATTTTAAAACACCCAACCAAAACTAATAATAACCTCACTGAAGAATTATCAGATCGTGAAAACGAAGTTTTAATACTTATTTGCAATGGTTTAACCAATGCCGAAATTGCTGACAGGCTGAACCTTAGTAAACGAACTATTGACAAACACCGCGAAAATCTGCTGTTAAAAACCCAATCGAAAAACACAGCCAACCTTGTAATTTTTGCCATAAAAAGCGGGTTGCTGAAAATCTGATTTCATAAAAATACGCTTTAAAACGTAGCCTTGTTTACGTTTTTATACTGTTTCCGGCCCCAACCGGCAAGCCTAAATTTGCCACATTCAAAAAAAACTAACTCAGGTTGTATGAAAAAATATTTATTCACTACCCTCATTTTCATTGCTTTTTTTATTCATGTAAATGCCCAGAATAATATCGAAGGCATTGTGGTTGACAGTGAAAATGTGCCGGTAGTTGCTGCAACTGTGGTTGTAAAAGGCACCAATATTTTTACTGTTACCGATGTTGACGGAAAATTCAACTTCGACACAAAACAAAAAACGCCCTACACATTACAAATCAGTTCAGTAGGATTAATTCCGCGTGAGTTTGCTGTAACAGAAATTCCTGCAAAATCGCTTAAAGTGGTTTTGTATTCAAACAATACTTTTGAGGAGATTTACGTAACTGCACGGCGCACAAAGGAAAGCATGCAGGAGATCCCGATTCCCCTTACCGTGATAACCGGTTCGCATGTTGAAAACACAGGTGCTTTTAATGTAAACCGGTTAAAAGAGATGATACCAACTGTGCAGTTCTACTCATCGAACCAGAGAAATACAGCGCTGAATATCCGCGGGTTGGGAACTACGTTCGGTCTTACAAACGACGGAATCGATCCGGGTGTCGGATTTTATGTCGATGGTGTTTATTATGCGAGGTCTGCCGCTTCAACACTCGATTTTATCGATGTGGAAAGCATCGAGGTTTTGCGTGGCCCGCAGGGAACGCTTTATGGAAAAAACACAACTGCCGGCGCTTTCAATATTACCACCCGAAAACCATCGTTCACTCCCATTGGCCGGTTCGAACTGAGTTATGGCAATTACGGGTACATACAGGCAAAAAGTTCAATCTCGGGCCCAATCAGTAAAAAAATTGCAGGACGATTTGCCTTTACAGGAACCCAGCGCGATGGAACTATTTATAACGTAGCTCGGAACGAAAACATCAACGACCTGAATAATCTCGGGGCACGCGGACAATTGTTGTTTTTGCCCGTTCAAAATATTGAACTTTCGCTTTCAGGCGACTATTCGCGTCAGCGGCCAAATGGCTACGGACAGGTTTTTGCCGGTGTTGCTCCAACACAACGGGCCGCCTACCGACAGTTTGAACAAATCATTGCCGATTTGAATTATGACCTGCCCAGCCGCAACGCCTTCAACCGCATTGTTGACCATGATACACCCTGGCGCGGCGATCAGGATTTTGGCGGAACTTCGATTAATTTCGAATTAAAAACAAACGAAGGCACAATTACTGCCACATCGGCATGGCGCTACTGGCGCTGGGGCCCCTCAAACGACCGCGACTTTACCGGGCTTCAGGCGTTGGCTTTATCGCAGGCTCCTTCAATTCACCATCAAGGGTCGCAGGAAATCAGGTATGCGGGCAGAATTTCGGAGAAAATTACAGCTGTTGCCGGCATTTTTGCCTTATGGCAAAAACTCGACCCCGATGGCGCACATACCGAGGAATCGGGAAAAGACCAGTGGCGGTTCACACAAAATACTACAAGTTCTTTGTGGGCCACTCCCGGACTTCTGGATGGTTACGGCATAAAATCGTACCCGCGGCTACGCACTTTCAGTGGTGCAATATTTGGCCAGGTTGACTGGACAATTTCAAAACGATTGCACATTTTGCCCGGAATAAGGGTAAATTACGATGACAAAAGTGTTGATTTCAAGCGTGTAACCTATGGCGGACTTGAAACCACCGACCCCGCGCTGCTGGCCATAAAAAAATCGGTGTACAGCGACCAGGAATTCAAGGCACAGGTTGATACATTTAATGTTTCGGGCCAGATAACCATTAGTTACAAGGCGGCGAAAAAAGTAAATTCTTACGCCACATTTGCAACGAGCTTTAAACCCGTAGGGCTGAACCTTGGCGGACTTCCCTCTGCCTCCGGGAAACCAATGACAGAACTGGCAATTGTAAAACCCGAAAAAGTACAACATTTTGAAGCCGGAATAAAAACAACGCCAACACACGCCTCAATACTAAACTTAACCCTTTACAATACATCCATAAAAGACTATCAAACCCAGGTGCAGACGGCGGATTTGGCTGTCAATCGCGGCTATTTGGCCAATGCAGAAAAGGTTCGGGTGATGGGAATTGAACTTGACGGAAACGCCCGGTTTGGCGATAACTTTTCAATAAACGGGGCCATTGCTTACACCGACGGTATCTATGTAAAATTCACCAATGCCCCGCCACCATTGGAGGAAACCGGTGGCGCAACATTTAAAGACATTTCGGGAAGCCGGTTGCCCGGCATTTCCAAGTGGGCGGCATCAGCCGGTGGTGAGGTTTCAAAATCAGGTCGTTTGCTGGGTCTCAATGGGAAATACTTTTTTGCACCCGAAGCATTTTACAGGTCATCCTTTTCATCAAGCGCTTCACCTTCGAAATATCTTGTTATTGATGGCTATTCCTTGCTGAATGCGCGACTTGGATTTCAAAACCACGGTTTTACCGTTTTACTCTGGAGCCGGAACCTGCTAAACACCAACTATTTTGAACAATTGCTTCCGGCAGCCGGTAATGCCGGGCACTATGCCGGAATGCTGGGCGAACCGCGAACGATAGGTGTAACATTGAAATACTCGTTCCAGGAAAACTAACGAATTCAGAAAAATTGTCTTGCACTAACACAGTAATGATTAATGTAACACTTTCTTGTATGAAAGAATCTTCAGCCTTTACTTTTTTTATTCACTTCACTTCATAAATTTGTGGCCATAAAATTATCTCCGAGCTTTTGTACCTGTGGATCAAAAACCTGGTACTCTGGCCGACGGGATAACCCGGAAACAGGTTGTCCTCCCCCGTTCCAAAATATTTTTGGAGCGAATTGGAAAGGAGAAAGAACTTATCCGAAACCCTGTTTCCGGTAAGTTTCATTCAACTTTCCCCTATTTTTTAGATGGCTGAAAATGGAAGAACTGTTTTTTCTTGCTCTTGTTTTTTTGATGGCTGTGCTTTACTCGTCAGTGGGGCATGGCGGTGCCAGCGGTTATCTTGCACTCATGGCGATTTTTAGTTTTCCACCTGAGTTTATGCGGCCATCGGCGCTGGTGCTCAACATTTTTGTTTCGTCAATCGCTTTGTTCAGTTATGCCCGCAACGGCCATTTCAGGCTGAAACTGTTACTGCCGTTTATCATTACTTCTGTTCCGCTGGCTTTTGTGGGCGGAATGATTTCTGTCAATCCAAAGACTTTCAAAATCATCCTTGGCCTTTTTCTAATTGTTGCCATTGCACGGATGGTTTATAATCCAAAAAACAAAGACACCGAAATAAAAGAAATCAACAAACCGCTGGCTTTTGCCATCGGCATTGTACTTGGTTTTTTAAGCGGATTGATTGGTATTGGCGGCGGAATCATTCTCAGTCCGGTGATTATTTTGCTGAAATGGGCAACTATGAAAGAAACCGCAGCAGTTTCGGCTGCTTTTATACTCGTAAATTCTGTCGCGGGGTTGTCAGGCCAGGTTTCACAAGGTTTTCAGCTTGCACCCGAAATCGGGTACATGATGGGCGCTGCCGTTTTGGGCGGGTTCCTGGGTTCGTATATGGGTAGTTTTAAAATTACCGATAAAGCCCTGAAATATTCACTTTCTGTAGTTTTAACCTTTGCCAGTTACAAACTTTTGTTTTTGTAAAATGAAAATTCCGGCTGAAAACAAAACGATACAAATTCCACATTTGCTGCTGATTGCGGGCAACGGACGAAATGTTGGAAAAACAACGCTGGCCTGTAAAATCATTGCGCGGTTTGCCAATAAAACAGAGGTGATTGGGTTAAAAATCACGCCTCATTTTCACCCGGTAAATGAAGCCGACGTGGTTTTTAAAACCGATAATTTTGTAATTGTAAACGAAAGGCAAATCAGCAGCAAAGACAGTTCGCTGATGCTGCAGGCCGGTGCAAAAAAGGTATTTTTTGTAATGGCTCAACGTGAAGTTTTTTACGAAGCAGTGGAAAAGCTTCTGCAACTCCTGCCTGATAATCTGATTGTTTGCGAATCGGGTGGATTGCACGATTGGGTTACTCCCGGTCTCTTTTTTATGGTAAAACGCACCGGTGAAGACATTGTAAAAACCGATTTGCTGACCCACTACCCCATTATTGTAAACAACGATGGCCAAAATTTCGACTTCAATATCAACCGGCTGGATTTCTGCGACCGGCAAATCATTATAAAAAACTAAAAATGGGAAAGTTCGACGAAATTCAGGAGATAATTAAAAAGCTACCACCAAGTTTCACAACCGAGGTTGTGGAGTTGAAAAATGCGTTGAGCAGGGTTTTGCAGGAAGATATTTTTGCCGATGCCGACATGCCTGCATTTCACAAATCGGCGGTGGATGGTTACGCCTGTCATTTTGAGGATATTGCGAATCCGCTGGAAGTTCTGGAGGTGATTACCGCCGGAATGGTACCATCTAAAACAGTGAGCAAAAACCAGTGTTCCAAAATCATGACTGGCGCAGTTGTTCCTGCCGGATGCGACTGCATTTTCATGGTTGAAGATGCCGAAAAATCTGCTGAAAACCTGATTCGATGCACCAATCCTGCTACAAAAAAGAATATACTTTTCAGAGGTGAAGATTATCGCTCAGGCGAAAAACTCATTGAAAAAGGAACCATTATCCAGGTTTCCCAAATGGCGGTGCTGGCGGGTATTGGCAAAACCAAAATCACAGTTTCTGCTTTGCCAAAAATCGCGCTCATTGCCACCGGCAGCGAGCTGGTTGAGCCCGACGAAATACCAACTGAAGGCAAAATCCGCAACAGCAATGCCAGTCAGCTTATGGCGCAGTTGCAAAAAATGAACCTCCCCGTGAACTACATCGGACTGGCAAAAGATGATTTCGCCGCACTTACACAACTTTTCAAACAAGTTTTGGAGACGCACGATTTCCTGATTTTCACAGGAGGCGCCTCGGTAGGCGATTTTGATTTTATTCCTGAAATTCTGAAACAACAGGGTTTTACAATTTTCTGGGACCGAACAGGCATGAAACCCGGTAACCCAATGACCTTTTCGAAAAAAGGTGAAAAATATGTTTTTGGACTTTCCGGAAACCCGGTGTCGTCAATGGTACAATTCGAACTGATTGCCAAACCTGCCATTTACAGGCTGCTTGGCGCCAATTATGCACCTTTCAGAATAAAAGCGCCACTGTCATTTGATTTCCGGCAACGGAAAGCCGACAGGTTGATTTTAGTACCTGTGATTATAAATACTGCTGGCTTGGTTGAAGCAATTCAGTTTAACGGGTCGGCACACATTAACGCACTGGTTTATGCCAACGCACTAATGGAAATTCAAGTTGGACAGACCGAAATTTTAAAAGGAGACTTGGTTTATGTACGACCGCTTTAACCGCCGCATCAGCTACCTCAGGATTTCGGTCACAGACCGCTGTAATTTCCGATGTGTGTATTGCATGCCCGCCGAAGGTGTTCCACTGAAAAAACATGACGAAATTTTGTCGTTCGCTGAGATTGCTGAAATTGTGAGGGTTGGAGCAGAACTGGGATTGAAAAAAATCAGACTCACCGGTGGTGAACCACTCGTCCGGAAAGATTTACCCACGCTGGTAAGAATGATTGCATCGGTTGACGGAATCGAAGAAATTGCACTCACAACAAATGGTATTTTTCTTCCACAATTGGCAAAACCGTTGAAAGCAGCCGGGCTCAACCGCGTCAACATCAGCCTTGACACACTCGACGCTGAAAAATTCAGCAAAATAACACGGGGCGGTGCTTTGGGCGATGTATTGAAAGGAATTGATGCGGCGATTGAAGCCGGTCTGACACCGGTAAAAATCAACTTTGTACGCATTCCGGGCGAAAACGAAGACGACGAAAAAGCAGTCAGGGAATTTTGCGAAAGGAAAAACCTGCAATTGCGTTTTATTCGCCAGATGAACCTGAAAACCGGAGAGTTTGATGCTGTTGACGGCGGCTACGGTGGAATCTGCGAAGTATGCAACCGGCTGCGGCTCACTGCCGATGGTTTTATTGTGCCCTGTTTGCACTCGGGATTGCGTTACAATATTCGTGAACTCGGGATTCGACAGGCATTTCAGCAGGCCGTTGAGTTTAAACCCGAAAAGGGAACAGGTACTGAATCGCATGAATTTTCAAATATCGGAGGATAAAATATGAACCAATTTTCGCATCTGAACAACGAAGGAAAGGCAAACATGGTTGATGTTGGCGGAAAACCCGAACAACAGCGCATGGCGAAAGCATCGGGATTTATTCGCCTTCAGCCCGAAACCATTCAATTGATTCGGGAAAACCTGATAAAAAAAGGCGATGTTTTAACAGTTGCTGAAATTGCCGGAATACAAGCCGCCAAAGAAACCTCGCGGCTGATTCCGCTGTGTCACCCACTGCTCCTTACAAAAGTTGAGGTAAAAGCGACAGTAAAAAGCGACCGTATTTTAATGGAAAGCCTTGTAAAGTGTACCGGCCAAACCGGGGTTGAAATGGAAGCGCTGACGGCTGTGAGCGTTGCACTGTTAACCATTTACGATATGTGCAAAGCTGTTGACAAACAAATGATAATGAGCGAAATTCAACTCGAATTGAAAGAGAAAAAAGACATTGAGTAATGAGAGATGAGTAGTGAGTAATGAGTATAGGATAAGCATCAAATATCAAGTATCAAACATCAAGCATCCAGAATCAAATATCAAGCATCCAGTTATGACAAATTCATGCATCATTAAATCGCTGAATATTTCAGAAAAAAAGGGAACCATAAAAACGCCCCGAAAAGAAATCATGCTTAACCTTTTAGGCGTTGAAGGCGATGCCCACGCCGGGAAATGGCACCGGCAGGTGAGTCTGCTGGCTGAGGAAAGCATCCTGAGTTTTGAAGGCGAACTGGGCCGTAAAATCGGATTTGGCGAATTTGCCGAAAACATTACCACCAGCGGGTTTGCCATTCACAAAACCTTACCATTCGACAAATTTATTACAGAAAATGTGGAACTCGAAGTCACGCAGATTGGCAAGAAATGCCACGGCACCAATTGCGAAATTTTTCAGCAAACCGGAAATTGTGTGATGCCAAAAGAAGGAATTTTCTGCAGGGTAATCAAACCCGGCAAACTAACCGAAAACGACGTACTTACATACATACCAAAAGTTTTCAGCATAAAAGTGATTACGTTGAGCGACCGCGCCTCGGAAGGAATTTACGAAGATAAAAGTGGTCCGCTGATTGAAAAACTCTCGAAAGACTGGTTTAAAAACGAGGGCTACTCTTGCGAAACCAGCCGCGTAGTCATTCCCGACGAAAAAACTCAATTTGAAAACGAGTTGCAATTGGCGGTGGAAGCCGGTTTCGATATTATTTACACCACCGGGAGCACCGGAATCGGACCACGCGATATTGCACCAGAAATTGTAAGGCATTTTATGGATTTGGAAATTCCGGGTATCATGGACCACATCCGTCTGAAATATGGCGCTGAAAAACCCAACGCTTTACTCAGCCGGTCGGTTGCCGGGGTGAAAAGCAAAACACTTGTTTTTTCGTTGCCCGGCAGCACAAAAGCAGTAAATGAATACCTTACCGAAATTCATAAAATACTGATGCACGCTTTTTTAATGCTGAACGGAATTGACAGTCATTGAATAAATTAAGTCATTGGAACTGATAAAACCATAATGCCTGAAAAATTCTTTCCCCTGTTTGTCTAACAGAATTTGCATGGGTACCGCAGAAATACCAAAATATTTCATCATTGCCAGGTTTTCGGGGTGCATGATGTTGAGAAAAACCACACTTACTTTTGGAATTTCAAGATTTCGCACTTCCTCAAGTACCGGCTCCATTTGTTTACAAACTGTGCACCCGGTTGAGCCGAATTCGATAAGTGTAAAATCGAAATGCTGTTCGTTTTTTGAATAATTATAGGCAGAATCGATAAATTGAACAACAGAAGCCGAATCTGACTCCGAATTCTGTTGTTTCATTTTATTTGAAATAAAATCGTTGAGCGAGTTCCTGCTGAGAAATCCGAAAATCACCAAAACAAGCAGTAAAACGAATATCAATAGCTGCCAATATTTTCTCATTTTCTTTTTTTGCTACAGCAAATAAACCAATTAAAATCCTTTTTTATTTAGGGCAGCGGACTTCCAACGGCAATATCGCAACGATGGTACGGTTGTCCGTGAGGAGGATTTAATTTGGGTTTTTCGCCAGTCGCATTTGCAAGTGTTGGAGCAGTTGGATTTACCGCCTGCGGATTGTTTAACCTTGCCGCGTTTTCCAATGTCGGCGAAGTTCCTGTTCTGACAACATTGGCTGCAGGTTTTGATTGTGTCGGCCTCGGCGATGCAGCGGCGTTCAGCGGGCTTCCAACCGGAATATCGCACCTGTGATATGGCTGTCCGTGTGGCGGATTCAGTTCCGGTGGTGTTGACGTTGTTTGCACAGCAGCCGGTTGACTGGTTACGGCAGCTGGAACCGTTGGAACTGCAGCTGTAGTATCTACACTTAAAGTTGTTTGTTGTACCTGCTTCAGCTGTTGAACCGCTTCCTGTTTTGACTCTTTTTGAGCTGGTGCACATGAAATCATTGTACCTGCTGCTACTGTTGCAATCAATATTAAATACCTTTTCATTCTGTAATGATTTTAACGTTTCCTATAATAAACCTTTGTATTAAAACGTGTGCTTCAGTATTTTGTTTAATCTCACTAAAACGTTACCATTTTATCGGCCCACACCACCACATTCACACAATCGACCATCGTTGAAATGGGGCAGGAAGTTGAATCGGCCAGTTGACGCGATTTCAGGCAGGTTCCGCAGGCCAGCAATTCGCCGCCAGCGGCTTCAAATGCTTTCATCTGCTCATCAACATTGTATTTTTCGTGGGTCAGGCCTTCGCATTCAACGGCTTCGCCCATCAGGAAAAGTTTTACTTCGTGCCCCAATTTTCGGGCAGTTACACCAAACCTGAAAGCATTCCAGGCTTTTTCGTACGCTGCGGTTTCGAGAATAATTCCGATTTTCATTGTTTTAAATATTTAATTGTTAGAAATAATATTCATTAGTGATTTTAGTGTATTAAAAAGATTATTTGCCTCTACAAAAAGTTCCTGATTTGACCTGATTTCATTCAGTGCATCACCCATATTCAATGTGGAAATTACTGTCTGTCCGTTATCTTCGTAAACAGCTAATTTACAAGGCATGAATATGGAAAAGTGTGGAAAATAAGTAAGCATCCCGGCTGCAGTTTTTGCCTGACAAATTTCGTAGATATATACTTTCCTTTGGATAGGAAAGCCCTTGCTTTCAACAATGTCATGATATACATATGTGTGAAGCAATGCAAACTTATTTTGCTCACATGCCGCAGGTATTTTTTCAGTTACTTGTTCAATGGACTGTTCGCTTGTTATACTGTAAGTAAACCTATCAATCATTTTTTCAGGTGTCATTTCTTCGTTCATATATTTTCTTTGTTAAAATGTTAAAACGATTTTGTTTTTTCTGATTAATGCGTATAAATCGGCCAACGATGAAAATGTACAAACCTGCGGCTCATCATTTTTTCTGCTTTTCAGGCAGGTTCCGCATCCCTGAATTTCTCCGCCTTTTTCAAGGAATGCATCTACCTGATCTTTTAAATCTTTATTGTCGTTTACCAGTAAATCCACTTCAACGCCCTTTGCTAGCAAAAATACCTGAACCGTATCGCCCTGGTTTTTTGAGTGGTTTGCCAGCCGGAATGCGTTCCAGACCGTTTCAATATCATTGGAATAAATAACCATTCCGATGGAAGTTGGCGAATTCGCCGTAGCGTGTGGGTTTACCTGTGCTAAAAGTGAATTTGTTAATAACAGTGTTAATACAACAATTGACAGAATTGACTTTTTCATTTTGATTTTTTTGATTTTAAAGAGTTATAAGTTTTTGAATTGCTTCTGAAATGATTTGAACTGTACGGTCTATTTCTTCGGGTGTGGTAAATTTTCCGGTTGAAATGCGCACCGTTCCAGCCGCCCGTTTGTGGTCAACCTTCATGGCTTTTAATACCTGCGAAATTTCTACTGAACCTGAATGACAGGCTGAACCGGTTGAAATACAAACCTGCCCACCGATTACCGATGCCAGCGTGTGCGCCTCAATGTTGGCGAACGAAATACTCAAAGTGTTGGGCAAACAGTTTTCAAGGTTTGCATTTACAGTAATGGGCGAAACTGATTTTTGTTTTAGGCCTTCCAACAACCGCTGCCGCATTTGAAAAATATGTTCGTGAACGATAACATCATTTTCCCGGGCCAGTTCACAAGCCTTGCCAAGACTCACAATGTACGGCACATTTTCAGTTCCGGGTCGTCTGCCCATTTCATGACCGGCGCCAAACATCAGATTTTCAATGTTCACACCTTTTCTGATGTATAAAGCACCGATTCCTTTGGGCGCGTATAATTTATGACCTGCAATGGTAAGTAAATCAACACCCAGAGCATTTACATTGGTTTCAATTTTACCAACCGACTGTGCAGCATCGGTGTGAAAAATAATGTTGTTTTCTTTGGCAATAACCCCGATTTCAGCAATTGGTTGAATCGTACCCACTTCATTATTGGCGTGCATAATGGAAACCAAAACTGTATCAGGTCTGATTGCCTTTTTAACGTCTTCAGGATTTGCAGTTCCGTATTTGTCAACCGGCAACCAGGTGATTTCCCATCCCAGCGAGGCAAGATAACGGCAAACCTCGGTAACTGCAGGATGTTCGATGGATGAAGTAATAATATGTTTTCCCTTTTCCTGATTGGCGAAGGCAATTCCGCAAATAGCGAGGTTATTCGATTCCGTCCCGCAACTTGTAAAAACGATTTCTTCCGGCAATGCGCCAATGAGTCCGGCCACCTGCGAACGCGCTTTTTCAATGGCTTGTTTGTTGTGTCTTCCCGGTCCGTAACTGCTTGACGGATTCCCAAAATGTGTTTGAATGTAGGGAAGCATTTCGGTTACAACCTCCGGGTCAATTGGAGTTGTTGCATTATAATCAAGGTAAATTGGACTATCCATTTTTAATTACTTTCCAGTTGTTTCATTTTCCATTCCGGATATCCTTCATCTAATCTTCTCACTTTGTAACCGTTTTCGCTTAAAACTTTAACCGCTTCGTCGGCCAGCACACAAAATGGCCCGCGACAGTAGGCAACAATTTCTTTGTCTTTTGAAAAGTCTTTCAGGCAACACAGTAAATCGGGCATAGGCACCGAAACTGCCCCGGTAATATGTCCAAATTCGTATTCAGCAGATGGGCGCACATCGAGCAACAACACATTTTCGTTGTTAATCATGGTTTCAAGTTCATCCAAACCAACGGCATTCAGCGATTTGTTGTCGTCGCGCTGGCGGTTCATTATCCTTTCCAACTCGGCAATTTCACTAACCGCGTACCTGGCAATGTGCTGGTAAAGCGACAAAAATTCGTTGTTTACCAGCGAATAAAAAACATACTGTTTTTCTTTGCGGGCTTTTACAATGTTGTTGTTTTTGAGCACCTGCAAATGCTGCGATGCATTGGCAAAATTAAGGTTGGTGGTCTGAACAATCCCTTCCACACTTTTTTCGCCCTGCGAAAGCATTTCGATTATTTCGAGGCGGGCAGGATTGGCAAGAGCTTTCAGCAGTTTTGCCAGCCCATCGTACATGGCATCTTTAAATTCGCGGCCTTTCATTTTATAAATGTTTCTTGCCGCAAACATATAAAATAGATTCAAGTATTCAATATATCTATTGAATACTTGAATCTATTTTTAAAGAATGTATTTCTTTCCAGATTACTTTTTCTTCAGCATTTTATCCACCGAAAAACGGCCTGCTCCAAAGATAATCAAAAACACCAGCAACAACGTCATTGCAAAATCGGTGCGCGAGTCGTGTGCCATCTGCCAAAAACCTTTTTCCAAAAGAATCGGAATTTTGGTTGAAATCAGTGCTGTGAACATGATAATCAGCAGCGGTATTGAAGCGATTCGGGTCAGAAAACCTATCAAAACCAGCGCACCGCAAACTATTTCGAATGAGGCCACAAACAGCGCCCAGAATTCTGGGTTCTCGAAACCAATTTTTTCAAACCTCCCTGCGCCAACCGTTTCAGGAAAAAGAAACTTTTGAATCCCTTCGGATAGAAAAACCAACCCGACAATCAAACGGGGAATGAATGGTTTCAAGTCATCCGACGAATAAAATATTCCCTTACCTATTTTCATGCTCTGCAATTATCAAATTAAACCCGTACCCAATGCCAATGCAATCAAAATTAACATGATAGCCACAAAAACCTGCACAAACTGTAGTGTGATTTTCTTTAGCAGTTTTTTACCTATAATGGCTCCCAGAACCGCTGAAGCAATTGCTGAAACAATCAAACCAACATTTTCGTGCAATCCTGAAGTTGAAAAACGTTCGACATAAACCGAAAGCCGGGTAATATCAACAAGCGATGCAATTACCACCCCGGTGGCAATGTAGGCTTCTTTTGAAAGACCGGCTTTGATTAGAAATGCGCTGCGCAAAGCGCCCTGAATTCCAGCCAGTCCGCCAAAAAAACCACTTAAAACTCCGCCCAGCATCAGCTTGTTTTTGCCAAACTGAATTTTCTGAAAACGTGGAATAATCTCGAGAAGCGAAAAGAAAAACAGCAAAACGGCAATCACGAGTTTTATCGGTGTTACTTCAAATTGCTTTTCGCCCAAATGATAGCTAAACAGCGGTTGAAACCCTGAAATCTGCATCAGCAGCCACGCTCCGGCAAACGAAGCAAATATGGCAGGAATGCCAAAACGCAGCAACACCTGTTTGTTGGTGTTCTTGCCCACCAGCGCCATTTTGAAAAGGTTGTTGGAGAAATGCACTACGCCGGTTAATGCGATGGCCACTTCCACCGGAAAAAACAAAGCAAAAACAGGCATCAGAATCGTGCCTAACCCAAACCCTGAAAAAAAGGTGAGGATGGAAGTGAAAAATGCGGCAATGCAGATGATGATAATTTCGGCCATGATTCAACATTTTCAGTTAAAAACAGGTAGATAAACCGAAAGTTCAGGAATCAATTTTCAAAACAGAATTTTTTATTCATTTTCCAACCCGGCGGGTTGATTTGTTTATTGAATTGTAAACGCAAAAAAGTACGAGGTTGAATAAGGATGAATATCGCAGGGGCGTTAGACCCGAAATCTTCGTTGCACAAAACGGGAATGGTTTAAAAAGGGGCCTCCCTCAAATATGATTTACTCAGCTGGCAACGTTGAAGTCACCAGCTGAGTAAACCGAGAAAAGTTGGGATTATCGAAACCTGCTTTTCAACTTTAAAGCCACATTCACCAAAGCAATCATTACCGGAACTTCAACCAGCGGACCTATAACACCGGCAAAAGCCTCGCCCGAATTAATTCCGAAAATCGCGATTGCAACCGCAATTGCAAGCTCAAAATTATTGCTTGCAGCGGTAAATGCCAGGGTTGTGGTTTGCTCGTAGTTTGCCCCGATTCGTTTACTCAGAACAAAAGAGACCAAAAACATAACCACAAAGTAAATCAGTAGTGGCAATGCAATCAGAAGCACGTCAAGCGGAATTTTGATAATGTACTCCCCTTTCAGCGAAAACATTACAACAATGGTAAAAAGCAATGCTATCAGTGTTAACGGGCTGATTTTCGGTACAAAACGGGTTTCGTACCAGACTTTGCCTTTCGCCCGGGTTAGGATGAAACGGGTTAAAAATCCGGCAATCATGGGTATTCCCAAATAAATAAACACGCTTTTGGCAATTGCGCCCATCGTTATCTGCGAAACAGTTTCGTTAACCGGAACGCCAAACCAGCCGGGTAAAACGGCAATAAAAAACCAGGCATAAACCGAAAAAAGCAGCACCTGAAAAACCGAGTTAAACGCCACGAGCCCAGCTGCATACTGGGTGTCGCCTTTGGCAAGGTCATTCCAAACAATTACCATGGCGATACAACGTGCAAGGCCGATGAGAATAATACCATACATGTACGGCAGGTTGGCGTTATTTTCGCCCGGAAAAACTTTGAAAAACAGGATTGCCAGCGCAAACATGAGCACTGGTCCCAAAATCCAGTTCTGAAACATTGACAATCCCAGAATTTTTGTATTTCTGAAAACGTCGCCCAACTCTTCGTATTTCACTTTTGCCAGCGGCGGGTACATCATCACAATTAACCCGATGGCAATGGGGATGTTGGTGGTTCCAACCGAAAACTGGTTCCAGAAATCAGCGATTCCCGGGCTTGCCCAGCCTGCGAAAACACCAATAAACATGGCCAGAAAAATCCACAGCGTTAAGTATCGGTCAAGAAATTTAAGTCGTTTTTGCGATGGCATAATTTTACAATTTTATTGCAGTTTATAACCAGATACTGTAATGCTGAAAATTCCTGATTCACCTCTCTGAAAGGCTTTTAACTCTTCCTGATTCAGATAATTTGTAAGCACATTTTCAGGAATCACAATTTCCTTTAATTTATGAATTGTGGTGTTTTTAAATCCCTTCATTTCAATTATCCGAAGATACTCTTCCAATTGTGTTGCGCCAGAAACACAACCGGCATACATTTCGGCATCTTTTTGCAGTTGTTCGGGTAAATTGCCTTTTAGCACAACATCCGACACACAAAAATGGCCACCAGGTTTTAAAACCCGCATCATTTGGGCAAAAGCTTTGTTTTTATCGGGAACCAGGTTTAGCACACAATTCGAAACAATAACATCGTAAGTATTGTCGGGCAAAGGCATTTCTTCAATGTCGCCCTGTACAAACTCAACATTTGTATATCCGATTTTTTTATTGTTTTCAATGGCTTTTGCAACCATCGCATCAGTAAAATCAAGGCCTGTAATTTTACCTAATTCTCCAACAATGGCGCGGGCAACAAAACAATCGTTTCCGGCACCCGACCCTAAATCGAGCACAGCATCTCCCGGTTTTATTCCGGCAAATTGTGTCGGGATTCCACAACCCAAACCCAAATCGGCAGCCTGAACATGGCCTTCAATGTTTTCATATTCGTCGCCAATCATGCTGATGCCCAAATCGCCGCAACAACCCGCTGTACCACAGCAGCCACTTTGTTGAAACAGCACACTTTCATTGGCAATTGCGCTGTATTTTTCTTTTACTACTAATTTTAAATCTTCTGCTTTCATCATTTTCAAATTTTCAAATTCCTGCATTTTCAAATCAATTTGTCTTCAAATTATCCTGATAGAACTTCCAGAAACCTTCCTTAATTTCATCCCTCACTCTATAATATTCGCTTTCAATAAATTCAGGTGTTCCCACTACATGAGAAGGGTCGTCGAAACCGATGTGCAACCGGTGTTTTACTTTTCCGAAAAAAGCCGGACAGTTTTCGTTGGCACCACCGCAAACGGTAATCACATAATCCCACTCCTCGCCTAAATACATATCAACCGAATCGGAAGTATGGTGACTGATATCGATGCCAATTTCTTTCATCACTTCAACTGCCTTTGGATTGAGTTTTCCGGAAGCTTCGGTTCCGGCAGAACATACCTTAAGTTCACTGTCGAACGACTGTAAAAATCCGTGCGCCATCTGGCTGCGGCAACTGTTGCCTGTACAAAGAATTAATACTTTCATTGTTTTATATTTTTGATTATTTGCAACAAAAATTATCGGGAGTCTCAAATTCGTTCAAAAAGCTGCTCAGCAAATCTTTCATTTCTTCAATTTTTGCGTAATCGAGACAATAATTTGTTTTCACGCCATCCACCTGTCCCTGAATCAAGCCAGCGTTTTTCAGTTCTTTTAAATGCTGGTTTACGGTTGTTCTTCCCAAAGGCAATTCTTCAGAAATGTCGCCCGAAATACAGGTTTTTGTTTCGGCCAGAAACTGAAGAATCTGCAACCTCGCCGGATGTGCAAGCGCCTTAAACAAACTTGCTTTTACCTGAAGGTTTTCGTTAAAAAGAGCTGTTTTTGCTATTACCATAATTTTAATTTTAAATTCGACGTAAACATACGACATTATTTAATACGACGTATGAATACGTCATTAAATACGATTAAAATTTTCATCATTTAATAATGAATAAATTACAGGGACTTGCAAATCTGAAATCCGGCTTATGGTTTTATCTTCCCATACAACCCCAATAATTTTGTATTCAATATATTTTTGATTTCAGCTTCGTTTTCACCGATGGGTTTTACCGGGATTAAATCCATTACTTGCTCCGGTGTTAAGCCCGATTTGTAATACAATTTCAACGCTTTTTTCAGGGTTGAATTTACAGCCGTTTTTGCTTCTTCAGGAGTTAATCCCATTTCGAGGGCAAGCTTTTCTGTCTCATTCCACTGAAACCAGAAATAGGTTGGCAGCATGGCCGAAACCATAGCGTAACCTTCGAGTTTGGCTTCTTCGGTTACAATAGTTTTACCCAGAATTTTCAACAGTTTGAATACAGATTTTTGTTCTTTTCCTTCAAAGCCGGGATAAAAAGAAACCGGATTAAATCCTTCGTTAATAAACGATGTTGCGTTGGGAATCACCCTGACCAGCTTTTTGGTTGGCAGAACCGATGCCATTTTTTCGAGTGTGATTTTTGGCGCCAGCGAAATTACAACAGTCGATTCGGTAACCGTGTCTTTAATTTTTTGCAAGGTTTCCATTACCACAGGCGGGTGAACGGCAACAAATACAACTTTCTGCGTCGCTGCTGCCTCGGCACTTTCAGCTTTTTCAATTTCAGGAAAAGACTTTTGGAGATTTGACAGTGTTTCGCTGTTTGGCTCAAAAACCTTTACCGATTCAAATTCGAGACCTGCTTTTTTAAATCCCTGGAGAAAAATTTTTGTAATTCTTCCTCCGCCAATAAATCCAATTGAAGTTTTCATCTTTACAGTTTTATAGGTTAAAATGTTGTTTTGGCAAATTAATCCATCACTTTATAATGTATGTCAGCAAAAACCCGGTGCGCAACCGATTCAGAATGACACGAATTGCAGCTCATTTTTACCGCAGTATTATTCACTTTCCCTTCATTTCCGTGACATGTTACACATGTATTTACCGTTTCATCGGACTGAATATTGGTTAAGTAAGTATTGGTAAAAATCTCGTTGAGCGAAGTGGCAAGTTTCATTGAAACATCAGCAGTCATTCTCCGGCATCTTTCCTTGCGTTCTTTGCTGTCAACTTTTAATCCGGCAGTTTTGCACCAGTTTGTATTGGAAGCATGACATAAAACCGAATTTGAAATACTTTTTACCGGCACATAGTTGTATGCCTGAGTATTCGGATTGAAGGCAGGCAAAGGTTCTTTCTCGTACCATCTGAAAATATCGGCAATCATTTTATCCTGAACACTTTTATCGGTGATTAGTAAACCAATCAGCGCCGCAGCTCCGTTTAATGTACCACAAACCGAACCATATCCACCAACTCCGCCATGCCCGTATTTAAATAAATGTATAGGAAATGATTTATAAGGTTCACCAATTATTTCTGCCAATTGAGAGATAACACTTTTTACAGTGGCAAACATACAACTGCCCTCGCTGTAATATTTATAGGCAAGTTCGGCCGTAACAAAGGGGTCTAAACCTGAATATTTCCAGTTGTTTTCGTCCTGTTTAAAATCAATTTTTTGAGGCGTGTTTTCGAATTTTATTTCAGGTTTAAAAGCAGTAGTAAGTGTAAATAGTCCTGCTCCACCCGCGGCAACAGCTCCAGCCGCAATTTTAAATGCTTTTCTTCTGTCCATTTTTGTGTTTTTGTTTTATAAAATCAGGTTGAATATATAGTCCTGCAAAATAATAAATACGCTAATTGTTCCGAAGAAGATTTAAATGAGTTTACACTGTTTAACTTTTATGATCCAAGTTGCTTCGGGCAACGACAGAAACTATTTCACCCCTTTTTGTTTCAGCACTTTTACCAGTTCTTCTTCGGGGAAAAATCCTACATGCCTTGAAAATTCCTTACCGTTTTCATCTAAAAAAACCTGGGTTGGAATCGATTCAATACCGTATTTTTTGCCAAATGGCTGACCTTCGGGTGTCCAAACATCGTGAAAAACCACTTTAACCTGTCCGGCATATTTTTCCTCGATGGATTTCATCACAGGCTGCATTTTCTGACAGGGAATACAGCGTACAGAACCGAGTTCAACAAAAGTTACTTTATATTTTGGCTCTGCCTGCTTATCAACTTTTGAAGTACTTTGCGCAAAAACGGCAGACGCAAACACAAAGATTAGACTGAGTGCAATTGAAAATTCTTTTACTGATTTTGATTTCATTTTTATGGTTTTAAGTTTTATTGACATTAAATTCTTCAAATTCTTAGATACCCGAATTATTCGTTTAGCAATCAAAACGCCACTAATAAAAATACTTGTTGTCTTATAATTCTGTAACGTGCAACAATGTATCGCCCTTTAATTTGGCAGCCGGACAGCATTTTTGAGGTTCAGCCCGTTGTTGTTCAACCAAATCAATAAATTCAGTAAAAAAGATTTTAAGTAATTCAAAACCAGCATCGTTTAACCTGTAATTCGAGCAGGTTCCATCGAGGTCGCAGGTAATTAATCCGGCCTCCTTTAATTTGCTTAGATGCTCCGAAACCGTTGATTTTGCCAGGGGCAACCTTTCAGAAATACTGCGCGCCTGACAACCGTTATATTTGGCGAGGTGCAGCATAATCTGCAACCGCGCCGGATGCGACAGTGCGTTGAGCATCGGCGCAAGATTTTTGGTAATTTTCTGATAATCGTTTGTTTCCATTTCAAATTCTTGTTACATTTTTAAAATCGATGTTTCCTGCATATGCCGCTTTGGAAACCGGGTTCTTAATTGCCAGTTCCGGTTTTTTATCTCCCGAATGACAACCGCAACCCGTTTCAGGCAAAATACTGAGGGTTGGCAATTTATTTTTTCTCCAGGCTACCAGTCCGCCATCGAGATTGGAAACATCAGGAAAGCCTTGATATTGCAGCAGGTTGGCTATTTTTACACTTCGAATTCCACTGGTACAAGCCACGATAATCGACTGGTCTTTGGCGATGTATGGCAACCTGTCCATAATCACCGACATTGGGTGATTTAAAACACGTTCGTGCTGAAAACTTTCAATCTGCACTTCTTCCATTTCGCGAACGTCAATCATCACCGCTTCTCCATTTTGCAGGTCTTCAAAAGCATCGGCAACATTGATGTGTTTAACACCTTCAACGGTAAAATTCTGATTTGAAGGATATTCTGTTGTTCTCATAAAATCAAATTGAATAAGTAACCTAATAGGATAATAAACACTGAAATGGTTCCGAAGAAAATTCCAATGAGTTTCCACTTCATCACCTTTTTTAATAACGTTGCTTCGGGCAGCGACAGACCCACAACCGCCATCATAAAAGCGAGGGCAGTTCCAAGTGGTACGCCTTTCGCCACGAATACCTGAATGACCGGCACTATTCCGGCTGCGTTGGCATACATTGGTACAGCAAGTATTACAGCAAGCGGTACTGCGTACCATCTGTCAGCCGAAAGATATTCGGTAAAGAAATTTTCGGGAACATAACCGTGCATAGCCGCGCCGATGGCAATTCCGATGATGACATATAAAAGTACTTTCCGCACAATATTCCAGCCTTCGCGAATGATAATGGGCAATCTGTCGATAAACGGAGTTTTATCTGTCTCCCACTGTTCAGATTCCTGTTCTGAGTTTGCCTGAATTTCCCTTACCCAATCGGAGAGAAACCGGTCTAACTTAAATTTTCCAAGAATAAACCCCCCGACTGTTCCCAGTAAAATTCCGCTAATGGCATAAACCAGTGTGGCTTTTAACCCAAATAACCCGAGGAACATAGCCACAGCAACTTCGTTTACCAACGGAGAAGTAATTAAAAACGAAAAAGTTACACCAAGTGGAATTCCACCTTTCACAAATCCAATAAAAAGAGGAATGGATGAACAGGAACAAAATGGTGTTATTGCTCCAAAAATGGAAGAAAAAAGATATTGAAGCCCATACATTTTTTTGGTGGTTAAATAGATGCGAAGCCTGTCAACCGGAAAATAGGCATTTACCAGCCCCATCAGCGAACTGATGAGAAAAAGCAAAATCAGGATTTTGATGGTATCGTAAATAAAAAAATTGATGGAAGCCCCGAGATGCGTTTCAGCTTTTAAACCCAGCAAATGATAAGTAACATAATCAACCAAAGATTGAAGGAAGTAATACAACAGTATCAAAGCCGGCAATACCACTGCAACCGAAGCAATGAGTTTTATTTTTTTGTTTTTCTGCATTTATGTAAATCAATATTTGTTCGTTAAATGACGAACATTCAGATTAAATTTTTTTAAAAGAATACCCTGATAATGTAATAAATACCCACAACGATAAACAACACAGCTACAACTCGGCGGAACCAGATTTCAAAGTTTTTCATTTTGTTGTAAACGCCCCCGATTGAACCAATTGAGAAAGCCAGAACCCAGGCAAAAATGATGACCGGGATACCTGTGGCAATGGCAAAAACAATGGGAAGATACAATCCTGATGCGCTTGCCACTGTTAGTGGAACGAGCATTCCAAAATACAGAACACCGCTGTACGGGCAGAAAGCCAGCGCGAAAATCATTCCAAGCAAAATGGCATCAAAATAGCCCCAACTGGTTTTGTTTTCCATTTTCGAAGTAAGCTTGCTCATGCCGGGAAATTTTATTTTAATCACGTCGAGCATAAATAAACCAATGATTATCAGCAACGGACCTAATATTTTTTCGCCATAAAGCTGAAAGAAACCTGAAAATTTAAACTGGTCGGCACCCAGAAAAATAACCAGCGGAATTACTGTGTAGCTGATTGCCCTGCCCAATGTGTATAGCAAGCCATTAACAAAAACACGGTTGCGGTTTTCAATGTCTTTGCTGATAAAACCCACCGCGGTAATATTGGTGGCCAGCGGACAAGGACTGATGGCAGTCATTAATCCCAGCACCAGCGCGGTTACCCACGGCATGGTGCTGTTTTCAAGTAAATTGGTTAGAAATTCCATCGAATTTAGTTTACCAGCGGGTCAACCTTTTCTTTGATAATGGATTTGAATTTATCGGGATTGGTTACTGCGTATAAAAACCCTTCGTTGGTAAGATTCACTTGTTTGTCATTTTTCACCACCAACAGTGTTTGCCCTGATACTTTCAGCTTTTTTGCAATTTCCTGTGCGGCTTTGTCTTCGAGGTTTAATGCCTGAAACGAAACTTTTTCGCCATACAATTCCTTCAAATTCTGTTTTGCCTCCGATTCAACCGTCCGGCAGGTTTCGCAACGCACCTGGTTATGGAAATAATAAGCCTGAACTTTTGTTGCGCCACCGTTTTGTGCATTGCTGATAAAGTTGACAAACAACAAAACAATTGTAAAACTGAGTAATTGAATCTTTTTCATTTTGATTATTCTATCTGGTTAATACTTGTTTGATTTCGTCGGAAGAAGGAACGCGCCCCTTGATTTCAACTTTTCCGTTAACCACCAGCGCGGGCGTTGTCATCACACCATATTTCATGATTTCCATAATGTCTTCCACTTTGCCGATACTCGCATCAATTCCGTTTTGCTCCACCACATCGCGGGTTAGTTTTTCAAGTGTTTTGCATTTTGGGCAGCCTGTGCCAAGAATTTTAATATCCATATTCTAAAATTTTAATTTGTTCGTCGTTCGCAAAACTACGAACAATTTTCACAAAAAAAACTATTTGTCAAGTAAATCTTTAAACAGAATTTTAGCAGTTTCCCAATTTTGGCGGTTGATGCAATATTTTACTTTCGGAGCTTCAATTTCGCCCTGTATCAATCCTGCCTTCTTCAGTTCTTTCAAATGTTGCGAAAGTGTTGATTTTGCAATGGGAAGTATTTCAGAAAGGTCGCCGCTGTAACAACATGCCTGTTTCGAAAGCAGTTCAAGCACATAAATCCGAACCGGGTGACCTAAGGCTTTTGAGAACTGTGCTAATTGTTTTTGTTTATCGGTAATTACTATTGAACTCATTTTTTATCGATTTCCGGCAAATATAGTTAAACCGGAACAGAATAAGAAAACGTTGTCAGGGATGAATCTGCAACAGGTTTTATGTTACTTAATCGTTATATTCAATTAGTTAACAATGTTATTTTAGAACGAATAAAAATTAGCAGACTAAAATTTAGTATTCTTGCACTGATTTTAACCACAATTAAAAAAATAAAATTATGGCAACAAAAAAAGCTACCGCTGCATCAGAAAAAACAACGGTAAAGAAAACTGCCGAAAAAGCAGCAACAACCAAAGCAACCAAAACGACTAAAACCACTACAAAGAAAGCCTTAACCGAGGCTGATATCCGTGCGAAAGCAGAAGAAATTTACCAGGCACGTGTTGCTGCCGGTGTCGATGGAACACCGGAAACCGACTGGCTGGCTGCCGAAGAAGCCCTGAAAGCAGGAAAAAAGAAGTAACCTTAACGGTGTGCGCAGATTTAAGAAACAGCTCTTTCGATTGAATTGAAAGAGCTGTTTTTTTTTAAAACCCTATTCTCCGAAAAAGTTTTATTTTTGACACCTTCCTAATCAATCGAAATAAAATGAAACACTTTTCGGATAAAACCACGCTGATTCTTTTGCTTTTAGCAGCCCCGTTTTTTATTGCAGCACAAAACCCCGACGATGAACTTTACAGAGAAAGTTGTACAAGCATCATGGCGGGCTGCAAAGCCACCGACGATGGTTCGGTAATTACCGCCCACACCTGCGATGCCTATTATCGCACGTGGCTGCAATTTGTGCCCGCACAAAAATTTGAGCGCGACACCACCCACAAAATTTACTGGGGAACCATGCACACACACACCGCCTGGAGCATGGACAAAGTGGAACTGAAAGGCGAAATACCCGAAGCCGACAGTACTTTTGCCTACCTCAATACAGCGTACCCCTGTATCAACGAAAAACAGCTGGCTATAGGCGAAACCACCATAAGTGGGAAAAAAGAACTGAAAAACGAAAAAGGACTTTTTCTGATTGAGGAGCTACAACGTGTTGCATTGCAACGCTGTACCACCGCACGCGATGTCATAAAACTGATTGGAGCTTTAATAAAGGAATACGGTTATGGCGATGCCGGAGAATGCATTACCATTGCCGACAAACACGAAGTCTGGCAAATGGAGATTTTTGGAGAGGGGCCGTCAAAAGTTGGCGGTGTTTGGGCAGCGCAGCGCATTCCTGATAATCATGTGGGAATTTCGGCCAACATTGCGCGAATTGGAGAAATTAAAACCGACCAGCCCGATTTTTATATGTACTCTGAAAATGTTTTTGATGTAGCGCGCGAAATGAAATTCTGGGATGGAGAAAAGCCCTTTAAATTCTGGGAAGCCTACGGTGATGTAAAAAAACCGTTTGCCATTCGCGAATACTTTGTTTTCAGCATATTGGCCCCGTCACTCGGATTGAAATACGACAGCCCCGAGTTGCCATTTTCGGTTCAGCCTGAGCAAAAGGTTAACGTAAGGCAGATACTTGAATTGTACAGAACCACTTACGACAGCACCGAATGGGAAATGACTCGCAACCTGAAAGTTCCGATGAAAAGTAAAGACAAGGATGGCAAGGAAAAAGTGGACACAATTGTAAGTCCGGCAGCGCACCCGTGGATGGCCACTGAAAAACGCGACCTGCTGAATGCACTCGAAAAAGATGTTGTGGTTTTTAACCGACCGATTGCAGTGCAATACTGCGCCTACTCGTGGGTAGCCCAACTGCGCGACGAATTGCCCGACGAAATTGGTGGCCGCCTGTTTTTCAGTTTCGATGTGCCCACACTGAGTCCACGCATTCCGATATATTGTGGGAACCTCGAACTGCCTGAAAGTTTTAATTACTGCGGGCAGGACCATTACAGCCGCGAGTCGGCTTTGTGGGCATTTCGCCAAACCAACCGGTTGGCTATGGTTAACTGGAAAATTGGCCGCGAAACTTTGGTCCCCGAAGTATTGAAGGAAGAAAACAAGCTGTTTGAAGAAATCGATTTTATTGAAAAACGGGCTGCTGAACTTCATAACGAGGATTTGAAAAATCTTGAAAACGGCCAGAAAACAAACCTGAGCCGTGAGTTTTTAACCAACTACACCAGCACAACAGCCCGTTCTGCTACCGAAAAATGGTGGGAACTTGGCGGTGATTTGTGGGTAAAAATGCGTTGGAAGTTTTAATTTTGGCAGATGAAAACATACATCGACCTGTTAAAACAACTTATTGCCACACCTTCAATCAGTAAGGAAGAAGAAAAAGCGGCAGCGGTTATCCGTAATTTTCTGAAAGAAAAAGAAATTTCATACAAAACTGCCGATAACAATACCTGGGCTTTCAACAAAAACTATTCAAAGGGAAAACCCACTATTATGCTCAATTCTCATATCGACACAGTAAAACCTGCCAAAGATTACACCAACGACCCGTTTTCGCCCATCGAAGAAGGCGACAAACTTTTTGGTTTGGGCAGCAACGATGCGGGAGGTCCGCTGGTGGCGCTGTTAGCCACTTTTGTACATTTTTATGAGCGTATCGATTTACCTTTTAACCTTGTTTTTGTAGCTTCTGCCGAAGAAGAAATTTCGGGCAGGCACGGGCTCGAAATTGTGCTGTCAAAACTTGGCCCGGTTGAGTTTGCCATTGTTGGTGAACCCACAAAAATGCAACTGGCAATCGCCGAAAAAGGATTGCTTGTGCTCGATTGCTACGCCCGCGGAAAATCGGGCCACACAGCCCGCAACGAAGGTGAAAACGCATTGTACAAAGCCATCGACGATATTCAGAAACTTCGCAGCTTTAAATTCGAAAAAGTTTCGGATGTACTGGGCGAAGTTAAAATTTCAGTAACCATGATTGAGGCCGGAACCCAGCACAACGTGGTTCCCGAAGTGTGTCACTTTGTAGCCGATGTTCGCACCAACGAATTTTATAAAAACAAAGATGCTGCTGAAATTATTGCGGGAATGTTGCAATCGGAGGTGGTGCCGCGCTCTGTGCGGCTGAATTCTTCAGGAATTTCAGAGCACCACCCGTTTGCAAAATTGGTAAAATCGAAAGGTATTCCGGCTTACGGCTCTCCTACTACATCCGACCAGGCCATAATTCCGTTTCTGTCGGTAAAAATGGGTCCCGGCGACTCAGCCCGTTCGCACACCGCCAACGAGTACATTTATAAAAGCGAAATCACCAACGGGATAAAGCTGTATATTGAATTGCTGGAAGAGTTGAAATTGTGAGAAAATGAAATAATGCGTGAATGCTACAATGTATGAATGCGTGAATGGAAAGAATTTGGAAATGAGATAATTTGAAAATGGTGAAAAACCCGATACATGGTACAACCCGAAACCCGGAACCCGGAACTTGAAACCTAACTTGAAACTTGAAACTGATTATGGAACAACCTAACAATCCATTACACGGCAAAACCCTTGAAGCTATTATGGTTTATCTTGTGAGTTACTATGGATGGGAAGAACTTGGAAGCCGAATCAGAATCAACTGTTTCAGAATTAATCCAAGCATCAAATCGAGCCTTGTATTTCTGCGTCGCACACCCTGGGCACGTAAGGAAGTGGAAGATTTGTACATTGAAACCATCAAATAAAAAAGAATCACTTTATGAAGCAACTCCTTTTAACTATCAGTATTTTAATCTGTTCTGTATTACTATTAACGGGTCAGTCTCGAAAGAAAAAAACCGAAATCACCGGAATTGTCAAAGAGGTTTATTACATCGATAAGGAATCGAAGTTAATGGACGGTAGATATTATGCAATTCATACAAACACAAACGACACCCTTGTTACAGGAACTTATAATCAAGGGTTGCGGGCAGACCACTGGGTTTTCAGAAATAACAAAACCAACGAAAAAAAACTGGAATTTGATTTTTACACCGATACAATTCTTTTTATTGAACCAAATTTTTATCCCGATTCTTTTTTGATACAACAGGGGAACGAATTTGTGTACGACAAAGTTGACCGCCCTCTGATTTTAGTTGGTTACGACGATGAGCTTATCATTAAAATTGCCAATCAGATCAAAATTCCAAAAGAGCTTTATTTAAACCCGTGTATAGCTGCATTCATTGCATTTATTGTGGATGAAAACGGAACTCTGACCGGAAGTAAAATTATTAACAGTTGTCAATCTGCGATTGATCAATTCATTAGCCAATCAGTAAATTCTTTCAATGGCAGGTTGTTGCCTGCAATAAAAGATGGCCAACCAGTAAAAAGCATGTTTTTTGTGAAAATCAATTTTCAGGGGTCAAAAGATTGGGAAACCTCTGCCCAAAATAGTCTGCCGTACATTTTCGAACTAAATTTTCAGTTAGCAGTAGAATCGAAAACCATGGTCACAGTTAAAAAAATACCAATAGGCTATGAATATCAAGATGTTCAGATAAACAATATCCGTTAATTCATTTTCAAATAAAAAAAATCACTTTATTTTATTTGTTAAAATTACAGCTAAATTAACCGCATAAAATTATCCGATGGAATCTGAATTGATCAAAACTGAATTTGCCCCTGCCCAAAGAGCCGATTATTCAACATTGATCAACCAGCAAAACGAAATACTGAAAGACCTGTTGCTTGTAAACATGTCGAACTCAGTTTCGCAAATGTTGCTTGTGTTAAACCAGCAACGCCAGATAGTTTATGCCAACAAAGTTTTTACTGATTTTCTGGAGTTGCCCGAATTTAGCCCTGTTATTGGTAAACGCCCCGGAGAAGCATTTAACTGCATTCATTCATCGCTGACAAAAGGAGGATGCGGCACCACTGAATTCTGCCGGAAATGTGGGGCCGTAAATGCCATTTTAGAATCACAATCGGGTGTACCTTCAGAAAAAGAATGCCGCATTTTGACCGTAGAAAATGATGCGCTTGACTTCCGGGTTACTGCCTCACCATTCGATACACCAAATGAAAAACTCACCATTTTTACGATAAACGACATCAGCAACGAAAAGAGAAAACAAACACTTGAACGCGTATTTTACCACGATGTATTAAACAGCGCCGGCGGAATCTCGGGATTATCAAACGTAATTAATGAACTCAAAGAGCCTGATGCCATTGAGAAAATAGCCCGTTTAATAAACAAAGCATCGGAGAACCTGATTAACGAAATTTTAACGCAACGACAAATCAGTGAAGCTGAAACCGGCGACCTTCAACCCGTGATTTCAGAAATTAATTCGATTGAAATTCTCAAAGATTTGGCCGATTTATACTCACGACACGAAAGTATTGCCGGTAAGTTTATCGCCATCAGCAGAGCGTCGGTAATGACAAAACTAAAAACCGATGCAGTTTTGCTCCGGAGGGTGATTGGAAACATGATTAAAAATGCGCTTGAAGCGTCACTTCCTGATGGCACAGTTACAATCTCGTGCAGTAAATCAGGCGAAAACATCAGGTTTTCAGTTCATAACACCACATTTATCCCGCGCGATATTCAACTTCAGCTTTTTAAACGCTCGTTTACAACCAAAGGCGTTGGCCGTGGAATTGGCACTTACAGCATGAAATTACTGGGCGAAAAATACCTGAAAGGAAATGTTGGATTTGAAAGCTCCCAGGAAAACGGCACAACTTTTTATATCGAATTGTAAAAATGGAATCTGCTTCGCTCAGCGACATCAGAAATGAAATAAAAAACCTCTCCCCTGCCGATTTGCAGGCCATTGTCTTACGATTGGCAAAATTCAAAAAAGAAAACAAAGAGTTGGTAAGTTACCTTTTGTATGAAGCAAACGATGAAATTACCTTTATTCAAAATTGTAAAAATGAGTTGGATGTTGTGTTTAGTCTGATAAATAAACACAGCCATCTTTATGTAAAAAAATCATTGCGAAAGGCAACCCGGATTGTGAGTCAATACATAAAATTTGCAGGAACCGCAAAAGTGGAAATTGAATTGCTGATTTATTTCTGTCAGAAAATGAAAGCCGATGGGTTTCACCGGTACCACAACACTGTAATCCGCAATATCTACCTGCGTCAGCGGACTAAAATCGAAAAGGTTTTACAATCATTGCACGAAGATTTGCAATACGATTACCAGGAAGCTTTGGAGGAATTGTAAACGCGGCGCAAACCAAAGCAGGATTTTGATACATTTGCAATTATCCGTAACATAAATCTGAAATGACCTTAGATCAGTACATTGCCAACATCAGCCAGCGTTATAAATTGGGAAATGCAACCGAACACACTTTTCGCGGCGATTTGCAACTATTGATAGAAAGTTTGGTTCCGGCAATCAGGGCAACCAACGAACCCAAACGTCAGAGTTGCGGCGCTCCCGACTATATTTTGACTAAGAAAGATATTACTGTTGGATTCATCGAAGCCAAAGACATTGGCGACCGCGACCTCGAAGGGGCAAAGAAAACCGGAAACAAGGAACAGTTCGACCGCTACAAGGCATCGCTGAACAACCTGATTTTTACCGACTATCTGAACTTTCTGCTTTATCGCGACGGTCAATTTGTAACCAAAATTACCATTGCCCGTCTTGAATTCTCCTCCACCGGAGGGAAGGCTGAAAGCCGGGGTGGTAAATTCCCCTCCACAGGAGGAGGGGTGCCCGAAGGGCGGGGTGGTCGTATTATCCCCTTACCTGAAAACTTTGCCGCTTTCGAAAACCTGATGAAAGACTTTTGCACACACATTGGACAAACCATAAAAAGCAGTAAAAAACTTGCCGAAATGATGGCTGGTAAAGCCCGCCTTCTTTCTGAAGTGATTGAAAAGGCGTTGACAAGCGATGAAGAACATCAGGAAGACAGCACGCTGAAAGACCAGATGATGGCTTTTAAGCATATCCTGATTCACGACATTACGCCCAAAGGATTTGCCGATGTGTATGCGCAAACCATTGCTTACGGCATGTTTGCCGCCCGACTGCACGACCCGACTTTGCCCACGTTTAGCCGACAGGAAGCGGCTGAACTCATTCCAAAATCAAATCCTTTTTTGCGAAAGCTGTTTGCATACATTGCCGGTCCCGATATTGACGACCGCATAAAATGGATTGTTGACAGTTTGGTGGAAATATTTTTGGCCTGTAATGTCGAAGAGATTCTGAAAAACTACGGCAAGTCAACCAAAATGGAAGACCCGATCATCCATTTTTACGAAACATTTTTGAGCGAGTACGACCCCAGACTACGCAAAGCACGGGGTGTTTGGTACACACCGGCACCGGTGGTAAACTTTATTGTACGTGCAGTTGACGATATTCTGAAAACCGAATTTGGCCTGCCACAAGGTTTGGCCGACACCTCGAAAACAAAAATTGCTGTAAACTCGCAAACCGCCGACAAACGTTCGGCTACCGGGTACAAACAAATGGAGCACGAAGTGCACCGCGTGCAGATTCTCGACCCGGCAACCGGAACAGGCACTTTCCTTGCCGAAGTGATTAAACACGTTCACCGTAAATTTGAAAAGCAACAAGGCATTTGGAGCAATTATGTTGAAACGCACCTTTTGCCACGCCTCAATGGTTTTGAGTTGCTGATGGCAAGTTATGCCATGGCACATTTAAAACTCGATTTACTTTTAACCGAAACAGGCTACAAACCCACCAAAGACCAACGTTATAGGGTTTATTTGACCAACAGCCTTGAAGAACACCACCCCGACACCGGAACACTCTTTGCCAATTGGTTAAGCACCGAAGCCAACGAAGCCAACCACATTAAACGCGACACGCCCGTGATGGTGGTGATGGGAAACCCGCCGTATAGTGGCGAAAGCGCCAACAAAGGCGAGTGGATAATGAGCCTGATGGAAGATTACAAGAAAGAACCAGGAGGAAAAGAAAAACTCAAAGAGCAAAATTCAAAATTTATAAATGACGATTATGTGAAGTTTCTGCGTTACGGACAGCATTTTATTGAGAAAAATGGTAGCGGAGTCTTGGCATTTATTAATCCACATGGATTTTTAGACAATCCAACTTTCAGAGGAATGCGATGGAATTTGCTAAAAACCTACGATAAGATTTACACCATTGATTTACACGGAAATAACAAGAGGAATGAGACCGCAGTAGATGGGAGTGTTGACCAGAACGTATTCGATATTATGCAAGGAGTATCCATTAATATATTTGTCAAAAATGGCAAAAAGAAAGCTAGCGAATTAGGTAAAGTCTTTCACTATGATTTATTTGGAAAACGTGAATTAAAGTATGATTTTCTGATAGAAAACTCTTTACGAAATGTGCAATTTGCTGAATTACCAAATAAATCTCCAATGTATTTTATGGTACCTAAGGATTTCGGATTGCATAATAAATATAGTATCGGGCTAGCTTTAAATGAATTGTTTAATATAAACTCCCTGGGCTTATTAACTAAAAGAGATAGGTTTATTACAGATTTTGATAAGGATGCAATTATAAGAAGACTGAATGATTTCGTAGGAAACGAATTGTCAAATGAAAATTTAGCAAAAAAGTATGATTTAGTGCTAAAAGATAATGACAAATGGGACTTAGCAAAATCAAGAATCGAAATACAAAAGACAGGATTGATAAAAGATTATTTTAAGCTTCAAAATTATAGGTGCTTTGACAAAAGGTATATCTATTATGATTCTAATTTTGTAGCAAGATTAAACACAAAAGTATTGCGGCATGTAGATTCCAAAAATGTAGCACTTATATCAACGAGACAATTAGCAGACAATAACTTCAATCACATTTTTATATCGAATATAATCTCAGACCAGTGTTTTATTTCAAATAAAACAAAAGAAGGATGCCAGGTTTTTCCCCTCTACCTTTACCCTGAACCTACTGCACAGCAAACCATTGAGCCAACCGCCGCCAGAACGCCCAATCTGAATCAGGAAATTGTAAAACAAATAGCTGAAAAATTGGGATTAGGTTTTGTTCCGGAGAAAGAAGCCGGAGGCAATGTTTGTTTTATAAACAGCCCCGAAGTGCGCGACGATTATAAAACCACTTTTGCCCCCATCGACCTGCTCGATTACATTTATGCTGTGCTTCATTCGCCAACCTACCGCGAGAAATACAAAGAATTCCTGAAAATTGATTTTCCGAGAGTGCCGTATCCAAAAGATGCAGACACGTTTTGGCAGTTGGTAAAACTGGGTGGTGAAATCCGGCAAATTCATTTATTGGAAAGCCCTACAGTAGAAAATTACATCACACAATATCCGGTTGATGGCGATAATATGGTTACAAAAATCTTCTTCAATTCCCCTCCCGCAGAGGAGGGGTGTCCGCAGGACGGGGTGGTCAATTCCCCTCCCGCAGAGGAGGGGTGTCCGCAGGACGGGGTGGTCGGTAAAGTTTACATCAACGACACCCAGTATTTCGACAATGTTCCGCTTGTCGCGTGGGAGTTTTACATTGGCGGCTACCAGCCAGCCCAAAAATGGCTGAAAGACCGAAAAGGCCGTAAACTGGAATTCGACGATGTTCTGCACTACCAGAAAATCATCGTGGCCCTCTCGGCAACCAGCCGGATTATGCAGGAGATCGATAAAATTAAAATTGAGTAAACAGCACCTTTGCCGTGCGATTTACACCTGACAAATAACAACTCAAAAAACAAGAAAAAATTTAGACAATGTTGCTAATCCGGCTGATTGATTTGCTCTCTCCCCTGATTGCTGTCGTTGCCGGAATTTATTCATTTAAACACCTTGATAAAACGCTGAAACTGATATTTGCTTATTCGGTTGCAGGGATTTGTGTTGAAGCAACAAATTGGCTGATTGCAAGCCTGGGCATAAAAACCAATACACCGGGTCTGCATTTTTACATCATGTTCGAGTTTTTGCTTTGGGCATTGTTTTACATGCATCACCTGAAAGGATTCATCAACAAAAAATACATTATTACCGCAATTGTTCTATTTGAATCGTATTGTATAGTTAATTTTCTATTGATTCAAAACTTGTTTTCATACCCTTTTACAAGAACAATTGAAAACTTGCTGCTTGTATTTTTTTCGATTTTGTTGTTTGCTAAAATTATAGTGGAGGCAAAAATTAAGAAACTGGCTTTAACGCCAGCCGTTTGGTTAAATTCGTCGGTGTTGCTCTATTTTGCGGGTAACTTTTTCTACAATATTGTTTTTGTTTATATGCTGGTTGCCGACCGGGTTTTCCTCAAAACAACCGGGATATACATTTTCGGATTATTTAATTTTCTGTACTACGCAGGAATTGCCATTGGTTTTTTTGTTCAACGAAAAAATTCGGATAAAAAATTGCCAGCAAGAACGCGATAAGTCACTCATTTGCAATCAATAAGTATTTCTTATTCACACCTACAACCGTTTAAGTTACCTGTCTTGGTCAGTTTTTTTAAACAATCCCGGCCACCGCTCCCGTGCGAATCCTTTCGCCTGCTATATTTAAAACAACCCAAACGCCGAAATAACGTAGCCTCATAATGTAAAAAACGACTTACTTTTTATATTAAACAACACATTTTTATAATAAAAAGTATCTATTTTTAAAATAAGTGAGTTTGTTTTTAAAATAAACGTTATCATATTTCAATAAAATATTTTATTTTTGTATTAACACGTATTTATTTTAATTTAAAACGTGTTATTTTGAAAAAATAACGAAGCAATTACAAATAACAAGATTACACTTCGAAAAACAAACAACCTGGTTATGCTGAAATTCAACTTCAACCGTATTTTTAAAGCGCGGGGTATCGATAAACCCTTCAGTTTCCTGGTAAAGGCTGGTTATTCCGATAATTTTGCCACCCGCATTGCCAATAGCCGCATCAAACGGCTCGATTTGGCCGATGTCGAAAAACTTTGCGAACTCCTGAATTGTACACCCAACGACCTGTTGGAATGGGTTCCTGAGAAGATAGACATCGACGCCGACAAACATCCGCTGGTTTCAATCAAACGAAATGATAAAGTAGTTCATCTCACACAAACTTTAAACGCAATCCCTTTGGATAGGCTGATTGAAATTGAAAATTTGATAAAGAGAGAGATTGAACGCTGATTTAGTAACGCAGCGTGTAACAGGTTAAACATTGAAATCGCGATCCCACCCGATCCCTGCCGATTCGAAAACATTTGAAAGGAAAACCTGCGGCGCCCGCCATCTTTTTCCTACTTTTGCAAAAAATTAAAAGTTAAAAAATGAGCGACGAAAAGATTATATTTTCGATGTACAAGGTGAGTAAAACCTACCCACCCAGCAAAACAGTAATCAAAGACATTTCGCTGTCGTTTTTCCTGGGTGCCAAAATCGGCATCATTGGGTTAAACGGCTCGGGAAAATCGACCCTGCTACGCATTATTGCCGGGCAGGACAAAGCGTTTAACGGCGAACTTGTTTTTTCGCCGGGTTACACAGTGGGCCTGCTCGACCAGGATCCGCAGCTCGACAACACAAAAACAGTAAAGGAAGTTGTGCAGGAAGGTGTGCAGGAAGTAGTTGACGTGCTGAAGGCATACGAAGATATTAACCTGAAATTCGGGCTACCCGAGGTTTATGAGAACCCTGACGAAATGGACAGGTTGATGGCTGAACAGGCGCAATTGCAGGAAAAAATAGACCAGCATGATGCCTGGAATTTAGACAGTAAATTAGAGCGTGCGATGGATGCTTTGCAGTGTCCGCCCGACGACCAGCCGGTTAGCGAGCTTTCGGGAGGCGAACGCCGCCGCGTGGCACTTTGCCGCCTGCTTTTGCGCGAACCCGATGTACTACTGCTCGACGAACCTACCAACCACCTCGATGCCGAAAGTATTCAGTGGCTCGAAATGCACCTTGCACAATACAAAGGAACAGTAATCTGCATCACGCACGACCGCTATTTCCTCGATAATGTTGCCGGATGGATTCTTGAACTCGACCGTGGCCAGGGAATTCCGTGGAAAGGCAATTACACCTCGTGGCTCGAACAGAAAACAAAACGCCTTGAACAGGAAGAAAAAACCCAGAGCAAACGCCGGAAAACACTCGAACGAGAGCTTGAATGGGTACGAATGGCGCCAAAAGCACGTCATGCAAAATCGAAAGCACGTTTGGGCGCGTACGACCGCATGTTGAACGAAGACACAAAACAGAAGGAAGATAAACTCGAAATTTATATCCCGAACGGTCCGCGATTGGGCGACAAGGTAATTGAAATGGAAGGTGTAACAAAAAGTTACGGCGACCGAATTCTGTTCGAAAACCTGTCGTTTAAACTGCCACCTGCCGGAATCATTGGTGTTATCGGGCCAAACGGTGCCGGTAAAACCACGCTTTTTAAACTGATAATGGAACAAGTACAGGCCGATGCAGGAAATATCGTAATTGGCGAAACGGTGAAAATCAGCTATGTTGACCAGACCCATAAAGCCATCGACCCTGAAAAATCGGTTTTCGAAGTGATTACCGGCGGAACAGAATCGATGATGCTGGGAAATAAACTCACCAACTCGCGGGCGTATGTCGGGCGTTTTAATTTTACAGGTGCCGACCAGGAAAAGAAATGCGGCGTTTTATCGGGTGGTGAAAAAAACCGTCTGCACCTAGCACTTGCGCTAAAATCGGAAGGCAATGTTTTGTTGCTCGACGAACCAACCAACGACATTGATGTGAATACGCTTCGTGCACTGGAAGAAGGTCTTGAAAGTTTCGCTGGTTGTGCCGTGGTTATTTCGCACGACCGCTGGTTTCTGGACCGTATCGCGACGCATATTCTCGCTTTCGAAGGCGATTCGCAGGTAACTTATTTCGAAGGTTCGTTTTCGGAATACGAAGAAGCCCGTAAAAAACGTTTGGGCGATGAAACACCAAAACGTGTGAAATACAAAAAGCTGATGTAAAAAGCGAAAGAAAATCACTAAAAAAAAAATACCGCTCCGGAATTTCCGAAGCGGTATTTTTTTGCCTTCTCAACAATCATTATTTCATTGCTGCGGCACAGGCATCAAGCAATTTCTGAGCATTGGCATTCGATGCGTCAAGCGCTTTTGCTTTTTCGAGTATCGCAACAGCGGCTGTAAATTCAGCCTTCGATTTTTCAAGTTCTGCAGCATAAGCCGGGTCATCGGTTTTTAAGCTGCCGGCATTTACTTTTTTATTGGCTTCGCTGATAATAGCTGCCCCTTTTTTATATAGCTCGTTTCCTTCGGTTACATAAACGCCTGCCAACGCTTTGCTCAATTTTTCGTCGCCTGCATATTTGGCAATTCCTTGTTCCAATGCTGCTTTATATTCATCGTTTTTGTCAAGCGCTTTTAGTGCAACTGCCTTGTAATAAATAGCAGTTTCGCCTTTATAACCTGCATCAAAAGCTTTACCGAACAGGTCGATTGCTTTTTCGTTCAGTTTACCACGATAAGCGGCAATGCCAGCATTAAAATACAACTCATCTTTTCCTTCAGTTGCTGTTTCAATTGCTTTTTCAAAACAGGCAACTGCATTTGGATAATCTTTTTTGTCGTTATAAGCCAACGCTTTGTATTCGTGACATTTGGGTACATTGGTACCCGCCTCAATAGCTTTGTCGAAATATTTTATTGCACCTTCAAGATTTTCTGATTTGTATGCAGCAAAACCAATATTAAAGTTCACCGAAACATCAACCTGAACATCGCCCAGGTTGCTCATTGCTTCATCATACAAAGTATAGGCTTTTGCATAATCTTTTGCTTTCATGGCTTCCTGTGCCTGATTAATTTTCTCTGCCGCATCCTGCGCAAACGTAAATACGGAAAAACAGATTCCCGCCGCAATTAATAGTACTTTTTTCATTGTGCTTTTTCCAATTTAAATTATAAATGACTTTATTTTTTTCTTTACAAGCCCTCAAAAATAACAAATCTGAAATAAAATCCTATAGCCACAACCATTTTACAAGAACCTGAATGATTGATTTTTATTCAAAAAACAATCATTTTACTGATTTGGTTTTATTATTTTTTCTTTCTGTTTTTATGGATTAAACTGGTCGGGGCTGAAATAGTTTAAGATTCCATTTATCATTTCCAGCCTTGTTTTAGCTTCGGTATTTAACGGGTCAATTTCGAGAACTTTGCCAAATGAATTGTATGCTTTTCCCCACTCCTGAAACTTTTGTTCCAACTCACCTTTAACCAACAAGTATTCAATGTTATTCCCGAATGGAATCTCATCAAATAGTTTCCGTGCGTCTGCAGCTTTTTCAGCCCGCAACAATTCGCTTACGTTTTTTAAGTTAATGTCCATACTTTCAAACTGCTCCACAATTTTTCATCTCTCATCTCTCATTTTTTACTTGACTTCACTCCTCACCCCTGGTTACCGAAACCACGCCTTTTACCTTTTTCAGGCGTTGCATTAAAAATTCGATGTGCTCCACATTATAAACCAGCACCTTTAAAATACCTTCAAATTTTCCTTTGTCGGAGTTGATATTGATTGAACGCATGTGAACGCCAACATCCTTTGAGATAATGTGGGTAATTTCGGTAACAATACCAATTTCATCGACACCTGAAATGTGGAGCGTGGTAAGAAATGAGTTTTTGCTGCTGCTTTCGCGCCATTTTGCCAGGATAACACGGTACGGAAATCGTTCTTTCATTTGCGCGGCATTCGGACAGGAATTCCGGTGAATCTTTATTCCATGACTGATAGTAACAAAACCAAAAATGGCGTCGCCCTGCACCGGATTACAGCATTGAGCCAGTTTATAATTAAGGTTTTTAATATTGTTATCGATTACAAGAAAATCGTCGCCAGCCTCAAAGTTCAGGTTTTTTACTTCTTTTTTAGGAATCAACTCTTCGAGTTTAGCTCGCGCATTGGGTTCTTCGGGTTTTTCGCTCAGAAAAGTTTTTATTTCAAGCGGATCGATTTTACCGGTGGCCAAATCGAAATACAAATCAATGGCAAGTTTAAAATTGTACTTTTTCAGCATTTTGCGCATCCCCTCGTCTGTAAGTTCCATTTTCCAGTTTTTGAACTTACGCACAAGAATTTCGCGACCCTGCTCGGCCATCACTTTGCGTTCCTCGTTTAAACTCGCTTTTACACGGCTTTTAGCTTTTGATGTTACAAGAAATTCAAGCCAGTCTAATTTTGGCTTTTGGTTCCCCGACGTGTCAATTTCGATGTGGTCGCCATTCTGAAGTTTGTGCTTTAAGGTAACTTTTACGCCGTTAACTTTTCCGCCCACACACGAATCACCTAACCGGGAGTGAATTTCGTAGGCAAAATCGAGCATTGTAGCGCCTTTGGGCAGTTTTTTCAAATCGCCTTTTGGTGTAAACACAAAAATCTCGTCGCTGTAAATATCTGTTTTAAACCTGTCGATAAAATCGACCACATTCACTTCGGGGTTTTCAAGAATNNTTCGATTTTGGAATTGTAATCCAGTCGCGCAAACGGTTGGGATTGGTCTGGTACTCTTCCGTTACAAACGAGTACGCCACCCAGCAATCCGATTTTTCATTTTCAGGTTTCGAGTCGATAATAATGCGAATGGCAAATAAATCCATCACCTCATCGAATGACACACCTTGTTTGTTCATTTTGTTGTGTATCGACGAAATGGACTTTGTCCGGGCTTTCATCGAAAACTCAAACCCCCTGCTTTTCAATTTTGCTTCAACAGGGCGGACAAATTCGGCTACAAAATTGGCACGTTCGGTTTCTGTTTCCTTCAGCCGGTTAACCACATAATTGTAAGCCTCGGGTTTTTGAAATTTCAGGCATAAATCGAGTAACTCGGAATTGATTGCGTATAGCCCGAGCCGATGTGCCAAAGGTGCATACAAATAGGCAGTTTCGGTTACCAACCGTGAACGGCTTACTTCGTCGTACAAACCGAGATTACGCATTACCTGCAACCTGTCGGCAATTTTGAGCAATATTACCCGCACATCGCCGGCAAGCGCTAATAGAAGCTTTCTGTAATTTTCAGAATGCAGATCAACGGTGTCGGTTCCCAGGGCATTAATTTTGGTCATTCCTTCCAAAATGCCGGCTACTTTATCGCCAAACGCCTGCTCAATTTCTTTTGGCGTTGCTTTTCTTTCAAGCCCGGCATACATCACATTATGCAATAACCCTGACACAATTGAGTCGGGCCCCAAGCCAATTTCTGTAGCGATAACAGTCGCCACATCGATGGAATGGCACAGAATGATTTCATCCGTCTTAAACCTGAGTTCACCAATGATTTCCCTGGCAAACAAAAAAGCTTTTTCAATTTTTTCAAGGTCGGCAATATCCCAGTTAATTCGACAAAATGATTTGAGGTTTTCGTACCGGGTAAATATTTGTTCGTTGACTTCCATACTCTTTATTCATTATTTTGGAGAATTAGTTTCAATCCGTAATTTTTCTGTTCCCAAATTCAAATCTTACAATCCCTGACCCCCTAAATCCCCCAATGGAGGACTTTTCGTGCTAAAATTTTAATTATCAGCACAATTACTCCTCTCCTTTTGAGAGGCCGGGAGAGGTCAAAAGCCTTATCTCCAATTTTATTTTTTCCAATACTTCGGCAATATTATTAATTACTTCTTCATTCTTAAACCTGATTACTTTATATCCAATCGAATTCAACCAGAAAGTTCTTGACGTATCTTCATCCTTACGAATCAAGTGAATTTTACCATCAACTTCTATTACTAATTTAATCGAAAGTGCAACAAAATCAGGTATATAATTATCAATAATATGCTGTCGCCTGAACTTTACTCCTAACTTTTTATTTTTCAACTCATCCCATAAAAATTGTTCAGCAGGTGTCATGTTTTCTTTTAAATTTTGTCGAATGAATTTATAATTACGGTAAAACTCTTTTTGAGCCGTATTCCATCCTGGCTTTTTTGTTTCATTTTCCATTGGCATATAATTTCATTCAATTTTAATTCCCTGACCCCCTTAATCCCCCAGTGGGGACTTTTTCATGCAAAAAAAACATCATCCCGGCACGAACTCTCCTCTCCTTTGGAGAGGTTGGGAGAGGTCAAAATTTCAATATTAACATCTTCTATCTAATCCCTTCAAGTTACAGGAACCGCAAAAAAAAGGCTGCACAATCGGCAGCCTTTCATCACAATATTTTATAGCCGGTTATACTGCTGTGGCTGCCGTGCTGTCAACAAATACGCGCTGGCGTAATTCGCGGTCGAGCATAAAAATGCCATTGCCCTGGCCATTGATGAGTTTCAGTGTATCAAGAATTTCCTGAACGTTGGCTTCTTCCTCAACCTGCTCATCGACAAACCACTTTAAAAAACTCTGGGTTGCATGGTCACGTTCTTCAACGGCAATGTCAACCAAATTGTTAATCAGTGAAGTAACAAGTTGTTCGTGTGCCTGTGTTTTCTCAACCACATCAAGAATACTATCAAATTCAACCGGCATTTGTTTAATGGCTTTTAACGATGCTCTGCCACCGCGCTCAACTATATATTTAAAAAATTTGTTGGCATGTGTCATTTCTTCCTGATACTGCACATACATCCAGTTGGCAAAACCGGGTAATCCTTTTTCGCTGCACCAGGCCGACATGGATAAATAAAGCAGTGAGGAATATTGTTCGGCGTTTATCTGCTCATTCAACGCATTTAACATTTTTTCTTTAATCATGACTTTTCAGTTTTTATGTTTGAGGTAAAAATAGGAAAAAGAGGAGAAAATATCAGGGTTACATCGCTAATTTTCCTTTTATCTTAATATTAAAAATCGATGATTGATTAATCACAACAATTATCGGGTAAACGTTACCGAATATGTTTTACAACATATGGCAAAAAAAAGGAAGTAATATCAACCACTCAAACCATGACATTTCGCTGTAATTCCGCCATTTAACAAATACTTTACAAACGCTTTTGAACGACTACTTAAATCGTTCAAAAGTTCATGTGCCAATTTGAATTTCTATATTTGCACGCGGTTTTAAAAGCAGGAATAAACGACTTTCAATAAATTAATAAATTGCCTGTTTGTGATTCGTGCCATACATAAACCTAACCGGAGATTTGGATTTTTATAACACTTATTATCGAATACTAACCATTGGTTTAATCTGAAAAATAATGAAGAACATCAAAATTGTATCTGCACAGGAAGCAGTTAAAGTAATAAAATCGAACGACAGGGTTCATCTTCACAGCGTGGCTGTTACGCCGCATCCGCTGATTGCCGCCATGTGCGAACGGGGACGGAACAAGGAATTCAGAAATGTTCGTATTCAGCACATTCACACTGAAGGACCTGCACCGTATGCCGACCAGGAATTTGAAGGCATTTTTCAGCTCGAATCGTTTTTTGTGGGTCACAACGTGCGCAAACAAACACAGGCTGGCTGGGCCGATTATATACCTGTATTTCTGCACGAAACCCAGCGTTTGATTCGTGAAGGCTACCTGAAAGTAAATGTGGCGATGATCCAGATTTCAACGCCTGATAAATTTGGGTATGCTTCACTCGGAACCTCGGTCGATGCGACACTTGCCGCAGTTGAAAAAGCCGACACTGTAATTGCCATCATCAACCCGAACGTACCCCGTGCGTTTGGCGATGCAATGATTCACATCAATGACATCGATATTTTTGTTGAAGATAACAGCGAACTTATTGCAAAAGACCCGGGCGCCATTTCGGATACCGACCGTAAAATAGGCAGGTATGTGGCTGAACTTGTTGAAGACGGCGCTACATTACAAATGGGTATCGGTGCTATTCCGAATGCTGTTTTATCGATGCTTGGTAACCACAAGGATTTGGGTGTTCACTCAGAAATGTTTGCCGACGGTATTTTACCACTTGTTGANNCCCGGTGTTGCCATGCAGGATGTGGCTTATACCAACCGGGTAAATATTATTGCCCAGAACCCGAAAGTTACTGCAATTAACTCGGCACTTCAGATTGATATTACCGGACAGGTTTGCGCCGACTCAATTGGGACCACACACTACTCGGGAGTTGGCGGCCAGATTGACTTTTTAAGAGGTGCTTCGCTCAGCCAGGGGGGAAAACCAATTATTGCAATTCCTTCAGTTACAAATAAAGGTATCAGCAAAATCAGCCCGATTCTGACTCCCGGTGCCGGAGTGGTAAGCACACGAGCCAATATTCACTGGCTTGTTACCGAGTATGGAGCTGTAAACCTTTATGGTCGTTCGCTTCAGGACAGGGCTAAACTAATCATTTCAATTTCTAACCCCGACCACCAGGAAATGCTTGACAAAGCGGCTTTTGAACGCTTTGGACCGCACTTCCATTTTGTTTGGGATGCCGAATAAATAACAATGAAAATCAAATAAATACCTGTTTGATGCTTTTAAAAATAAAGCTGAAAAACAGGTGTTTATTTGAATACAAAAACTCAGATGTTAAAGTCTGAAAAACTGTTACTTGCTTTTTCTATCAACCACGATTTTTTACCAAAAACCAGTTCGTCACGTTTCAACCTTTTTGTATATTAACTATTTCTGAAGTTCGTCATGGGAAAACCAAATCCTTTGGTTTATTTAGTCCCGCAACTTTTTCAATGCTTAATTTTATAACCTAAACATCTGCCATACAATTATTTGTATCGATTATAAATTATTCAATAATATAAATCATTAAAATTTTAAACCATGAATATTTCACATATTGAACACATCGGAATTGCAGTAAATAAACTTGAAGAAGCAATTCCATATTACGAAAATGTATTAGGTCTGAAATGCTACGCCGTGGAGGAAGTAGTTGACCAGAAAGTAAAAACTGCCTTTTTTATGGTGGGTCAAACAAAAATAGAACTGCTCGAATCTACAGATCCGGAAGGGCCAATCGGCAAATTTATTGAGAAAAAAGGCCCGGGTGTACACCACCTTGCTTTTGCAGTTGATAGCGTAAACGACTCGCTGAATGAACTGGCTGAAAAAGGCGTACAGCTCATCGACAAAACTGGCCGTAAAGGCGCCGAAGGTCTTAACATTGGGTTTCTGCATCCAAAATCAACGCTGGGCGTTTTAACCGAAATCTGCTCGAAATAACCAATTCAATCCAAAAAATATTTCAAAATGAATAATCAGGAAAAAGTAAAACAACTCATCGATCTGCGCGTTGAAGCAAAACTCGGAGGTGGTGAAAAAAGAATTGAAGCACAGCATGCAAAGGGCAAATTTACTGCCCGCGAACGCATTGCAATGTTGCTTGACGAAGGTAGTTTCGAAGAATACGACATGTTTGTAAAACACAGGTGCGACAACTTCGGGATGGAAAAAACAAAATTTATGGGCGNNAAATTTGCAAAGTGATGGACATGGCTATGAAAGTGGGCGCTCCGATTATTGGCATTAACGACTCGGGCGGTGCGCGTATTCAGGAAGGCGTAACTGCATTGGCAGGATATGCCGAAATTTTTGAGCGCAACATTATGGCATCGGGCGTGGTTCCACAAATCTCAGCCATTTTTGGTCCGTGCGCAGGTGGCGCTGTTTATTCTCCTGCCCTCACCGACTTTATCATCATGAGCAAAAACACGAGTTACATGTTTGTTACCGGTCCGAAAGTGGTAAAAACTGTAACCAACGAAGTAGTGACCGACGAACAATTGGGCGGTGCTTCAGTACATGGTTCAAAATCGGGTGTTACCCATTTTGTGGCCGAAGATGAAGAGGAAGGAATTCTGCTCATCAGAAAAATGCTGAGCTACATGCCACAAAACAACCTCGAAGATGCGCCAATGGTTAACTGCTCCGACCCAATCGACCGTCTGGAAGATTCGTTAAACGAAATTATTCCTGATAATCCAAATAAACCATACGATGTAAAAGATGTGATTCATGCCATTGTTGACCAGCATGAATTTTTGGAAGTACACCGCAACTATGCACAGAATATTGTAGTGGGTTTTGCCCGTTTCAATGGAACATCGGTGGGTATTGTAGCCAATCAGCCCAACTATCTCGCCGGTGTGCTCGACATCAATGCATCTCGAAAAGCAGCCCGATTTGTACGTTTCTGCGATGCCTTCAACATTCCTTTGGTTACCTTGGTTGATGTTCCCGGATTCTTACCCGGAACTGCACAGGAATACGGTGGCATTATCATGCACGGAGCAAAATTACTGTTCGCTTATGGCGAAGCAACTGTTCCGAAAGTGACTGTTATCCTGCGTAAATCTTATGGCGGCGCTTACTGTGTGATGAGCTCTAAACACCTGCGCGGCGATATCAACTACTCATGGCCAACCGGTGAAATTGCAGTAATGGGACCCAAAGGTGCCATCGAAGTACTGAAAGGGAAAAAAATTGCAGAATTCACTGATGAAGCGGAAAGAGCTGAATACATTCAGAAAGCCGAAGAGGATTACAAGGATAAATTTGCCAATCCGTACAAAGCAGCTGAATACGGTTACATCGACGATATCATCGAACCGCGCAACACCCGTTTCCGAATTATTCGTGCTTTGCAGGCACTAGCCACGAAAAAAGATGTGATGCCGGCGAAAAAACATACTAACATCCCATTATAAATTGAGGTATGCGAAAAAGAATAAATAAAATCATACCTGGAATTGTAGCACTGCTGCTGATTGTTTTTACCAGCGTTTCTGTTGATGCTCAAAATGCAGTTGCATTAAAGCTGAATGAGATTCTGGTTTATAACGATTCGAATGCGGTTGACGATTTTGGCGAACACAGCGCATGGATTGAGATATTCAATTCATCCTATAATACAGTAAACATCGGTGGATGCTATTTGACTGATGATTTAAACAATCCAACCAAATACTGGATTCCCACAGGTGACCCGGTAACAAAAATTCCTGCAAGAAATTACATTGTGTTTTGGGCCGATAATCACCCAACCCGTGGAATTTTTCATTTGAATTTCGATTTAAGTGACGGTAGAACAATTGCCATTTTTGATGCCAACGGAAAAACTCTGATTGACAAAATTGAAATTCCTTCAGGTCAAAAACCAGATATCACTTTCGGAAGACCATCAAACGATAGTGATGAATGGGTGTTCCTTGAAAAATCGACTCCGGGAGCCAACAACGATTACACCAAAAAGAAATCGGCGGGTGAAAGTTTTGTTGAAATGGATCCTTACGGAATAGGGATGACAATGATTGCCATGTTTGTTGTGTTTTCGGCACTGGCAATTTTGTTCGTCATTTATAAAAATATGGGGCGCTACTTTATTCGCAAAGCTACACCAAAAGTTAAACCAGTAGCCGACAATTCAAAACAGGTACATGAAGATGCAGAAATGTCGGGCGAAGTAAATGCAGCAATTGCTATGGCACTCCACCTGTACCAAAGTGAAATGCACGATTACGAAAACACTGTTTTAACTATCCAGAAAGTTTCGCGGACCTATTCACCCTGGAGTTCAAAAATTTACACATTAAGAAAAATACCAAATAACCGATAATCATGAAGAAATTTAAGTTTACCATAAACGGCAATCAATACGAGACCGAAATCCTTAATATTGAGGATAATATTGCCGAAATTGAAGTTAACGGAACTGTTTATAAAGTTGAAGTTGACAAAACGATGAAAACCACAAAAACACCCAAACTTGTTCGTCAGGTGGCAGTTCCTTCCACCGATGCGCATCCGTCGGTGGCAAAAACAGCAAGCCCATCAGCACCAAAAGGTGCAGGTAGTATTAAATCTCCGCTACCCGGTGTTATTCTCGAAATGTTTGTTCGCGAAGGCGATTTAGTTAAAATGGGTCAGAAACTGCTGATGCTCGAAGCCATGAAAATGGAAAACAACATTGAAGCTGACAAGGCCGGAAAAGTGGTTTCAATTTTAAAACACAAAGGCGACAGTGTAATGGAAGGCGATGTGTTAATTATAATAGGAGAATAAAACATGGGAACATTCTTTGATTTTATCGTTGAACATTTAGCGCAATTTCTACAGTTTACCGCCTTTGCAAATCTTACCGTTGGTCATGTGATAATGATTTGTGTAGGTCTGGCATTTATATACCTGGCTATAGCAAAAGAATTTGAACCAATGTTATTGATTCCCATCGGCTTTGGTATTCTCGTGGGTAATATTGCGTTTGCTCCTGGTTACCAGATTGGCGTTTACGAATCGGGAAGCGTATTAAACTACCTCTATTTTGGGGTTCTTCAGGGTATTTATCCTCCGTTGATTTTCCTGGGAATCGGGGCAATGACCGACTTTTCGGCACTAATTTCAAACCCGAAATTAATTCTAATTGGTGCTGCCGCACAGTTAGGTATCTTTGGTGCCTATTGTCTTGCTTTGGCATTGGGTTTCAGCCCGACTGAAGCCGGTGCTATCGGAATTATCGGTGGTGCTGATGGACCAACTGCAATCTTCCTGTCATCGAAACTTGCACCTGATTTAATGGGAGCGATTGCCATTGCAGCTTATTCGTACATGGCGCTGGTTCCGGTAATTCAGCCTCCGGTGATGAAATTGCTTACAACCAAAAAGGAAAGGTTAATCAGAATGAAACCTCCACGTGCCGTGTCGAAGACCGAAAAAGTAATTTTTGCTATTGCCGGTATGTTGCTCACCACGTTTATTGTACCCAGTGGCTTGCCACTTTTAGGAATGCTTTTCTTTGGTAACTTATTAAAAGAAAGCGGTGTAACCAAGCGTTTAGCTGATACAGCGAAAGGTCCGATGATTGACATTGTAACGATTCTTATAGGATTGACAGTTGGTGCCTCTACTCAGGCAACAACATTTCTTACATTAAAATCAATCGGAATTTTTGCTTTGGGAGCAGCATCGTTTGTAGTAGCCACTTTTGGCGGTGTGATGTTTGTAAAAATCATCAACCTCTTCCTGAAAGAGGGTAATAAAATGAATCCGTTAATCGGGAATGCCGGAGTTTCGGCAGTACCCGACAGCGCCCGTGTTTCACAGGTTGTGGGTTTGGAATACGATAAAACAAACCACCTGCTGATGCACGCCATGGGACCAAACGTGGCCGGAGTAATCGGCTCGGCGGTTGCAGCAGGTATTTTACTCAGCTTTCTTGCATAATTATATATTAAACAGCTACAACTTAAAACACCCGTTGGTTGATTCCGGCGGGTGTTTTTATTTGCTATTCTAAAGGAATATTTTCATGAATCAGGCTCATTATCAATGCAGGCCAAAATTTCAGAATGAGGTTAAAACCCTCTTATCAATCCTTTTACAAGTCCGTTCGCTGAAGCGAACGGCAATACATCCGACTCTCCTTTTGCTTTTCATGTATTGCCGTCTGCTTTAGCTGACGTTTTTAATTTGTGCTTCTAAAATGGGTTTTAGCCACATCGATTATTCTATTATCAAAATGTCCTTATTCATTTGTCTAATGCTGAAGCATCTTTTGAATGGTTTTCCCTTTCATTTCACCGCTGTAAACCAGCAGCGAATATTTCAAAACCAGCGGTTCCTTTGTTGAAATTTGTACCAGCTGATTTCCAGGCCACGCTGCATTTTGCATACTGTTTTTTGCCCTTAGAATCCACGGCTGCGGATAACCCGGGTTCTCAGGAAAATCGACTATCACCACACCACCCGGTTTTCCGTTTTTCAACATTCCACCCGAAATATCGATGTAACCGGGAGAAACAACAGCAGTATTCTGCGGCAATACATTCCCTGCAACTTCTTTAAAAACAACATCTTCAGGTAATTTAATGCGAGCCGAAAAACCACTGTACCCCTTTTCATCGGCTGAACCTCCAATCGAAAGATTTTCGACCAAAGCCAGCAAACTGATTTCGAAATCAATTTTCCGATAGTTCTTTACCGCCGGGTGAATAATGATTTTTGTTTTTTCCTGAATCATCGGAATAAGTTTTCCACTTTCATTTTTCAGATTTGGCGACGCCCACTCCACTTCAGTTTTTAATTCCGCACTCCCATTTTTAAGCGCCCGAAACTGCAAATCATTGATTTTTTGGCTGAAATTTTTTAACTCCCAGCCATCGCAAATATTTTTGCCATTAACTACAATCTGGTGCCATGCCCAGAAAATACCACGATGATGTGGGTGGTCGATTGGAAAATCTTCTGTAAGTATTTTTCCGTCAGGCGCCCACAACGGGTGAATGTAATGTGTGCGCGTAAATTTGCCATCAATACTCACAAGTTTATTGCGGTAGAGCAAAACACTGTCACTTCTTTCGGTGAATAACAGGCCGTTTACAGTTTTTTTCATTTTCACCTGGGCCGTGGAAGTAAACATTGAAATAACAAAAACACACAATAAAGCAGAGAATCTCATTTGCAGAAGTTTTTATTTTTTCAGTTGTTGATAGAACCAGTTGTTTTTCCGTTCGTTTTGCTCCGGAAATGTCCAATGCTGGGTTTCCTGAAAAATATGCAGTTCCTTTTTGCCCGGAATCACGTTGTAAGCCGCGTGCATCGAGGTTGGCGGACAAACATTGTCGTTGTAGCCCCAACTGTACCAGCCAGGCACTTTTACAAAGCGGGCAAAATTTACCACGTCGTAATATTTTGAGGTTTCCACTTTTTCGGGCTTATTGGTAAAAGCATTCTTAAACATATGCGGCCATCCTCCTGCCCTTTCGTTCAAATACCCGGTGAGGTCAGAAAGGGCCGGATAAAATGCAGCAAGATAATCGATGCGGCTGTCGAGACCGGCAGTAATTACCGAGAGTGCACCTCCCTGACTTCCGCCTGTAACGCCAATGGTTTTTCCGTCGAAACAACCAAGCGATTCAATAAAATCAACCGCGCGAACACATCCCAGATACACACGTTTGTAGTAATAAAAATCTTTATTATCCATATTAGTAACCGGGTAACCTTCCAAAGCGCCTGCGGCCAAATCATTGTAGACCCCTGCGTCCAGGTTTACCGGAATACCATGAATTCCAATCTGAAAAGTGATAAAACCCTTTTCAGCCCCGGCAATATCACCGAAATATGGACGGATTCCCGCACCCGGAACATGCAAAATCGCCGGGTATTTCCCTTCGGATTTTGGCCGGCATAAAATTCCATACACTTTCCCTTTAATGTTATTAATACCGACGTGATAAACATCCACTTTATCGGTACACCGTTCAGGCATCAGTTTCATTACAGGTTTCATTTCCACCTTAGCCAAATCTTGTTTTGCTTTCTCCCAAAATGCCTGAAAATCGGCAGGTAAAGTAGTTGATGGCTGAATTTTTTCGGGTTCAAAAGCGGCTGTTGAATAGGAAGAATAGGTTTTCCCATCAACCTCGACAGAAACGTTGCAACGCAAAAAACCGGGGTCTTTAAATTTTGGCGCTTTTACAGTTGCAGTGCCTTTTTTCAGGGTAAGTTTTCCTTCTTCGATGGCAGGCATCTGTTCAGGTTGAATGCTGTATTTTACTTCAATGCCATCGAGCGGTACATTGTTACGGAAAACTGTAACGGTAAACTCAGCGCGATCTCCGGTTTTATAATTCCAGTCGGACTTGTCAGGAGTTACCACCACCTGAACCAGTTGTCGGGCAGGTTGTGCAAAGAGTTGAATATGAAATAGCAGCAAAAGTAAAAATAGGTTTGCTTTCATTTTTATTGGTTTAAAAATAGTTGGTTGAATATAGTGTTTTTTAATAAAAAACTCCCCGGAATCAACCGGAGAGCTTTTCAACCCGAATAAAGGCAGGTAGTTCTTATAAGGTGGGTTCCCAACCTGGTTCATATTTGCGGCCCCAAAATTTCATTGCATCGCGGTCGTAAATTAAACCTGTTTTATCATCCACATCAAAACCTTTGCCTGCGCGGTATGCAATATTCGAATAATGAACCATCGCCATACTGATGGATGCATCGTCGATAGGCGCGGTAAGTTTTGCTTTTCCGCGTATCGTATCAAAAAAGTTGATGACGTGGCCGGTGGTCATATCACCACCACCGCCAAGTGCAGTGCCGGCTTCATTTGATGTTCCTTTACTTTCTTTTACAATTTTCCCTGCACGATCATACAAAACATATTTTCCACGGTCAACAAAAACAGTTCCCTCGCTACCAAAAATAATGGTTCCACGGTCACCCATTCTATAAGTATCGTGACCAGATCGGCTGCGTCCGTCCCATTTAATAACCTTGTCGCCCGCAAACCTGAACGTGGCATCCATTGTGTCGTACATTTCCCAGCCATCATTGAAAAAATGGCGTTTACCGGCTTCAATATCCACGCGGGTTGGCAAATCAACTTTTAAAGCCCAGCGGGCAACATCCAGTTCGTGCGTGGCGTTGTTTCCAGCTTCGGCAGTTCCGTAATCCCATCCATACCAGTGCCAGTTGTAATCCCAGGTTTCTTCGGTGTAGTCGCGGCGCGGCGCAGGCCCCTGAAATAAATCCCAGTCAAGACCGGTTGGCACAGTAACCTTTTTTTGTAACGGAACTTCGCCTCTTTTATTTAAATAGAAAGCAACCGCCCGGTACGGAACGCCAATCACCCCATTATGAATTTCGTTAATAATTTCGATGGTGTGGCCCGATGAACGTTGCTGATTGCCCATCTGAACCACTTTGCCATATTTATTTGCTGCTTTTACAAGCAGTTCGTTTTCAAACATGTTGTGACTGCAGGGTTTTTCAACATACACGTTTTTTCCGGCTTTCAAAGCCAGAATCGATCCGGGCGTATGCCAGTGATCAGGTGTTGCATTAAAAAGTACATCAACATCGGGATCTGCAATAACTTTATGGATATCGTTTTCAAGCTTTGGTTTGTAATCGATGTGCCGCGAAAAACTTTGTAGTGCCCTTTGGCGCTGTTTTTCCATTACATCACACAAATACACAAGTTGTACATTGGCCTCTTTTAAGGCAATCGGTTCATAATAAGCGCCCAACCGGCGACCAAGTCCTGCGATGGCCACATTTAGCCTATCGTTGGCACCAATAATACGACGATAACTTTTTGCCGGCATACCCATCAACGAGCTTGTAACTGCAACTCCGGCAGCCCCGGCTGACATCTTCTTCAGAAATTCTCTTCTGTTGTTCATTTGATTAGTTTTTTCAGGTAATATTTTAGTCTTCTATAATTT
>DPCJ01000023.1 GCA_003516705.1 Prolixibacteraceae bacterium | reverse complement strand
CAATTTCTTACATCGAACTCACGTTGTATTAGCTAAATTAGGCAACTAAACGTTCTTGATTAACATTTTCTGATGCACGAAAAAGTAGCCATAAAACTTCATCCCATCGGTAAAACTGTGGTTGTAAACCGCGGTACACCGCTGATTGATGTTTTACATGAATTTGGTGTTGAATTTCCGTGTGGCGGCAAAGGAACTTGTGGCAGCTGTAAAGTAAAACTGGTGGCCGGAGAACTTCGAATTGATGAGCTTCAACAGAAAAAAATCGACAAATTAAAACTGGGCAGCGAATGGCGACTAACCTGTTATTGCAAAGCCGAAACTGACATTACCCTCGAAATAACACAGTTCGAAAATATAATCCTGGCCGACAATTCAAATTTTTCATTTCATCCCAAACAAGGGTTTGGTGTGGCAGTGGATTTGGGGACCACTACCATTGTTTCTCAATTAGTTAATCTTGAAAACGGTCATGTTCTCGATTCTGTATCTGAACTCAATCCCCAGACAAAATATGGCGGCGACCTGATTTCACGAATCCAGAGTTGCCTTGATGGAAAACAGGAAGAGTTGCAAAGACTAGTCCGTCAAAAAACCGGAGAAATGATTTTGTCGATGCTGCAAAAACACCCGGTGGAAGTTGTACAAGTGGCGTTAGTTGGCAACACAGTGATGCATCACATATTCTCAGCACTGCCGGTAAATTCGCTTTCATTTTATCCGTTTCATACTCCTCATTTGAGGACTCAAAAGTTTATTCCGGAAGAATTAAACTGGGAATTGCCCGAAAAAACAGAAATCAGATTTTTCCCTTCCATCGGAAGTTTTGTTGGCAGCGATATTTTAGCCGGAATTGCAGCAACGCGAATGGCTGAAAACGAAAAATATTCAGTGTTAATCGATCTTGGCACCAACGGTGAAATTGTGGTTGGTAACCGCGACAGGATTGTTTGTGCATCAACCGCAGCGGGTCCGGCATTTGAGGGAGCAAGAATAAGCCAGGGAATGCGGGCGACCACAGGCGCAATTTCGTCTGTCAGTTTTGAAGATGATAAATTGAAAACCCATGTGATTGGCAACGTTCAGGCAAAAGGCATTTGTGGCAGCGGGCTAATTGATATTATTGCAGTGCTGCTCAACCGTGAAGAAATCGGACTTTTCGGCGAAATTAACAGCGGTGCCGATTCGGTACAACTCACTAAAAATGTAAGCGTAACCCAACAGGACATCCGGGAATTCCAGCTGGCAAAAGCAGCTATTGCCACCGGTGTGCAGGTTTTGCTTAATCAACTTCAGATTACTTATACTAATATTGAATACGTTTACATTGCAGGAGGATTTGGCAATTTTCTGAATATTGATAATGTAATCCGCACAGGATTAATTGAATGTGAAACTGAAAAAATTATAAAGTTCGGAAACACTGCGCTCATCGGGGCAAAAATGTTTTTGTTCGAGAACGAAGATTTTATTGAGAATATCCTATCAAAAACCACCCACATCAACCTCGAAAGCGATCCTGACTTTCAGGATATTTATATTGAAAAGATGATGTTGTCATGAAATGGTCACTGGTCATTGGTCATTATTTCAACGGCTATTGACTAATAACAAGTTCTTTTGTTGACAATAACCCGCAGGCTGCATAAATATCCTGACCGCGCGAAGCGCGGATTGTGGTTAAAATTCCTCTATTATTCAGTGCATCTTTAAACTCCTGCATTTTCTGGTCCGACGGGCTTTTCAGCGGTGTACCGGGTACCGGATGAAACCTGATGAGATTGATACGGCACTTCAACCCGCTTAGCAATTTTACAAGCGCTTTTACATGTTCAGCCGAATCGTTGAGTCCTTCGAAAACGATATATTCGAACGAAACCCGCCGCTGACGGCCAAAATCCCAGCTTTTAATTTCGCTGACAACCTCATCAATCGGATAGGCCACCTGCACCGGCATCAGTTGCTGGCGCTCTTCGTGAAAAGGTGTATGCAGGCTCACGGCAAGATGAGCTTCACTTTTTTCAAGAAATGTGAGCATTCCCGGAATAATACCGATGGTTGAAACTGTTATTCTGCGGGGGCTCATTCCGTAACCCCAGTCAGAAGTAAGAATTTCTATGCTTTTCAAAACCTGATCGAGGTTGTCGAAAGGTTCACCCATTCCCATATAAACAATGTTTGAAACCTCATCTTTTTCATCGATGCTGCGTATTTGGTTCACAATTTCGCCAGCCGAAAGCTGACCCTGAAACCCTTGTTTGGCAGTGAAACAAAACAAGCAACCCATTTTACAACCCACCTGCGAACTCACACAAACCGTACGACGGTCGCCCTCCGGAATCATTGCAGTTTCGATGAATTTGTGCTGAATGGTTGGGAAAAGGTATTTTTTTGTACCATCAATACTTGCCTGTACTTTTGTGTAGGCAGTCAGTCCGAATTCATATTTTTCGTTAAGAATATCGCGGGCTTTTTTCGAAAGATTACTCATTTCGTCAACCGACGAAACAGGTTTTTTATACAACCAATCGGCAATTTGTGCAGCAGTAAATTTTGGGAGTCCCAACTCCTCTACCATCGTTTGCAACTCGGGTAAAGTTTTTCCAAAAAGGCGTTCTTTCATCGACAAATATTTTTGCAAAGATACTTTTTCTTTCCAAGTCAGCTGATTTTGTATCATTGTCTGTACCTTCAATGCTAAAGTAAATGTCATTTGTCTCTTTACATTTTTCTTTTATGTTTACACAAACAACACTGAATTTTAATTCAACTATGAAATATCTTATTCAGATTATTTTTGCGATAATGGTTTTCCCGGTTTCACAACTTTTTGCACAAACTGTCAATATTCCGTTTGGCGGAAATGCCTATGTTACTCAAAGTGCAGGGAATGTTGAAGTTGGTGAAAATGGGATTATTAACTGGGATAACGAAAATGCAACAATAAGTTGTTGGTTCAAGGTTAGCCACAGTGGGAAATTGCAATTATCACTCAGAGCCAGAATACCCGAAGGTTCATCAAAAATAAATGTGCTGGGCAATGACAGAAATTTTGATATTGTGGTAAAAAACCTCGACTGGGAAGCTGTACCGGCCGGAACCGTTGAAGTGAAAGAGAATCAATATATACGGATTGATTTCAAAGGAATTTCTAAAACCGGGCGCTTTTTTGGCGAAATTTCTGACCTGATTATTGAAGGTGAACCAGCTCAGGAACCGCTGATTTTTGTTCGCGAGGCGGAGAATTTTTATTTTGGCAGGCGGGGACCTTCAGTACATCTTTCCTACGCAGTCCCGGAATCTGCCGGCAATATCGAATATTTTTACAACGAAGTTACAGTTCCTGACGGGAACGATGTTATTGGTTCGTATTTTATGGTGAACGGTTTTGCAGAGGGTTACTGTGGCATTCAGGTGAATTCTGAAACTGAAAGAAGAATTCTTTTCTCTGTTTGGAGTCCCTTTGTTACTGATAATCCCGATGAAATCCCAGATTCAGCACAGGTGCATTTACTTGCAAAAGGAGAAAATGTGGTTACCAAAGAGTTTGGTGGCGAAGGTTCGGGCGGACAAAGTTTTTTGCGATATTTTTGGAAATCCGGAGTAACTTATCGTTTTATCACACGCGTGCATCCCGACGAAAACCGCAAAGGAGCCACCGTTTATACATCCTGGTTTTTCGATCCGGAAAAGAATCAATGGCAAATTATCGCCTCATTTTCACGTCCGCAAAAAGTTACCTGGTTCAAACAACCACACTCTTTCCTCGAGAATTTTATCCCGTCGCAGGGACATCTCACCCGAAAAGTTGAATTTGGAAACCAGTGGGTCATCAGCACCCAGAGAAAATGGACAGAACTAACACAGGCAAAATTTACCTATGATGCCACTGCCCGGGCCAATCGACGGGCTGACTATGATGGTGAAATCAGCGTGAACCAAGCCACTTTTTACCTGAAAAACTGTGGATTCTTTGATAAAAATATTGTTTATGGAACGACTTTTCAACGCACCCCAACAACAGGAACTCATCCTGAAATCGATTTAAAAGCTTTGCCAATCAAATAACATTTCAATATCATTCTAAAAATGACTCTCTGAATTCAGGTACTTTCCGGTGTTTGGTTGCTTGTTCAAAAGCATAGGCAATTGACAACAAAACCGGCTCGCTCCAGGCACGGCCAAAAAACGAAATGCCAATTGGCAAACCGTGCACAAACCCCATGGGAACCGTAATATTTGGGTACCCCGAAATCGCTGCCGGCGATGAACTTCCTCCATTGAAATTGTCGCAGTTTACCCAGTCAATCGTCCAGGCCGGACCGTTGGTTGGCGCAATCAGTGCATCGAGATTGTGTTTTTCCATTACTGCATCGATACCCTCTTTCCCGGTAAAACGCTTTGAATCTGCCAGTGCTTTCAGGTATTCTTCAGTATTCAAATCGCCCTTTGTCTGTGCCAATTCAAATATTTCCTGCGCAAACCACGGCATTTCCCTGTCGCTGTTCTTTTTGTTGAATTCAATGATTTCAGCCATTGATTTCAACGGGGCACCGGGATGTTCTTGAAGGTATTTATTCAGGTCTGCCTTAAACTCGTAAAGCAAAACCTGATACGATAATTCATCGGCTTTCCGAAGATTTTCGAAATTCAGTTCATCAACAATTTCAGCGCCTTTGGCTTTCAAAACATCAACTGCCTGTTTAAACAGATCATCAACTTTTGTATTGAAACCTGATAGTTTAGCCATCACCCCAATCCGCTTTCCAGCTAATCCTTCAGCATTCAAAAATTGAGTATAGTCGCTGAAGATTTCTCCATGTTCAATATGCGTTTCTGCATCTGTCGGGTCAAAAGCCGCCAATGCACCCAACAAAACAGCTGCATCTTTTACAGTTCGAGTCATTGGTCCGGCGGTATCCTGACTGTGGGCAATTGGAATAATTCCGCGGCGGCTCCACAATCCGAGCGTGGGTTTTATGCCCACAATTCCATTTATTCCCGATGGACAAACAATCGACCCATTGGTTTCAGTGCCAATGCCAATGGCACACAAGTTTGCAGAAACTGCTGCACCGGTTCCCGAGCTGGAACCACAAGGCGAACGGTCAAGAAAGTAGGGATTCCTGACCTGTCCGCCGCGTCCGCTCCATCCGCTTGACGAGTTTGTTGAACGGAAATTGGCCCACTCGCTCAGGTTGGTTTTGCCCAATAAAACAGCCCCGGCATCGCGCAGTTTTTTAACAATGAAAGCATCTACATTGGCAATATTCCCAGCCAATGCGAGCGATCCGGCAGTGGTTTGCGTTTTATCGAATGTGTCGATATTGTCTTTTATCAGAACCGGTATTCCGTGAAGCGGTCCACGCATTTTTCCTGTTTTACGCTCTTCATCCAATTGCCGTGCAATTTGCAAAGCATCGGGATTGATTTCGATTACTGATTTTAAAACGGAGTCAACCAGTGCAATTCGGTCGAGGTATTTTTGGCAGATACTTTCTGCAGTAATTTCCCCCGAAGCCATTTTCTGTTGTAATTCGTCAACTGTTATTTCATTTAAATCAAAAGTCGCAAAATCGGGTTTTGCAGTTTCAACCGGCTGTTGTGTTGTACACGCAGCCATTCCTGTCAGCACGACTGCTGAACCGGTTAATGTTGTGGTTTTAAAAAAGGTACGGCGTTTCATTGTTCAGATTTTAGATTTTTAGTTCCGATAAATATCGGGATGAGTATTGAGACTTTTTTATTTGACTTTATCCGGGTTCTTTTTTACAAAATCGCTCCAGTTTTTGTATTCCTTCGATTTTTCGGGTTTTCCCTGTTGAATAAAATGGCAAATAGCTACGGCTACAGCATCGGTGGCATCGAGGCTTTTTTCAATTTCGTTTAAATGATACACCTTTTGCAAAAAATAGGCCACCTGTTCTTTCGAGGCGCGCCCCATTCCGGTGATTGCCTGTTTTACAAGCAGCGGGGCATACTCAAAAATGGGGACACCGTACATCAATGCTGCGGCCATTATCACACCCTGTCCGCGGCCCAGCTTTAACATCGACTGAACATTTTTTCCATAAAACGGAGCTTCAAGCGCCATCACATCAGGCCGGTATTCTTTTACCAAGTGCATTGCGCGTTCGTGCAGATAATTTAATCTTTCGTAATGGTCGGCCAGTTTACCGGGAATAATGGTCCCCATATTCAGGATTACAGGCACTTTCCCACGGATTTCAACAAGTCCGTAACCAGCCACTGTTGTCCCGGGGTCGATGCCCAATATGCGAAGTGGTTTTTCCATGAATAGCTGTTAGTAATGAGTATTGAGATTTGAATTCATAAGTAGTTCATTTATACCACAAATTTATCGGAAATATTAAACCATCAGATTGCTTCACTTCGCTGCCAATGACAGATTCAAAATTCCTGTCATTTCGACGATAGGAGAAATCTACATGTTCGAAGAGATTTAGCTCCGCTGATTTTCAATTCTCCTCGCTCACTCGTCGAAATGACAGCGTTGATGCAGCTTTCTGTCATTCTCTCATTATTCCCATTCTAAAAAATGGGTGAACTCTCGCAATGACAATTTTAGTAATTGTGAACAGGGAATTGGATGGCGGCTTTGCCGCCATCCAATTCCCTGATTGATATATTAATTGTCATTGCGAGGACGAGGAACGAGGACGAAGCAATCTTTTACAAAAATCAATTCCATCACATCTCTATAAATCTCCATAAGTCTCCATCAATCTCTATTCTTCTCCCGTCTTCCTCTTCCCCGGTTGCTGCAACAATACGCCACCAACAATAAAAATCAACCCGATAAAAGTAGTGATGTAAATCGTTTCTTTCAGTATAAAATGAATAAACACAAGCGAAAGAAAAGGTGCAAAAAACACGAGGTTCCCAATTTTTGCATTGTTGGTGCTCAGGTTCATGGCTTTCATCCAGAAAACGTACGTGATTCCAACCTCGAAGATTCCGACATAAATGACCGCCCAAAGTGAAGTTCCCGGATGGATTTCAAAATCAGAAAAAAAGTAAACCACGGGTGCCAGAAAAATCAAGCCAAAAGCGAAATTGAGAAAGAGCTTTACCACTTCGTCGCGGCGGTCGAGCACATTCAGAATCCAATACAACGACCATAAAACAGAACTTCCCACTGCCAGCACCAACCCCAGCGGATGCGTTTTTTTGAAACCTTCTGTGCCACCTTGTGATGCAATAAAAATAACCCCGGTAAAACTCACAATAAGCGCCAGAAAATTGAACCACGAAATCTTCTGTTTCAGCAGTGGCACCGAAAGCAGCGCCAGCGTAACAGGCCAAATCATGTTTACAGGTTGGGCAACCTGCGCGGGTAAAAGCGAATATGCCTTAAACAAAACAAGGTAATACAGCAGTGGGTTGAACGCGCCCATAAACGCCGAATTGAGCCACTGCCGCTGGGTTTGCTGCAATAGCAGTCCTGTTTTTTTCTGCAGAATCAGCACAATAAAAAGCAATACAACGGTTACAGCAGAACAGTAAAAAATAAGTTGGATAAAGTCGTATTCGCGAAGCGCGATTTTAAACGCCGTGGCTACGGTTGACCAGAAAAGTACAGCCAATCCTGCAAACAAAAGCGCTTTATTCGTTGATTTCATTTTTCAGAACGCCATTCATAAACTGTTCTTCATTGGTCGGAACCTGTTCCTTATCGGGATAAATAACACGCAGTTCGCGATATTTACTTCGCGATTCTTCGGTAAACACGCTTCCCGGGTACCGGGTTAAAATTTCTTCGTAAAGGCTTTTTGCCTTTTCTTTTTCATTCAGATTGAAATTGCAAAGTTCTGCCAACATAAAAGTGGCATCATCACCCAGCAAATCATAACTAAACCCGTCAACAATTTTCTGCAATTGTTCTGAAGCCATCGCGTAATTTTTTTTCTCAATATCGATTTTTGCTTTTCTGAAAAGAATGTCGTCAACCAGAGAATGATAGGGATACATTTCGGCAAGCGAATCGAGCGTTGCCATGGCAAGCTCTTTTTTATTCTGAAAGAAAAGTAAATCGGCACGGGCAAACATTTCAAGGGGGGCGGCGGTTGTGTCGAGATTCAGGTTATTGCCAATCAAAAGCGAAAGTTCCATCGCATCGTTGGCAGTGAGTTTCGAAGTACTGGCTTTCAGTACATCGAGCTGCGCCTTGGCCCAGCTGAAATTGCCGAGGTAATATCCAAGTTTTGCCTTTTTCAGTTTTATATCGTCGCCAAGCGAGTTGTTTTTATTGGCATCAATCACCTGCGAATACAGCAGTGTGGCCTCCCACGGGTCGCCCGAATAGATATAAATATCGGCAAGTTCCGATTTCAGGCGTCCCCATTCTTCAGGTTTTAACCGCGGAATTTCAATGGCTTTGTTAATTAGCGCAATTGCATCGTCTTTCCGGTCGAGATAAAAAGCAAGTAAGTGTGCATTTTCCTGAATCAGGTACAGGTTGGCCGAAGTCATTCCCAAAAATCCGAAACCCTCAGCAAACCGGGCCGCAAGTTGTTCTCCAACCGCCTTATCTCCGGGTGTTTCGCTTATAAATTGCATATACGAAGTATGAATTCTGAAAGAAAAAGACAGTGCATAATACGGATTATCCTTACCCTTTTCAATCAGATAATCAAATGCTTGTAAAGCATCATCATATTTTTTATTATTCAATGCCATTTGCCCCAATTGCGTAATCTGTGCGTCTTCAGTTCCGGTACGGCGATCGAGGGCAATGGATTGGCGGAGCGCGCTTGAGAATTTTCCTTCCTGAAGGAATAGCCAGATCAATAGTCGGTTGTAACCGATTACATCGGGGCTGGCCTGAATTCTTTTCAGCACCTGCCCGCGAAATGATTCAAGTAACTCATCGTCAATATCGAGCCGCATTGCCGATGCGAGGCTGCTTTCAACGCGCGGCAGTTGTTGCTCGCTTTGTCTGAGTAAATCAAGATATTTCTCCATCATATTGGTGTAATCGCGCACATAAGAATACGCCCGGGCAAGTTCGTAATCAAATTGCCCGGCACCCAAAACCTGTTCACCTTTCAGGTAAGTATTTTTTGCATATTCGTATTCCTGCCATCCCAGAAAGGCATTGGCAGCGAGCAGATATTCATTCTTGTTTCCCGCAATTATGGCAATTGCTTCGTTATATTTTAGTTTGCTTTCAGCTGGTTTTTCCTGCATTTTCAATACATATCCCCAATGAATGTAAAATTCAGGTTTGGCAGGTTTTTGTTTTTTAATTTCCTGCTGAATTTGCCTGATTGCCTCATCAAAACGTTCAAGTTGAATCAAACAGTCGAGGTAATACCTGAAATAGGTTGAATTTTTCGACAATTCATAAACTCCCCAAAGAGACGGGGCAGCTTTTTCAAAATCGCGGGCATTGTAATATTGAATGGACAGATTCGATTTGGTCTGAATCTGGTTTTGTTGAGCATTTTGCTGGCCTGAAATTGTACCGGCAAAAAGAAGAATCAAAAATATATTGAGGAAATACTTCATTTTAAAACCATCAGTTCACAAAAATAACATTCCCGTGGCATGAATGGTTTTTAAACAATTTTTTTTCAGCTAATTCGAATCGTAAGCCCATTTAAGGTAAACGCTGCCCCATGTAAATCCGGCACCAAAAGCAACAAGAATCACATTGTCGCCTTTTTTCAGTTTCTTCTCGTAATCCCATAAACACAATGGAATTGTGGCCGAAGTGGTATTGCCATATTTCTGAATGTTTATCATCACCCGTTCAGTTCCAAGTCCCATGCGGCGGGCAGTGGCGTCGATGATGCGCATATTTGCCTGATGCGGAACTAACCATGAAATATCTTCTGATTTCAGGTTGTGTTTAATCATAATTTCTTCGGCAATATCGGCCATGCTCGAAACAGCAGCTTTAAAAACCACCTGACCTTCCTGATACACAAAATGTTCCATGCGGTCAATCGTTTCGTGGGTTGCCGGGAGCGAGGAACCACCAGCTTTCATGTGCAGATGATGGCGGCCAAGTCCGTTTACGCGGTTAATATAATCAACAACGCCAACATTTTCGATGGTGGGTTCGAGTAAAACAGCAGTACCCGCATCGCCAAAAAGCGGACAAGTGGTACGGTCGGTATAATTGGTTATGGCCGACATTTTTTCGGCTGCCACTACAATTACTTTATTGTAACGTCCCGATTCGATAAACTGTACAGCAGTTGACAAAGCAAAAACAAAACCTGAACAGGCAGCGTTCAGATCGAAACTCCATGCGTGGTTAATACCGACTTTTTGTGCAATAATGTTGGCTGTTGCCGGGAAAGGCATGTCGGGAGTGATAGTGGCACAAATGAGCATATCAATTTCGCCGGGTGAAGTATTTGTTTTTTTCAGCAGGTCTTTCACCGCTTTAACACCCAGGTCGCTGGTGGCTTCAAGCGGGTTTTTGCTGATTCTCCGCTCTTTGATACCGATGCGTTGCATTATCCACTCATCTGTAGTATCAACCATGGTACTGATTTCTTCGTTTGTGAGAATGTACTCGGGCAGGTAGGCGCCCACCCCTGTAATTGCTGCTCTTAAAGTTGCCATTGAATATGAAATCGATTTGTTATGTGTATTACTTTGTTTTTTTTGAACGGGTGAAATTAGAAGTAATGAATGTTAATATCAAAGAATGACATTATCTGATACTGTTACAGGTGAAAATAATTAAAGTTTGTTCAAAACAATTCATTCCTGCGTTCGAAAAATCATCAGAATGCGAAATCTGAATTAAAAAATTGAGAAATATTTCAGTTGACTTCAGTTTAAAAAACAGACAAAAAAAAACCAGGTTTTTCACCTGGTTTATACTGCAATTTCTTTTACAATTACCTGCTTGCCTCTGTAATATCCGCATTCGGGGCAAACGGTATGGTATTTAACCGTTGTTCCGCAATTTGAACAGGTAGCTAGTGTTGGTGCAACTGCTTTATCGTGCGTGCGCCTTTTGTCTCTTCTCGATTTCGAGTGTTTATGTTTTGGATGTGCCATAATTTATTTGTTTTTAATTGTTATTTCCCAGTTTTCGTAATGCATCCCAGCGTGGATCAGTGTTTACCTCTTCAGCAGCCTGAGCATGTTTATATTTTTTCAGTTTTTCAATCATTTCGCGGTTACATTCGCGTTTTCCGTCGCTGTTTTTAGGGTGAACATGCCGCAATGGAATACTTAACACTGCGTATTCGTAAATAATTTGCGCGAGGTTTAACTGGTGTTCTTCGGTGCTGACCCACATAATGTTTTCACCTTCATCATTTTCGCCTTCACCAAATTTCACAAAAACCTCGGTACTGTTCTCCACGGGCTGATGATAAAGTTCAAGACAGCGGTCGCAGGTAAGTTCGAGCCAGCCTGCAAGTTCGAGATAAAGTTTTAGAAACGAACTTCGTTTTTCAAGTGTTACCTTAATCTCAAGACTCCCATTATCAACAGGACTTTCTTCAAAATGTGCAAAGAACTGATTGTTTACCTCAAATCCGAAATCGTGGAGTCCTTCTTTAAGGCCTTTAAACTCAATATTATATTTCATTTTCCAGCTCACGTTTCGAAAAAAGAGTGGCAAAAATAGAAAATTTTTATCAACACCCGAATGTTTCTGCAAAATATTTGGAATTTGGATGAAAATGAAACAACTGATTAACATCGAAAATCCCTGAAAAAAGAATCGAAACAGGCTATTTCCTGTTACCTAAAATAATTCTGAAAGTTGTTCCTTTACCTATCTCCGACCATTTGATAAATATTTTTCCGTTGTGGTAGTTTTCGATAATCCGTTTTGCCAGCGACAAGCCCAACCCCCAACCCCGTTTTTTTGTTGAAAATCCGGGTTGAAAAATGGTGGTGAATTGTGATTTTGGAACACCTTTCCCAGTATCGGTTATATCAATAAATACCTGTTCTTCTTTTGCTTTCACATCAATCGTTATGGAGCCGTGGTTGCTCATAGCATCGATGGCATTTTTGCAGATGTTTTCGATTACCCACGAAAAAAGGGCAATATTTAATGGTATTTCAATGTGTTCATTTTCGTTGAAGCGGGTATTAAAAACCACTTTGTCAGACGAACGCGATTTCAGGTATTTTACGGTTGAGCTCAGTGCATCGATAACATTCGCCGGATGCAACTCCGGTTTCGAACCAATTTTTGAGAATCGTTCGGTAATCCGCTCCAGTCTTTCAATATCTTTTTCAAACTCCTCAATTAACGACTGTTCCACATTTTGCAATTTCAGAATTTCAATCCACGCCATGAGCGATGAGATGGGTGTTCCCAACTGGTG
>DPCJ01000071.1 GCA_003516705.1 Prolixibacteraceae bacterium | reverse complement strand
CCATTTTCAGCTTCGATATCGGCAACAGTAACTTTTGCGTTGTTGATGAATACACCATTTTCGTTGATGGTAACTGTTACTTTAGCACCATCATCGTTGTAAGTTTCTAAAATCATTCCATCAGCAAGGCTTGAACTCATTACTTTTCCCTTTGCCAGGTGGTAAAGAAGAATTTCAGTTAAGGCTCCACGCGAATCGGCCAACAGAGCTTCTAAAGTTCCAGAAGGTAAAGCATTGAAAGCAGCATCGGTTGGTGCAAACACAGTAAATGAGCCACTGCCTTCCAAATCATCAACCAAATTGGCTTCAATAAAAGCAGTCTCCAGAATCGTATGATTCGGACTATTTACAACGATATCGACAACACTTTGTGCTTTCGATGTAAATTGAGCAGTTATTAGAACTGCAATTAACAATAAGTAAAAGTTTAATTTTTTCATGACCATTATTTTATTTGTTCAACTTCGAGTAGTAAAACGATAGACAAATATTTTAGTTCATTAAAAAATGAATTATAATAAACAAAAAGTAATTATATAGATTTTATAGTCAAAAAAATATATCATAATAAACAGTAAATAAGATATATAGCATAAATTTAATTTTTTTGTTATTAAATGTTAAAAATGTTTAGCGATGAACATTGCATTAACGTTACATCTGATTTTCACTGATTATCGATTGTCATGAATAGAAATACCGTATTTTATGGCTACTTTTGCACACCCTTTTAAGGTATCGGGGTAGAACAAATTATTTATCAGATGATTACAGTTGAAAATTTAAGAATTCAGTTTGGGAAACGTATCCTGTTTCAGGATGTTAATATGAAGTTTACCGCCGGAAACTGTTATGGTATTATTGGCGCAAACGGAGCGGGCAAATCCACATTTCTGAAAGCCATTTCGGGCGAGATTGACGCTACCAATGGCAACATTACGCAAGGCCCCGGCGAACGGCTTTCTGTTTTAAAACAGGACCACTTTGCTTTTGATGAATTTACTGTTCTTGATACGGTAATGAAAGGTCACGAACGGCTCTGGAATATTATGCATGAGAAAAATGAGCTGTACATGAAACCCGATTTTTCTGATGAAGACGGTTTGCAGGCAGCACATCTTGAAGCTGAATTTGCCGAAATGAACGGGTGGAATGCGGAAAGTGATGCAGCTTCGCTGCTAAGTAACCTCGGTATTAAGGAAGAACTGCATTACACGTTGATGAAAGATATGAGTGGTAAACAAAAAGTGCGCGTTCTGCTTGCACAGGCCCTCTTTGGAAAACCTGACAATTTGTTGCTCGATGAACCAACCAACGATATCGACCTTGAAACTGTGGTGTGGCTCGAAAATTACTTAGCCAATTACGAAAATACAGTATTGGTTGTATCGCACGACAGGCACTTTCTCGATGCCATCAGCACACACATTATCGACATCGACTTTAACGATATAAAAATGTTTGCCGGAAACTACAGTTTCTGGTATCAGAGCAGTCAGCTTGCATTAAAACAGCAGGCAGCCCAAAACAAGAAAGCCGAAGAACGGAAAAAGGAACTGCTCGAATTTATTCAGCGTTTCAGCGCGAACGTGGCCAAATCGAAACAGGCTACAAGTCGCCGCAAAATGCTCGAAAAACTGAATATTGAAGATATCAGACCCTCGACACGAAAATACCCCGGCATTATTTTTACTCCTGAACGTGAAGCCGGCGATAAAATTCTTGATGTTCACGGATTAAGCGCCAGCATTGATGGTGAAATCCTTTTTAAGGATGTGGATTTTGTAGCTAACAAGGGTGAAAAAATTGTATTCCTTTCGCGTGACCCACGTTCAATGACAGCACTTTTTGAAATCATCAACGGGAAAGCCGAACCCGATTCGGGAACTTACCAGTGGGGCCAAACCATAACCACTGCTTATTTGCCGCTCGATAACGCTGAGTTTTTTAAAAGTCAGCTTTCGCTTTTCGACTGGTTTTGCCAGTTTACCACCGATACTACCGAAATTTTTGTACGCACATACCTTGGAAGAATGTTATTTGCCGGCGACGAGATTTATAAAAAGGTAAATGTGCTTTCGGGTGGTGAAAAAATGCGTTGTATGATTGCACGCATGATGCTTGCAAATGCCAATGCACTGATTCTTGACACACCAACCAATCATCTCGATTTGGAATCCATTCAGTCGTTTAACAACAATTTGCAACGCTATCCGGGCAACGTTTTCATGTCGTCGCACGACCATGAATTTATTTCATCGGTTTGTGACAGGATAATAGAACTGACGCCAAATGGAATTATCGACAAACTGATGAATTACGACGACTACATTACCGACGAAAGAATTCACGACTTGCGCGAAAAGCTTTATTCAAAATAAATCGACTATTTCTTTCGGCTGATATTTGTTTTTCTGTTATTTGTTTTTGCTGAGTACAAAGTACTTTTTCATAAATTCGGAAATAATTTTTATATCAGGCAAAATGAATACGTTAGGGCATTTTATTACACTTTCAGTTTTTTTGTGGATGAGCAGTTCTGTTCAACTGAAAGCTCAGGCACAGGCTGTGTTTGAACCTCGCGATAAGGAGATTGTTGAGAACCTGCTCGCAAAGTTTTCGGCTGAAAGCAAAACGCCAACCGGCGATTTGATTATTAAAATTGGCAGGGAATTGCTGGGCACAACCTATGTTGCGCATACGCTTGAAAAAGAGCCTGAGCAACTGCTTGTGAATCTGCGTGAACTCGATTGTACAACCTTTGCCGAAAATTGTCTTGCTATTGCAATAGCAATAAAATCAGAAAAACCGGGCTTTAATAAATATCTTAAGATTCTGCAAAATATAAGGTACCGTAATGGTGTTATTAATGGCTATCCTTCGCGGGTACACTATTTCAGCGACTGGATGTACGAAAACAGCAAAAACGGATTTCTCCGTGAGGTTTCAAAAGAAATTGCCGGAACACGCTACCAGAAAACTGTGAATTACATGAGTAACCATCCCGACAGCTACAAACAGTTAAAAAATGTTGCTTTTCTGCCGGTGATTATCCGGCAGGAAAAAGAACTTTCAGCGCGCGAAATGTATTACATCCCTGAAGAAAAAATTGCAGAACTGGAAGACAAACTGCAGGATGGCGATATTGCCGGAATAACTACAAGTATTGCAGGTGTCGATATTCTTCATGCTGTAATTCTTATCCGAGTTGACGGAAGAATTCACCTGTTACATGCGCCGCAGTCGGGTGGAAAAGTATTAATTTCAGACGAAACGCTTGAAGATTACCTGAAGAATAGTAAACCAGGCAATGGAATAATGGTTGCCAGACCATTGTAACAAAAGTCATTTATCTTTCAAAAACAGAATTGAGATTTTTTTTTTCAAACTAAAAATAAAAAGTCTTGTTCATACAGGTAGTTAAATTGTAACGTTCTTTAATTATTGTGGTAAAACTTTAATGTGTGATTAAATATTTAAATTGAAGATGAAAAGGAATCTTAGAAAATTATTCATTGTAGCCGCGATTATTATTGGTGGCGTTTTGAGTTCGAATGCACAGGAAATAGGTGTTCGTTTTGGCGGAACCAATGGAGCCGGCGGTGCAGCTATCGACGCAGTTTTTAGTGCCGGGCAGTTTAGCCGCATTCATGCCGATCTCGGTTTCTACAGAGGAGGTCTGGGAATCGATGCGCTTTGGGATTTTATTTATAAACCGCTTAATGGAGAGGCTTTCAACTGGTATCTCGGTGTAGGTCCGTCAACTTATCTTGGTGATAGTTTCTGGCTTGGGATGAGTGGTGAAATTGGTCTTGAATATCGGTTTTCCAGTGTTCCGATTGCGATTGGTGCCGACTGGAGACCAACTTTATGGGTGGTTAAGGAAACGAGATTTGGTGCCGACTCTTTTGGGCTGAATGTTCGTTTTGTATTTTGAAATTAAAAAGTAAAGTATTGATAATGAAAAGCGCCAACCGGCGCTTTTCTTATTTTAGCGTAGTCCACCAATCACTGAATACTGTTGTAGTATCTTTCAAATTTACCGGTTCGCCAATCTTAGGAGTTATCAAATTCAATCCGGCAATTTTATTGAGTTCAGTAATTGTTTTTAAAGGTGTGTCCCAACTGTGGTTGGCCAGGGCAAATTTCATGGAGTGAACAGGAAATAATCTTTTGGCATTTAAATCACGGGCAGCCTGTAAAACCTGTGCAGGCATCATGTGAATAAATTTCCAGCTTTCGTTGTACTGTCCGTTTTCAAGAAATACAATATCGAAGCTGCCAAAACGCTGGCCAATTTCAGCAAAATGCTCATCGTAACCGCCATCGCCGCCAATAAAAATCCGCAACGAAGGTGTTTCAAGCACAAACGATACCCACAACGACTGGTTAGGTTTTGTGCCACGGCCCGAAAAATGGCGTGCAGGAGTGGTATAAAATGTAATTTCACCTTCAAACTTAACCGAATCGCCCCAGTCGTTTTCAATAATTATTTCTGGCTGAAATCCCCAGCGTTCCAAGTGGGCGCCGGTTCCCAGACCTGTAATCACTTTGCCAACTTTTGGGTTCAGTTGTTTTACAGTTTTAAAATCAAGATGATCCCAATGATCGTGGGTAATTACAAGAAAATCTATCGGAGGAAAGTCTTCAGCCTGGTAAACATCAGCGCCATCAAAAGCTTTAATCATAAATGGCAGAGGCGATGCATTTCCGCAGAAAACCGGATCGACTAAAAATATTTTACCATCAATCTGCATGAAATAGGAAGAGTGACCAAACCAGACAAGTACATTTTCTTCGGGTGAAAGATTTTTTAAATCGGTTTTTACCGATGGTAATTTTACCGGAGGCCTGCGGTTTTGCGCTTTCCTGAAATCGTTTAATATCTTCAGAAACCCGCCATCGCTTGTCATTTGCGGAGTTGGGTTCATGTTTTGAAACGAACCATTCTTGTAGTTGGGCGACTTTTCAATTCTTGCTTTTCTTTCCCCTTCGGGCAGTTTGCCAAATTTTGCCGACTTAACAAACAAATTAATTACTACTATCAGTACAACCGAGACTGCTAAAAATGTGACCATTATTCGTTTAAATTTTCCTGTTTTCATTTCCGAACGTGCAAAAATTGCCTTAATAAACCAATAAAGCATACAACGGTGCGGGAGTCTGAAAGTTTTTAAGAATCATTTAATTAATGCTGGTTTTTAAAGTAGCGGCGGAGCAGCACTTTCTTCAAATCGCGCACAATTACCTGGTGGGCAATAATCTCGACATGCGAATAATGTGGCAACTCACGGGTGGCACGGTCAATTTCCCTGTCGCTGATATCCACCTGGTACAAAACCGAAAGCAACAGTTCGTAATTCCGTTCAATCAATACCGAAATCTGTTCTATCAATTGATGGTGAAGTTCATAGTATGCCTGGTCAGTATTGCCCGAAAAAGTGATTTCAACGCCAAACATGCCAAAATCTTTCATAATCTGTTCAGCTGTTTCCTGCACTATTTCGGCCTGGGTAAAAAAGCCCGACACATTCTGATTGCTGATTTGTGGTAAATCCATTTCCGGTTTTTTGCCAAAGCTATGCAAAAATCAAATCTGTAACCAATAACCAGCTGATTATGTAATTCATTTTTTCTACTTTTAACCCGATAAATCAATTAAAACTAAACCCAATGAAAAACTTTGCAGTAATCCTTTTATTTTTCTTGTTTGCAACAGCAACAAAAGCGCAAAACAATCCTTCCGGAGAATTCAGCAATCCCACAATATTTGTGGGTTCGGTAGTTACCGACCTCGATAAATCGGTTGATTTTTATACCAACATAATCGGTATGAAGAAAACCGGAGCTTTCTCGGTGGATGGTGAAAAAGCAAAAGAACTGGGATTGACTGATGGCGAAAAAATAGATGTCACCGTGTTGAAACTCGAAGACAGCCCGCAGGCAAACGAATGGAAACTGATGAGTTTTGGTACAAAACCAGGTCATAAAAAACCAAATTATTTAAACGATGATACTGGTATGCAATACATTACTATTTTGGTAAACCACTTGAATCCGATAATGGAAAGAATTGAAAAGAACAATATTAAAATACTTAGCGGAAAGCCATCGAAACTCGACGAAAACCGCTTTTTTATCCTTGTTCAGGACCCCGATGGAACTTTTATCGAGTTGATTGGACCAAAGTAATACGGCTCTTAATTTAAAGGTTAAATATTTGAGATTTTTTAATCGCCCGGAATTGTATACCTCCGGGCGATTTTCTTAGTGGTTTTTGAAATTAAGTTCTTTTTCTAAATAACAATTTCTTAAACCAGTTCAAATTTCATTAGTTCAATGTTTTATATCGAAGGTTTGTTTTAACGACCAATATTTAACACACTGCTTACCCTAATTTTAATAGCTTTGCGCTGAATTTGAAAAAGTGACCGGGCATGAAAAATTCTGATAAAAAGGAAAAAAAGATTTCGGCTTACAGAAAACTTACCATTGGCGAAGAGATTTTTAACAGCATTACACACGGAATAGGTACGCTTTTGAGTGTTGCTGCACTTGTAACACTAATTGTTTTTGCCGTAATGAAAGGCAGTGCCTGGCATATAGTAAGTTACAGCATTTTTGGCAGCACGCTGGTTTTGCTTTACTTGTCGTCAACTTTGTACCATAGCTTTACCAACGAAAAGCTGAAAAACCTGTTTGCCCGTTTTGATCATGCTGCCATTTTTCTGCTCATAGCCGGCACCTACACACCGTTTTTACTAACCTCGCTTCGAAGCACTTTGGGCTGGGTTATGTTTGGAATTATTTGGGGGCTGGCAATTACGGGTGTTGTTATTCGTTCAATTTATCTTACCCGATTCAGAAAGCTGATGGTGGCGCTTTATCTTGGAATGGGCTGGCTGATGATAATTGCTGTTGGCCCCATGATAGAAAACCTGCCAAAAATCAGCCTGCTTTTTCTTTTGCTTGGCGGTATTTTTTATTCGGTTGGGGTTGTTTTTTACATGTGGCGTACACTGAAATACGGTCACGGAATATGGCATCTTTTTGTTCTGGCCGGGAGTATTATGCACTACTTTGCAGTTTTATACAGTATGAATTAACGCGTTTCCTGCACTCCTTTCTTCAACCCGGTTTTTACTTATCTCGCGAATGGTTTCATTCACCCCCAAAAAGCAGGCGTTTATCTAAAAAAGAAATCTGTTTTGAACTGATTAGCTAATTTTCGGTAAAAAATCGAACCATGTTAGCAGTTGAGTTATTTAACGACCATTTTACAAAATTATGGGAACAAAGTCCCACGCATCTTCCGGTTTTTGAAAGAGTTTATGCAAATGAAGAGAAACTCGCCCGCGAAAAACATTTTGATGATATTCAGCAGAAACTGCAATCATTACAAAATAAATCAAATCTCAGAAAATTAAGAAAGAGCGATACCGGACAGAGCTTCTTCCCGGTTTTTAAATCGATGTTACAGGGAGTTTTCGATTTTAAGTCTGAGCAGCTTGAGATTATTTTGTCTGATGAATTCAGAAATGTAAGCAAAGATTTCTTTTATAATGCACGTGAATTCGGCCCCGAACTATCACCTGAAAATATATACCAGGGATTGCGCAATGTTTGGATTATGAATGGTTTGCAACTGATGATGAATCTCCCGGTAGAAATTACACCATCGGTTTTTGCATACAGCATGATTTATCCGTACAGCGATAATTTGCTCGACGACCCAACCATTTCGAACACCGAAAAGCAAAAATTCAGCGAGCGGTTTAAACTCAGGTTACACGGCATTGAAGTGCTACCTGAAAGTTTTGCCGAAAAACAGCTTTTTATACTCACCGGCGTGTTCGAACAACAATTTAGCCGTGTTGAATATCCCGAAGTTTACCAGAGTTTGTACGCAATTCACGATGCACAGACTGAAAGTCTGCGGCTTTCGAAAGCCGATGGTTTAAGCGAAGAAGAAATCAGAAGGATTTGCTTCGAAAAGGGTGGTACATCGGTACTTGCCGATGGTTATCTGGTGGCCGGAAAATTGAATCAACAACAGGAACAGGCGCTTTATGGTTATGGTGTTTACCTGCAGTTACTCGACGATATTCAGGATGCAAAGCAGGATGCAGGCGACGGTACAAAAACCATGTGCGCCTTTGAAAAGGGAGAAAAATTAGCCGGTTTTGTCAACCAAACGATTCATTTTGGCAGAAAAGCGCTTGATGAAATGAATTGCTTTGATGCAAAAGATTCACAGGTTTTTATTGCATTAATGAACCGGAGTATTGAAACCATGATTATTGAATCCATCGGGTTAAACGCTGAATCGTACCCTGCCGGCTTTGTGAAGGAAATAGAAAAATATTCGCCGCTCCATTTCGATTACATCCGCCAAAAGAAATCAGAATCAAAATCGCATCGACTCACCATGTTTCGCAAATATTTCGACCAGGCAACACCCGAAAGAATTAAAAAGGTTTTTGAGC
>DPCJ01000072.1 GCA_003516705.1 Prolixibacteraceae bacterium | reverse complement strand
CGCTGCCCGTTCCTTCATTAACCACTGCCTGCATCATATTAACCACTGCCCGACAGTTTTCGGCCGATGCAACCTGGTCTTCAGCAGATTCATATTTAAATTTCTCAAGCACTTTCCCGTTTTTATCTGAAATTTCTACGAGGTAACGGGTTTCGTGCGGAATTCCATCATTTACAATCGCGGCGTAAGCTTCAACCATGTCTTTCAGCGAAACAGAAGCCACACCAAGTGCGAGTGAAGGATATTCGGGCAATTCAGCATCAATTCCAAGGTTTTTTGCCAAATCGATGGTATTTGCAATTCCTGCATCAAGCAAAACTTCAACCGAAACAGTATTCAGCGATTTGGCCAATGCGCCTTTCATTGTATAATACCCACCATAATCGTCGTGCGAGTTCCGTGGCGACCAATCATCGTAATCATCATAAATTTTCTGCACGTTCGGATAGTACTTGTCGGGTAAAATGCCATTTTCAAGCGCTGCAAGGTAGGCCACCGGTTTAAATGCCGAACCTGTCTGACGCGGAGCTGTAACATGGTCGTATTTATAAAACCTGAAATCGATTCCGCCTACCCACGCTTTTAACGCCCCGGTTTTTGGTTCAACAGCAACAAATCCAACGTTCAGAAATTTCAGGTAATGTTTTATCGAATCAAGACGTGTTATTGTGGTGTCGCGCAATCCGTTCCACGTAAAGAGTGAAGTCCTGATTTTTTCATCCAGGTTTTTCCCTTTGATATCCCTGTTTTTCAAAGCAGCCTTTAAAATTCCGGGTTCTTCCTTAAAAATGTCCCTGTTTTTCCAGTGGTTATCGAACACACCTTGCAGGTTTTTCATGTACTCTTTTACACTTTGCTGCGCATAAATCTGTAGGTTATAATCAATTGTAGTGGTAATTCTGAGTCCGTCGGTGTACAAATCGTAAGGTACACCGTCTTCATTGTCGTGCTCATTGCACCATTGAATCAATTCAGGTCTCAGTTTTTCAACAAGATAGGGAGCCGGACCAATGGAGTAGGTTATCGGGCTGTATTTTAGTACTAAAGGTTTCGATTTGTACTCTTCTGCCTGCGTTTTTGTGATGTAGTTGTTTTTTACCATCAAATCGATTACCACATTACGGCGATCTTTTGCCCGTTCGGGGTTATTATGCGGATTGTAGTAATTGTTGGCTTTCAGTAAACCTACCAAAACTGCAGCTTCGTGTACCTGCAAATCTTTGGGCGATTTGGAAAAAAAGCGCTCGGCAGCTACTTCAATTCCAAAAATATTTTCCGAAAAAGGAACCGTATTCAGATATAGTGCAAGGATTTCTTCTTTTGTATAAATGCGTTCCATTCGATAGGCAATGATTGCTTCGCGCAATTTGTTCACAGGCATTGAAAGTGGCCCGAGGTTGACCCGTGGGTACAGGTTTTTAGCCAACTGCTGACTGAGTGTACTGCCCCCGCCCGAGCTGCGGTCAAACAGCAGAATCGATTTCACAAATACACGCAGCAGCGCAACCTCGTCGATTCCACGGTGTTCATAAAATCGCGAATCTTCGGTGGCAATCAATGCATTGATTACATTTGGTGAAATCTCATCAAATCGGGTATAACTGCGATTTTGGACATAAAACCTTCCCAATACTTTTCCATCGGCTGAAAGTACTTCTGAAGCCATAGGGCTTTTAATTTCCTGCAACTGCTGATTTGAGGGAACCGGTCCAAATAAACCGATAAATACAAGGATAAAAAACATCGCACCTAAAAAAATACCAGCAACAATAGCACCCAAAATGATTTTCACCAGTTTAGGTTTACCTGATTTCTTCTTTGAACTTTTCTTTTTAGGTTTTTCAGGTTGCTTTTTAAAGTCGGTCCATTCAACTGTAGTACCAATCACGACAAGATAATTTTAAGTTTTGTGAATATAACGCAAACTCCTGAATTTCATTTTATTAATTCAATAAAAAGTTTGTTGTCAGCCGGTTATCAGTTCTTTGAAAAAATACCAGGTCATTAAACCTGATGCAATTAATTTGATAAACGTGCCGGCCAAAAAACCAACAAATGAGCCGAATCCTGATTTAAAAGCCTCACCGGATTCCTTTCCCGCAATAAATTCTCCGATTACAGCACCGGCAAAAGGCCCGATGATAATTCCAAAAGGAGGGAATATAAACAAACCGGCTACAAGTCCGATGACGCTACCCCAGACACCCTGTTTGCTCCCGCCAAATTTTTTGGTTCCCCAAACAGGAATCAGATAATCGAGTAAAACAACCACTGCTGCAATAACAGCCCAAATAACCAGAAACCGGATTGAAAACTGATGGTTTGAAGTGAAATGCAGCAACAGTATCGCAAGATAGTTTATTGGTGGGCCTGGCAGCATGGGTAACACGCATCCCAATATTCCGGTAAGGGTGAGAATCACACCAAAAATTATAAGTACATAATCCATTTTAAGCCTTTTAAAGTTCGTTTACATTTGTAATACGTCGTTTGCCAAAAATATAAATCAATATAATTGAGATAATTACAACGATTGAACTGTACAAATAAATCATCGGTTTCTGCAACAGATAAAAGTGCAGCTCATGAATTTCCTTCCAGTAAGTTATACTGATGAGCACAAGAAAGTTATTGATTGAATGCCCCAAAATGGCAAGCAAAATATTGTCGGTGCGCAGCATAATCCAGCCAAGCAGCAATCCTAACATAAAAGTTGCCGGAAATTGCCAGGGATTGAGATGAAACAACGCAAACAACAAAGCTGAAATCAGTACTGCAACAAAGGGAGAATAATTTCTTCTGAATCCCTGCAAAATGAGTCCCCTGAAAATGAGTTCCTCCACAACAGGCGCCACCACTGCCACTTTCATAAATGCACCCCAAAACCCGAAATCACCTTCAAAAATCTTGTTAAACATTTCCCAAAACCAATCGGGCGGGGGAATGTACCTGTCTAAAAATTTATTCGGGATTTCCAGCAGATTTTGCATTGCCCACAAAAAAGTAATAATTGGAAACAATATCAGCGGATTAAAAGCTTTTACAGGAAAAACTTCTTTTAGCGTAGCCTGCGATTTTTTAAACCCAAAATAAAGGATAAACAACGTTGACCCAACACCAAGCAGGATTTTCTTTACCGGATGGTACAGGTATTCAGTATCGTTGTAATAATCTATCATTGCCAATGGAAAATCGACCAACGACTGAATAAAAATGTACAATACCAGCAGGTGGATTGCCTGCAAAACCGTTGGATAATATTTGTCGCGGAATTCGTTCATTTACTTTTAAAATCAACTGATTAGCGCATTAAATAACACCGTGTATCAGTTAAAGTTGTCGTTACCCGTTTACTTTGCGCGATACTGCTACCTGCGCGGTTTTAAACGAAAAATAACGTTGCGAAATATAGCTGTAAATTACCACAATTACCGTTGTAATTGCTTTTGAGAAAGTGGCAAACCAACCAAAATACTCAACAAAAAGTTTAAGGAAAACATAGTTGAGCATAATCGATCCGAAAACTGTAACACCATACCTGAAAAGCTGAATTCGCCCCCTAAGTTCTGATGCACTGAAAGTTACGTATTTGGCAAGAATAAAACCTGTACTAAAAGTAACAGGAAAAACTATCAGAAAAGCTGCAATGTGAGCGCTGATGGCCAAAAAACCAAGGTCAACAATTTGCATGTCGAGTATATAACGGTAGATAATAAAGTATAAAAACAAATCTAAAGCTGTATTAATGCCACCTGTAAATGCGTATCTGAAAACCTCGTTTGGAATAAACCGAAAAACAGGGAAGTAGAACCAGTCAATCAGCCTGATGATTTTATTTCTGATATTTCTGAGCAATTGAACCATAGAACAGCAAAAGATTTTATTTGGTAAAGAAAACATTTTCGCCTGAATTTTAAAAACTGAACCCCTCAAAGTTCAGGTGGTTTGCGCATTTGCTTTCTTTGTGCGTTTATTTTCTTAATTTCAAGTCTTTCCCTGACAGAGGCCTGCGAAGGAGCGGTTTTTATTCTCTTTCTTTGAACCCTGAGCGCCATTTCTATGGCCTCAAAAAATTTCTGAATTACAATTTCCCTGTTTTCAAGTTGTGAACGCCCTTCCTGCGATGTAAGAATAATTTCACCCTCTGAATTGATCTTATTTTTAAGCTTTTCAAACAGTCTTGCTTTCTCTTCTTCTGTGAATAAGGTTGTGCCAGCAAGCCAAAAACGAAGCTCGACCTGCGTATTTACCTTGTTTACATTCTGTCCGCCCGGTCCGCCACTGCGCGAAGCAGAAAACCGTGCTGATTCTTCTAGTTGTTTTTTCAAGCGGTCGGTAAGTTTCATGCTTAACCGTTTTTACTGATTTGTTCAAGTTTAGCAAGGTCAATCAGCTGAATATTCTTTCCGTTAAGGTTAACGATGCCCTCTTTTTCAAATTCTTTCAGAAATTTAATTGCGCTTTCGGTTGAAACAGAGGCAAAATCAGCCAAATCTTGCCGGGTGAGGTATTCAAAAACGTTTTCACCGGCAAATTCTTCCTGCGAGAGATACAAAAGGCTCGAAGCCAGCTTCCCACGCATTTGTTTGTACGATAAGTTTTTAATGGTTTCGAGCAACAAACTTTCAATCCGGTAATTCCGCGAGGTGATTTGCAATGCAAATTCAGGATTATTTAGCAAAGCAGCTTTCAAACTTTCTTTTTCTATCATACAAATTTCTGATACCCTGAGCGCCTGCGCTGAATAAGTATACACATTTTCACCAAAAACAGATGCAAATGCAAGAAAATCACCAGCTTTAGCGAGCGTAATATTTATTTGCTTTTCGTAGCCTGTTTGCAGGTAAACTTTTACCAAACCACTGACAATATAAATCACATAAGGTGCAAATGCTCCCTGTTTAAATATTTGCTCTCCACGCAAATAGGTGATTTTAGCTTTCTGTCCGTCGCCAATGTTCAGGTTCTCTGCAATTAATTGTTCTGCCACTAAATTATATTGTTGCAATTCCGACATTTTGTTCGCTGTTTAAACGCTGCAAAAATACCAAATCATCAATAGACAAAGGTGTTTTTTATCTTAATTCTGATTTTGTTTATATCATTTGACAGGAAAAAAGCTGAAATATGACAGCCGTAGTTCTATTAAACTTCAGTCTTGTTTTCTCAAATCTGAAATAGCCGTCCCTTACATTTGTACTGTTGAAAATAGCATAAGAAATGAAACGGATAGCAATACCAATTGCCAATGGATTATTAAGCGAAACCTTCGGAGAATGTAATTATTACGAGGTTTTTGAGGTTGACAAAGCAATAAAATCAACAAAGACAGCCTTTTTACCCGATAACATTCTCATTCCCGAACTTCCCTCATGGTTAAAAAGCGAAGGAATCACCGACGTGGTTACACACCGCATCGATCGGCGCATAATCGGGCTTTTTGCCTCCGAAAAAATCAACCTTTTCGTGGGTATTGCGATTGAAGCGCCCGAGCGAATTATTGACGACTATTTACTGGGAAAACTTGAGTCGGACAAAAAGATAATTGCAGAATTAATCGGCAATCTATAATTCGAAATATTAACTATAAAATTTTTAGAATCATGAAATTTTTAAGAACAAACCTGCACGAAATAGAATCGGCAGAAGAACTGCAGAAATTTATCAGTGAAAACGAAAATGCGATGGTATGTTGTGGCCGCATGGGCCCGATGTGTTTACCTGTGTACGATGTAATGGAAGAGTTACAGGAAGAAAAAACAAATGTAAAATTTGCCGTAATTGGATTTGATAATCCTGAAGCAGCCAGTATCAGAAATGCGCCCGAATGTCGTGGTTTTATGGGTATTCCGTTTACCATGTACTACAAAAACGGCAAAGTTGTACAGGCAACCAGCAGTATCCAGAGTATGCAGCAGATAACAGGCATTCTCGATGCTAAATTTGGCGAATAGAAACTATAAATAAGTTGTTCCGGATTGCTTAAAGGCAACACCGGAACAACTTATAAAATACCAAATACCACTCATTTTTCATCTCTTATTTTTAATTTTTAATAGTTTGTCGTATGGACGAAGTTTTTGATGTTATCATTGTTGGTGCCGGTGCAGCCGGTTTAACTGCAGGCATTTATGCCTCGCGGGCAAAACTTTCGACACTGATTTTAAACGAAGGCGCTATAGGCGGGCAAATGGTTTTAACCGAAGAAATTGCCAATTATCCGGGTGTTGAAACCGTGAAAGGTTATGTTTTGGCTGGCATTATGAAAGACCAGGCAAAATCGTTTGGCTGCAAAATAAAATCGAACATAAAAATTACAAAATATAACCTCGAAGGAGAAGTCAAGGAAATTGAGTTGGGAGATGGAAAAGTGTTTAAAGGCAGGTCGGTAATTCTTACTCCAGGCGGAAGGCCACGCTCACTGAATATTGAGGGCGAAGACGAACTTAAAGGAAAAGGAATCTCTTACTGCGCTACTTGTGACGGTGACTTTTTTACAGGAAAAGAGGTTGTTGTGGTTGGCGGCGGAAATTCGGCGCTTGAGGAAGCTGTGGCGCTCACAAATTACGCCACAAAGGTAACCATCGTTCATCAGTTCGGCCATTTTCAGGCATTTGAACATGCCATTCACGAAGCCAGAAAGAACCCGAAAATTGAATTTATTATGGAGTCGGAACTGAGGGGGTTTTATGGCGACGGACATCTTGAAAAAGTAGTCATTGAACATTTGCCAACCGGGAAAAGAACCGAACTAAAAACCGACGGCACTTTTATTTTTGTGGGGTATCAACCAAATACAGAAAGCCTGGATGGATTGGTGACATTGAATAATCGCAGGGAAATTGTGGTTGACAGCGACATGAGAACCAATATAAAAGGAGTTCTTGCTGCCGGCGACTGCATCAACAAAAGGTACCGGCAGGTTACTACAGCGGTTGCTGAAGGAACAATTGCCGCACTGAGCGCATCTGAATTTTTGCGTAATAACTAAGAAACCATTAATAAATTGAGATAATAAAATAGATTTGCACTCCAAAAAAATATTACAAATGGCAACAGAACAGGTAAAAGTGAGCTGGCTCGAAAATATGGCTTTTGAAGCCGAAGTAAACGGGCATAAAATTATAATTGACGCAGCCGAGCCGGTTGGTGGCGAAAACCGCGGTCCACGCCCAAAACCGCTGATGCTGGTAGCTCTGGCAGGTTGCACCGGCATGGATGTAGTTTCAATTCTGAAAAAAATGCGTGTTGAAGTGGAAGCTTTTAACGTAGTGGTTGAAGGCGATTTAACCGAAGAACATCCGAAACAGTTCAGTCAGATGCGGGTGATTTACGAGTTTAAAGGAAAAGATTTGCCGATGGATAAATTGGAAAAAGCAGTAAATCTTTCGGAAGAAAGATATTGTGGTGTTAGCGCTATGTACCGGAAAGCAATTGGGATTACCACTGAAATAAGGATACAAGACTAAAAATTAAAAATTAAAAAATGTCAACGACACTTATTATTATAGCAGTATTAATTGCTGCTTTAATCGCATTGATCACGGTGAATTACTTCAGGATGAAGAATATGAAGCCGGTGGAGGCCAGTAAGAAAATTGTTACACTTGGTAATAAAAACTTTAAACTGGCGCTGAAAAAGGAAATTTTGCTTGTCGATTTCTGGGCGCCCTGGTGTGGCCCGTGTAAAATGGTAGCCCCAATATTAAACGAAATTGCCGAAACGGAAGATGACATCGTAATTGGCAAAGTAAATGTGGATAATAACCAGGACCTGGCAAAAAAATACAAGGTTCGTAACATTCCAACACTCGTTATTTTTAACAACGGCAACGAAGTTGGCCGGATTGTGGGTGTAAAAAGTAAAAAGGCAATTCTTGCCGAAGTACGAAGCGCAGTTGCTGGCAAATAAAAGATACAGATACTAGTTTAAAAAACCGCTCATTTGGCTTAAAATGAGCGGTTTTTTAATGGCAAAATGTAATTTAAATGCTTAGCTCAATTCCAACCGGACAATGGTCGGAACCCATTATCTCATTTAAAATAAAGGCTGTTTTTACTGAGGAAATAAATGTTTTACTTACCAGAAAATAATCGATTCTCCAGCCAACATTCTTTTCCCTGGCGCCGGCCCTGTAACTCCACCACGAGTAAGCTTCTTTTTTATCGGGGTAAAAATGCCTGAAAGAATCAACCAGCCCGTTTTGGGTGAATCTGTCCATTCCATCAATTTCAACCTGCATGTAACCCGCATATTTATTGTAGTTGGCTTTTGGGTGTGTTAAGTCAATTGGCTGGTGGGCAACATTAAAATCGCCGCAAACAATTACAGGTTTTAGCGTTTCGAGGTTTTTTAAATAATTCAGAAAATCCAAATCCCATTGCTGTCTGTAATCAAGTCTTTTTAAATCGCTTCCCGAATTTGGTACATAAACATTAACAAGAAAAAAAGCATCGTATTCGAGGCATAAAACCCGTCCTTCGTTATCGTGCATGTCAATTCCCATATCGGTTTTAAAATTCAGCGGTTTTATTCTCGACAAAATGGCTATACCCGAATATCCTTTTTTTTCAGCCGAATTGGAGTAAATATGAAAATTTTTGATTGATTCAAGAGTTTCCGCCACCTGGTCATCCTGAGCTTTGGTTTCCTGAATACAGATAATGTCGGGAGCCATTTTTTCAAGGTCATTAAAAAAATTCTTCTGAGCCACTGCCCGAATCCCGTTTACATTCCACGAAATTATTTTCATAACTTTTTTTTTGCGGAATATAACGATTCCAACTTTTACACCGAACCAGAGCAATAATTTTATTTTGATAAATGTTTTTTTGCGAAATTTTAGCACAGATTGGAAGCAACGAAGATAATCAGGTGGGGGATTTAATGTCAAAAAGGCTACACAACGTGTAGTCAGCACAATAGTTAGCCATTTTAATGGAATACTTGCATTTTTTTAGCAAAAGTTACAATGAACTAAAAGTTGCAATTTTCATTGTTTGCCGAACATTATTGCAAAGCTGGTGTTTTTGATGTTTTTGACTGCAAAATCAACCATTTTAAATGGTTCGTATATTACATTAAAAACAATATTTTGAAGATGAATTATTTTGATACTGCATTAACTCCTGAAATATCAACTCAGCAAAATGCAATTCCACCTTTTTCTGAATTTATCGATAACCTGAAAGCCAAAATGAAACTTGTGTTTCATACCCGGGCCGATGTCAATCAATTAAGTCTTAAACGTGGTTTGCCACCTTTTGCTTTGCGCGAAATTATGTCGGTTAATCCGTTGTCGGTTGGAATACCAACGCAATATGGAGGTCGTGGTGGATTAATGTACGAAAATATTGCGCTGCTGGCAGCTGCTTCCTATGAATCGCTGGCATTGTCGCTCACATTTGGCATTAACTCAGCCTTGTTTTTGCAACCTGTTGGAAAATATGGGCAGAAAGAAGCAAAAGCAAGTGTTTTTAAACGCTTTCTTGAAGAAAAAACCATGGGCGGGTTAATGATTACCGAACCTGATTATGGAAGTGATGCATTAAACATGCAAACATCGTTTGTAGAAGCTGATGGACACGCTTATCTCAAAGGTAAAAAGCACTGGGCGGGTTTAACCGGCTGGGCTGAATTTTGGTTATTAACTGCTCGGCAACAAACCGAATCGGGGAATTTACAGCGCGATATCGATTTTTTTATTTGCGATGTGAATGCTCCCGGTCAGCAAATTGAGGTGGAGGAATTTTACGAAAACCTCGGGCTTTACATGATTCCCTACGGAAGAAACAGAATCGATGTTAAAATTCCGGTACAATATAAATTACAGCCACATTCAACAGGTGTAAAAATGATGCTCGATTTGCTGCATCGCAGCCGGATGCAGTTTCCGGGAATGGCAATGGGATTTATTCAACGAATGTTAGACGAAGCCATCGCTCATTGTCAGCAACGTTTTGTTGGCGGCAAGAGCTTGTTTGGCTACGACCAGGTTCAGCAACGACTTTCAAAATTGCAGGCTTCTTACACAGTTTGTTCGGCCATGTGCGCCAACAGCAGCGAAAAGGCCAGAATTGATGTTGATTTGGTTCCACACGGACTGGAAGCCAACGCAGTTAAAAGCGTTGTAACCGATTTAATGCAGGAAGCCGCCCAGTCATTGGTACAGTTGGTTGGTGCAAAAGCGTATCAGATAAGTCACATTGGCGGACGGGGAACTGCCGACAGCCGCCCATTCCAGATTTTTGAGGGTTCAAACGATATTTTGTATGCTCAAATAACAGAAGGCTTAATTAAACTGATGAAGCGCGCCAAAGAAAATAATCTTTTTCAGTTTTTAAAAGAATTCGACCTAACCAGCCAGGCGGCAGAATATGTAAAAGAACTGACCGATTTCAATCTTGATTTTCAAATGCAGCAACGCAAACTTGTGGAAATGGGAAGGGTAGTGGGCCGTATAATTTCGTTAAACCAGTTACTCGATTTGGCAAATAAAGGTTTTAGAAAAGATTTGATAAATGGTGGAATTACCATGCTACACCAGGATATTTCGAAATTAATGGCCACTTTTTCGTTTAGCAACAAAACCGATGTTATTGAAGGTTACGAAGAAAACAGCTCGTGGCTGAATTTTGTGACAGTTTAAAACCTTCGTGGGTGTCAGAAAAAAGAGGCTGAAAATTAGATTTTCAGCCTCTTTTTTACTCCAAAAAATCATCAGGATTAAACGGAATATCATCATCCGGATCTTTATCGAATGGCCCAACGCCAGGCGGATTAAACAATCCCCAGCGATCGACAATATAGTTCCATCGGTCAAACCCGGCCACCCAATCGATAAAAAGCAACCGATACTCTTCAATCAAATCCCTCACCATATCAAAGTACGCTACTTCTTCAAAACCAAACATTTCAAGCGAATGGTTTGACACCATCAAATCGCGCGCTGCTTTGCGGATGATGGCTGCGTTTTCCATTTTAAGATCGTATAAACCGCCAGCTTCGGCACCTGCAACTTTGGCAGTTAACATTGCAGCATCACCAAGCATCTGACCTTTAATAAACTGGAGATGTTCGTTATCTTCCGGAATAAGTTCGCAAATCTGGTGTACCAGCTCATAAATTTCCTCTCCCTTTTTATATATCGGCAATCTTTCAGTTTTTCTGAAATCGGGAAAATCATCATCTTCTTCTTTCATTGCACTTTGTTTAAGTATCTAAAAATAATGTTTTGTACCGCTTTTAAAAACAAAGTGTGCATGTTTTTAATTTCATAAAAATGATTGTTACTTTGCGCCAAAACCTGTTAATGACAGATGTTGCAGGATAGAGTTATTTTCAACCTAAATAGTTTTTGACGATGAAATTGGATGCAGAAGAACTAAACGATAAATTCAGCATTGAAGGCGAGCTGGGATTTGATGAGATGGAGGAAAACATGATTTTTATCTCGGTATCAAACAAACATGCCGAGGCAGACATCAGTTTATACGGGGCACATGCAACGCGTTTTAAAACACACAAAACGATGGACATTTTGTGGTTGAGCCCGGAAAGTTTTTTCGAGGAAGGACGCCCGATTCGGGGAGGTATTCCACTTTGTTTTCCATGGTTTGGCCCTCATAAAACCGACCCAGCCAAGCCACAGCACGGTTTTGCCCGATTGATGTTCTGGGATGTTGCCGAAACTGCCTCACTCCCCGGTGGCGAAACTTTGGTAAAGTTGGTGCTTTGTTCATCGGAAGCCACAAAAAAATTCTGGCCCCACGATTTTTGTGCTGAAATGACTTTTATTGTTGGCAAAACACTCACTGCCACACTAAAAGTAACCAACACTTCTGATGCTTCTTTTGATTATTCTACTGCGCTTCATTCCTATTACAACATATCTTCGATAGAAGAAATCAGGATTTCAGGGTTGAAAAATACAAGCTATTTTAACCAGTTGGATGGGGAAAATTACACGCAGGAAAGTGAATTGCTCGAAATAAAAACTGCCGAAACCCGCCATTATCAAGACACTGTTGCTGATTGTGTGATTTACGACCCGTTATTCGGAAGAGGAATTCTTGTATCAAAATCGGGTAGCAATGTAACCACAGTCTGGAATCCGGGTGAAGAAACCTGTGCAAAAATTGATGATATTGCAGATGACGGATTTCAAACGTTTGTGTGCATCGAAGCAGTGAATGCATTTACCGATGTAATAAACCTTGCTCCGGGCGAATCGCATGAAACATCAGCAATCATTGGACTTCTGGAAAGATAGCGATTTAATCTCTGAACCGTTTTGTGATATCCTGATAGGCATCAATCCGGCGGTCGCGTAAAAAAGGCCAAATCCGGCGCACATTTTCCGAGCGTGTCAAATCGATTTCAACAACTTCAGTTTGTTCAATTTCAGCCTGAAATTGTGAGATTATTTCACCTTGCGGACCGGCCACAAAAGAGTTTCCCCAGAAAGTAATCCCGTTTGTAACTTCCGAAGGATCGGCTTCAAAACCGGTGCGGTTTACGCTGATTACAGGTAATCCGTTGGCTACGGCATGACTGCGTTGCGAAATCACCCAGGCATTCAGCTGCCTTTCTTTTTCTTCAACTGGGTCAGTACTTTCCCAGCCAATTGCGGTGGGGTAAATCAATAAATCGGCGCCGGCCAAAGTCATTAAACGCGCTGCTTCGGGGTACCACTGATCCCAGCAAACCAAAACGCCAAGTTTTCCGACCGATGTTTTTATGGGCTCAAATCCCAAATCGCCGGGGGTGAAATAGAATTTCTCGTAATAAGCCGGATCGTCGGGAATGTGCATTTTGCGGTATTTTCCGGCAATTGAACCGTCGTTTTCAAATACCACGGCTGTGTTGTGGTAAAGTCCGGCAGCCCGTTTCTCAAACAGCGATGTTACCAATACCACACCTGTTTGTTTGGCTACAGCAGAAAAAACTTCAGTTGAAGGCCCGGGAATTGTTTCGGCCAGATCAAACATATCGGTGTCTTCGGTCTGACAAAAATAAAGACTGCCATGCAATTCCTGAAGAACCACAAGATTTGCGCCCAATGCAGCACATTTCCTGATTTCACTTACACTTTTCTGAATATTTGCTGCTTTATCGGCAGTGCACGAAACCTGCACCAACCCAACTTTTATTGTACTCATTTCAGTCTAAATTTTCTTTGTTCAGTTTAACCTGCTCAGGATATTGCATTGTAACGCAATGCAACGATCCGTGCTGTTCAATTAAAATCCTGCAATTTACGCCAATTACTTTTCTGTCGGGGAAACATTGCCGAAGAATTTCCAGCGCTTTTTCATCCTGTGAAACGCCATACACCGGAACCAGTACCGCACCATTTATGATGGTGAAATTGGCATAAGTTGCAGGCAACCTGCTGCCATCTTCGTCAAAACAGGCGTCGGGTAGGGGCAGTTCAACCAGTTTGTACGGATTGCCTTCAAAATTATTGAATAACTGCAATTCCATTTTCATTTGCTGTAAGGCTTCAAAATGCTCATCTTCAGGATTATTGCAGCCCACAAAAGCGATGGTTTTTGTATCACAAAAGCGGGCAAGTGTGTCAATGTGAGAATCTGTGTCATCGCCGGCAAGGTAGCCAGAGTTTAGCCAGAGAACGCGGTTTGCGCCAAAGTTTTCTTTCAAATAATTTTCGATTTCTTCTTTCGAATACTGTTCATTCCTGTTTTTTGAAAGCAGGCATTCTGCTGTGGTAAGAATTGTTCCTTTGCCGTCGCTTTCAATTGAACCGCCTTCAAGCACAAAATCAAACGATTTCAGATAACAGTTTGTAACGGCTCCTTTTTCAAAAAGCTTTTTTGTGATTTGCGTGTCAAGTTTTGCATCAAATTTTGCTCCCCAACCGTTGAAAATATAATCATTCACCACTGTGTCGCCATTCTCAGTAACCGTAATTCCACCGTGATCGCGCGCCCATGTATCGTTTGATTCAGCCTGTACAAACCAGATATTTTTGGTTGAAGTAAAAAACGATTTTACGCGTTCAACATCATCGCAAACAACCAGCACATCCTGAAACAGGGCAGTGGTTTTAATAATTTCAACAAAACAGGCAGTCACTTCATTCAGCATGTATTTCCAGTCGCTGTTGGGGTGTGGAAATGTGAGTTGCAGAAACGACTGTATTTCCCATTCAGCCGGAAGATATTTTGTGGTTTTCATTTCAATTTATGGGTTTACTTTCCGATACAGAATATAATTAATAGTTGTATATCAGTTACTTATGCGATATGAGCAACAAATATGCAACAAATGTTTTTTTAATAAATGCTATCAGGAAACAAAAATAAGAAAATTGGGGTAATGGGATTAAAGAAAAACCGCTCCTGAAAGGTAACGGTTTTTCTGTTAAAAGAACTTATCCCATTAATCAGGCAGTTGAGGAATTTCAATGCCTCCTACAAAAGTGCTGTTTGAAACATTCTTACCATCTTCACTGATAAAAGCAATGTAAGTAAGAACTACGTCACCACTGAAATAATTAGGGACCGTCAGAGTCTGTTCACCAGAATTTCGCAATGCTGCACCTGTCAGATAGATTGCTTCATTCTTTGCGGGGTTGTAAGCCAAAACCATCACTTTGTCAGTTGCATTTGCATTTCCGTAATCCGAGTTGTCATCCCAGGTAAATTGAACCTGGCCTGCTGCAGGTGCATTCGCATTTGCATTCAATGCCTGAGCCAAACCTCCTCGACTTAAAAGAGCCGAAGCATAATCAATCTCAAATTCCGGATAGTCACCGATAACGGCATTTTGCACGTTGTACGACATTGCACTGTTAAATGCAGTCATTTTAATAGCATAGTTTTTAAAACCAACCTTGATGAACTCTTTCATTGGCTGTAAAAACTGAAGAGCGATTGAAAATCGCGAGCGCTGGTCAACCTGACCTTTTGACTGTGGATTGGCTACAGTGGAAGGTTTAATCCTCATGTAGTCAATTCCCTTCCAGTTACCTCCGACGACATTTCCGACTTTACCAGAGAATCCGCCTAAAATACCTTTAGAAATTTTTCCCATTTTCTGTACATTTTACAATTAAACATTTTTTTGCTTGGACTTGGTACGGAGAAAAACCGACGTTGTCCTTGCTTTCAGGATAAATGTATGGCAAATACCAGGCAGTTAGCAATTTGTAGGTTTTCTTTCGTTGGTTTGCAATCTTTTGCCATGTCAAAATTTCAGAAGATTATGAAATGGCAAAATGAACCTTAATTGAACGCTTAGGCACCAAAAAACAAAGTGAATGAAGCGGACAAAAGGAAACGGAATAAATGGATTTGCGGGAGGGTATGCGGGTTTATGCCGTAGTCTTTTGGATAGCTTCAGGCACGGAGATTACCTTTGCCTAAGCGGGCAATTAAAGTTAGGGATGGATGATATACCTGGATTGCAAATACTTTATCCACTTTTTAAATGCATCATCTGAATTAGATTTAGTTAACGCATCAAAATAAGATTCAAATGTAATACCCTGTAGTTTATGTTTTAGATTTGGTAAAAGTAAAGACTGGTATTCAGGAATAACTTCAACAAAATGGTTATTGCCTTCCGGGTATAAAATAACAGAAATGAAATGTTTAAAATTAAAAGACGGATGAATCAACATACTTTCGCCCAGAAGATGATTACGCCAAATTTGCCTAAATTTATCTGATTTTAAAAGAGGTAAGGCACTGGTAATAAATAAATTTTGATTTTTTGACAATGTATTATATATAGAGGAAGGAGAATTAATGTTTGCATCTTCAGTTGATTTAGGTTTAAGTTTGTATTCGTGTTCAGTATATTTCACTTCTATACCGAGAAATCCTTTTTCATCAGTTGCAGTTAAAAATTCTACAAAAGCATCGAACGATGTCCTGTCATCGAGAAATTGAGAGGCTGGTTTGGGTGCATATTCAATTTCGATATTTGTGATTGTTTTGATTTCAATATTATCTAATAGCTGATTAAATGCTCTTTGAGCAAGATTTAAATCCTTTTTTAAGGGTGCAAATAAATTGAAAGGAATGTGTTCACTTCGAAGCATATCTGCGTAAAGACCTTTTGAATATTTTGGATAACGCTCTTTAAGGGTTTCAATTACGCCCAGTTCCGGATAAAAATTCAGAAAATTTGATGCATCCTTTTCCGTTAATCGATTCCCATATTCATTAAAATCAATTTGCAGAATTTCCGCTCTGAATAAAGACTGATGTTTTCTGGCTTTTGCTTTAAAATTATCATCAAAAGGATACTGGTTGCCTAATTTATATTTCATTGTGAAGTAGTTTGGAGTAAAGTTACTGAAATTCCGGGGTGGGCAATATCGCAGGAAAAAGAAAGCATTGCAATATTTGTGGGATGGGACAGGGGAAAGGCCACGACAATGCGGAACAAAACAAATTGCGAAGGATGGCATGGAGGGCTTTAAGTAATTTACCGGTTTTTTGAAAATGCAGGATTTTAATATGCTTATGATATTTGAACTTGATTACCGGATATAATTGAATTGAAGGTAAATTACCAAAGACCGGAAAGCCAAAAGGCTGGATTTGGGGAGTGGAGCAGGGGCGGGGCTTTTGCCGCGGGGTGCTGAGGCTGGTGGAATGAACGAAATGAAAAAGTGAGGAAATAGTGAAGTGTAGCCTGCGGAATGAAACGGATGACGAACGGTTGAATGAGTGAATGAACCTGCCGCAAGCACTGGATTTGACAGCACTTATCATCTGCTTTATTTTTACTGCACCGCTGAAAGGGTGGCGGGGAAATGTGGTTTTTAATGCTGAACGGAGTTGCTGACGCTGGCATCCGGGTGCGGTGGGTTGCGCGGCTTTTAAATATAATGCCCTTATAAGGCGAAGCGAGACCCAAAGGGAAGGCGCTTAAGCCCGTAGCAGGGGTGCCTGAAGCCGAAGCTGCCCAAAGCCTGGGTTGGAGCGCAGCGCAATACCCTGGCGACGGCAAGCGCAGGCGATAAGGCTGCCCTGCGGAGGGGGAGCCGACCGCATGGGATTATAAGATGGTGTTATGTTTAAAAGCTTGGGGTTGTTTATTTTCTGGCACAAGCGGAACGGTGGAGGTGGTTGGAGTGCAGCACCTTTTTGCCTTTGAGGGTTGGCGTAGCTCTTTGCAACCGCAATGGAGACCCGATTTTTTCGGGACGGAATGAGGATTGCAATGTGCTACTGTGCGGAGGCATTGCAAAAAGTGTGACAGAAATAAACAACATGCGGGCAGGCAGAGGGGATAGATAGCAAAAAAAAGTAATGGGCAAACCAACGTTCACCCATTACAAATCTTAAGCAATGAAATATATTCAATAATATATTTCCAGAATTTTAGTGCTGATGCCCGGCGTGACTGTCCGTTTTTGCTTCAGCCCTGTCATACTTGCAACAATCCGGAAGTTTGTCGTAAGTTTCTTTGGTGGCCTTGTGGTTTGGCGTATCGTGACCAACCTTTGCTACAGCCACCTCAATTTTGTCGAGGCTGGTTTTGGAATCATCAAAAGTTACTTCCAGCTTTTTTGTTTCTTTACTCCAATCGGCTTTTGAAACACCATCAACTGCTTTCACTGCTTTTTCGATACGGCTTTCGCACATTCCACAGTTTCCCTTTACATCAATTTTCCCGGTTTTGTTTTCTGCAAAAACCGACACTACGCCCATTACAAACAGGGCAATCAAACTCAAAACTTTTGTTCTCATCTTTTCAATTTTTAAAAATTAAATATTATTTGTGTTCGTACTTTTTTTGTTTTTCAGGAGCTTTAAGATTACTCCTGTCGTATTTACAGCAATCGGGCAAATTGTTGTATGTTTCGTCGCTGGCTTTGTGTGTTTTTGTGTCGTGACCAACTTTGGCAATGGCTGCCCCAACTTTATCCAAATCGGTTTTTGAATCATCAAGCGTTACTGTAATCATTTTCGTTTCCTTGTTCCAATCAGCTTTTGAAACACCTGAATCAGCCAGGGCTGCCATTTCAATTCGCTTTTCGCACATTTCACATTTACCGTTTACAAGAAATTCTACTTTCTTATCTTTTGCAAACACTACCATTGTTCCTAACAGGAAAATGGTTACTAAACTTAAAACTTTTGTTTTCATCTTTTTAAAATTAAAATTTTTGTTAATAACCAATTATTTTTTTATCCCTTCAAAATTCATTATTGAGTGGCTACTTCCGTTGTACCTGTTGAAGGTATAACCAAATGAATTGTTCATCATGTCGAAACCACCGGAATGCTTATCAACAGCCATGTGTTCATCGGCCATGTGATGCTGCCATTCTGTTTGTCCTTTTTGAATGTCACCCATCATTCCACCGCCCATGTGCCACTGTCCCATGGTGTGACCGTACGTATTCTGAAAATCTTTGCCTGCCAGACAAATCCTGACACTGTCATTATCAGCATAATAATTCAGCATAAAAGTTGTATCAATACCGGCACCAACACAGTGTACCTGAATTAAATTTTCGCCGGTTATTGATATACCGGCAGTAGCGCTGCTGCTGCCAAGAACAGCACCTGTAGCGCTTTTACTGGTTAAAGTCCCTGAATAGGTTCCCTCAATTGAATTGTCGGTTAAATCATCGGTATTGTTACATCCGACAATTGCCATTGTGGCAAAAAAAGCCAAAGAGAAGATTTTTGTTACTTTCTTCATTTTTTAAATTTTTAATTGTTATTACTATAAAATCTATAATTTCTATTTTTTGTTAATTCAATTATTCCTATAAAAGCAGCACACCGGCAGGGTTTTGTAAACCTCATCAGGCGCTTTAAATTTTTCTGTGTCGTGCCCAACTGCTGCAATGGCTTTCTGAATGGCGTCGATGTTGGTTTTGGCGCCGTCGAAACTCACATGCAGCAGTTTGGTTTCAGCGCTCCAATCGGCAGAAGCAACACCTGCAACCGATTTGGCAGCGGTTTCAATCCTATCCTTGCACATTTCACAGTTTCCGGAAACCTTGATATTCTGGTGCTCTCCTCCGGTTGACACCGTTTGATTCTGATGTGCAGAATGGTCTTCCCCTCCCGCAGTCGGTTCGCCGGTTCCATGATTGTGACCAGTGGAAACTACTCCGCCTGCCGGATTCATCATGCTGGGTTTACCTTCCAATTGCGCAGCAGCATCAACACTGAATGCGCCTTCTGTAACAATTTCCTCCCCATCGGCTAATCCGGAAATTACCACATAACTGTTCCCGAGCGCCGGACCGAGTTCAACTTCCCGCAGATGAAAAATGGGTTCTTCGCCGGGTTGTTTCACATATACAACCGAGCGCTTGCCCGTCCACAAAACTGCCGAACGGGGAATTACAAGCTGGTTGTTGTATTCATCCAGATTTGCATTCACCAAGCCAGTGGCAAACATGCCGGGTTTCAGCTTTCCTCCCGGATTGCCCATTTCAACCCTTACTTTGGCAACACGGTTCACCGGGTCGATAAACGGGTCGATAAATGCAATTGTACCTGTGTAAGCCGAGCCGGGCAGCGCCTGGATGGTAAACTCAATTTTTCCTCCTTTTTTCAGAAAAGGTAAATCGCTTTCGTAGGCATCAAATTGTACCCAAACACGCGACAAATCTGACACATCGTACAAAACAGAGCCCTGACTTACATAGTCGCCATTGTTTACCCGCCGTGCTGTAACAATCCCGCCTGAGGTGGCCGTAATTTCCATGTTTGCTTTTACCTGACCCGAGTTCTCGATAGCTGAAATCTGTGTTTCGGTCAATTTCCACTGGCGAAGTTTTTCTTTGGCCGCCTCGTATATTTCGGGTTGCGAATCCTTTGTTTTTGCAGCTTCAAGCAACTCCTGCTGAGCCGTAACTAAGTCGGGAGAATAAATAATTGCCAGTGTCTGTCCTTTTTGTACCGTTTCGCCGGTGAAATTCACCATCAGCTTTTCAATTCTACCCGACAGAAAAGATACCTGACTGTGCAGCAAACGTTCGTCGGCCTCTACTTTTCCATACAAACGCACCTCTTTTACCGGTTTTTGTGTTGAAACCACCGATGTCATTACATTGGCCAACTGGGCTGCCTCTTTGGTAAAATGAATCGCTGTTGCGTCCATTTCAGCGCCACCGCTCTGACTTACAGGAATCAAATCCATGGCGCAAATAGGGCATTTCCCCGGTTCGTCCATGCGGATATGCGGGTGCATTGAGCAGGTCCATATTTCAGATTTTGCTTCTTCAGCGGCATGGTCATGGGCCTCTTCTTTTTGAGATGAAGTATGAAATAACGCCCATCCCAGCAATAGTCCGGCAGCGCCAAACAGGATGTATCGAAAAGTTTGATTTGAAAATATCTTCTTCATAATTGTTGATTTTTTAAATTTCTGAATTTGCCATTAATCGTTGTAATCTGGAGATGGCCGTATTATAGTCAGCAACTGCCTCAATCTTTTTGAGTTCGTAGTCGAGGGTTTGCTGTCGTACCCTCAAAAGGTCGGTCAGTCCAGCCCCTGATGCCGAAAAACTTTTCAGGAGAATTGCAAGCGACTGGTTGGCGAGGTTCAACTGACTGGAATAAAGCTGAGTTCTACGCTCAGCATCCTGCAGGTTCTGTACTGCTGCATAATATTCGGTCTGTAATGCATTCGAGGTTGCCTGTATCCCCTGTATAGTGGCTGTTTTCATCAGGTCTGCTTCGGTTTGCATCGCCCTGTACTTCTTTCTGTAAACAGGTAATGTAACCGTCGCCATTGGCATTATCATATCACCTCCATTCATTTCGGATGCTGACATTGGATTTTTGCTAATGAGTGAATAATTCAATCCTAACCCCACCATCGGATAACTCATTCGGGTTACCATTTCCTTTCGGGCTTCCAGTGATTTTTCCTCAAGCCTTAGCATTTCAAGCATGGGATTATTGGCGATAATACTGTCTGTTACTCCTGAAAGCGGAATATTCACCGCAACAGGAACCAACGTATCGGGCAAGGCCACAGGCATCAGAGCCGGACGGTTTAAATAGCTGTTGAACCGGGCAGTAATGGTTACCAATTGGTTTTGCTGTGAGGCTATTAAATTTGCAAGTTCTCCGGCTTCCATCTGAATCCGGTACAAATCGGCCAGTCCAGAGCCTCCCGGTTGTCCCATCGGGTTATTTTGCATTGTTGCTGAAACGCCTCCCGAAGAATTTGCTGTGTTTGTGGCTGAATTTCCACCCATCGAACCCATTCCCGACGAAACGGATGTAGCGTTTTGTGTTGTGCCTGACTGCATTGAACCTCCGGAAACAGGAGCGCTTCCCTGACTGCTGGCAGCAGCTTTAAATTTAACCATTGAAAGCCGTTCAAGCGTTTTCAGTATTTCAAGGTTTTTTTCAGAAACCTGAATGTCAGCATTTACTTTGTACAGTTCGTACCAGGTTTGCTGAAGCTCGTAAAAAACCTGAAGTTTGGCATCACGAAACGATTCAAATTTTGCCCGTGCCATCAGGCTCATTTCGTCTTTTGCATTTTTCAGCACACCGAACCACGGTAACATTTGCATCAGACGAATATCAGCCACTTGATTGCCACCAACCAGTTCCATCGGTTTTAAAAAGATTCCCAGACTCAACTCAGGGTCGGGTAAACCGCCAGCCTGGGGTACTTTTTGCAACGCAGCCTCGTATTCAGCAAATTTCTGTAAAACAACCGGATTGTTTTTTGCTGCAATCTCCAGATAGTTTGTAAGAGAATCGCTTTGCTGGGCAAAAGCAAAGTTAATGATGCCCATCACGAAAATGACAGTAAGTATTATATTATATGCTTTCATCTTGTCCCTGATTTTGAAAAGCTTTAATTGCTTTTCTGTTTGCATTACTGACAGCCGATTCCCTCCACATGGATTGAAACAGCGGAACCACATAAACTGTCATCACCTGAATAATCATCCCGCCAAAAGTCGGAATCGCCATCGGCACCATAATATCAGCGCCCTTGCCCGAAGACGAAAGCACCGGCAACAGCGCAATTACGGCAACTGCCGTTGTCATCATGGCAGGCCGTACACGTTTCAAACCCGCTGCAACCACAGCTTCACGCACATCGTGCACGGTAGCAGGATGCCTTTCCTCAAAAACCTGGTGAATGTAGGTACCCATAATTACGCCGTCGTTGGTTGCGATTCCAAATAGTGCAATGAAACCAACCCAGACCGCAACACTCAGATTAACCGGGTGGATTTGGAACATGTCGCGCAAATTGATTCCTGAGACTGAAAAATTCAGAAACCAATCCTGACCATAAAGCCATATCATAATAAACCCGCCTGCAAAAGCCACGAAAACACCTGAAAAATGGATAAATGATGCAGTGACTGTTTTAAACTGAAAATAAAGTAACAACAGAATCAGCAGCAAACTGATGGGTATGACAATGGCAAGACGTTTGGTGGCACGGATTTGTTGTTCGTAATTACCGGCAAACTTGTACGATATGCCGGCTTCCAGCTCCAGTTCTCCTGATTCGGTTTTCTGTTTCAGAATATTAGCAGCTTCATTCACCACATCCACCTCGGCTTTGCCTTCCGTTTTATCGAAAATTACATATCCAACCAGGAAAGTATTTTCGCTACGAATCATCTGTGCGCCGCGTGTGTAATCAATATCTGCAATTTCGCCAAGTGGAATTTGTACTCCGTTCATTGCGGGAACAAGTATTTTCTTTATGTCTTCCGGATTGTCACGAAGTTCGCGGGCATAACGCACCCTCATGGGGAACCGCTCACGGCCTTCCACCGAGTTTGTAATAACCATCCCACCAACGGCCACCTGCAAAATTTCCTGTACATCGCTCACTGACATTCCATAACGTGCCATTGCTTCGCGGTTCAGTTTTATTTCGAGGTAAGGCGCTCCAACCGCACGGTCGTAAAACACGGAAGATGCTTTTACCGAAGGAACATCTTTCAGCGCCTGCTCCAATTGCATCCCCGCTTTTTCAATGCCATCGAGGTCGGGACCGTAAACTTTAAGGCCCATTGGCGCCCGCATCCCAGTTGAAAGCATTACCAAACGCGCTTCTATCGGTTGTAGTTTCGGAGCCGAAGTTAATCCGGGTATATTGGTAACTTTCACGATTTCATTCCAAATATCCAGTGGCTTTTTAATCTGAGGCCGCCACTGTCTGAAATATTCCCCATTTTTATCAGGAATAAGGCTGTCAGCAGGAAATATCCGGAACGATTCCTTTTCAGGATTGTATGTGTTCCCACTCTTCAGCATATAACTTCCCTCGCGGTTTGTTTTAAACCGCTGCCTTTGTCCGTTTTCATCAAGGATGTATTCCGGACGGTAGCTGATTGTATTTTCAAACATCTGCACAGGTGCGGGGTCGAGCGCAGAGTTAACACGTCCCCATTTTCCAACCGCAATTTCAACTTCGGGAATAGCCGAAAGCCGTTTGTCAAGTGTTTNNTTCCGATTCCGGGAAACGATTTTTCTGTTTTTTCCCAGACTGCAGTTTGCCTGAAACTATCCCAACCAAGCTTTTCAAACCCGTTTGCAACAAGACCAAAAATTTTAGCTGACCCCAACCAAACCATACTGCCAAAAAGCAGGGTAAAAGCCGGAAGTAACAGAAATTTCCATTTGTTTTTCAATCCCCACCGAAGGATGGGCTCATAGAAATGAACCATCGACATCAGTGCAGCAAGTACAACTGTTACAATTCCCGCAACGAACAGAAAATTTGCAACCAGACTATTATGTGCACCCAGCGGCAACCATTCTTCGGAAAGGAAAAAAACAGCGACAAAAACGGTAATAACAATATTGATGTAAC
>DPCJ01000126.1:28160-59819 GCA_003516705.1 Prolixibacteraceae bacterium | reverse complement strand
CCAAAAATCCAGCCGATGCCAAGCACACCGCCAAGGAAAGTCCAGATGACAAGAATCATGGGCTTGTTGGGTTTTGATTTTTCGAGCGGAACAGTCACGGGTTTCACGATGGAAAACACAGGAGTGTCCTCTTTAACAGTAATCTGTGCCTGTTCGAGTTGCTGAGCCAGTTGTGAATAAACTTCAAAGGCCAGTTTGTATTCGTTTTGCAGCCTAACTTCTTCAGTCCGGGCCAGGGCAGATGTAACATTTTTGTTGCGATCAACAAATACCGCCAGGTTTGTTTGTGCCTTTTCAAAATCTTTTTTCTTTTCGGCATATCTTTCGGTGATAAAAGCGAGCTGAGCACTGGCTTTCTTTATCTTGAATTCGGTAATGTATTTCTGCAGCAAAAGCTGGGCTTTGTGTGCCACCTGAGAAGCCAATACCGGGTCATGAGTAATGGCATGTAAAANNATGGTGTATTTTTTTACTGCTGAAATTACATCGGGTTTGGCATAATCCATATAATAATCGTACAACGAAACAGGGTGATCAACATCTTTAAAATTAAAGTGTGTCTCCATAATTTCGAGCTGGAATGGAACGCTTTCCACAATCTGCGGATAAATGAGCGGAGAAAGCTCGCTGGTTTCCATATTCATGTCGAGGTTAAAACCCGCCATTGCTGCCAGTGAGGACAATCCGCCGAGTTTTGATTTACCACTTGAAAGTTGCGGAACCATGGTAGAGGAAGCCGTGTATTCTTTTGGTGAAAGAATAGCCACAAAGAATCCGAGTATCATAAATACCACCACGGAAGTAATAATGATTTTCTTTCCATTCCAGATGGTTTTTGCCAGTGCGATGAGATCGATTTCGTCGTCGGATTGTTGGATTGATGTGTTTTTTTGTATTTCGGTCATAATGAATTATTTTTTCTCAAACGAAATTTAACATTAATAATCGTGTAACCACCCCGTCTTCTTACAAATGGTTATCTCATTTCGAATCAATTGTATGTGTACTCAGCCACCCCCGCCTGAACGTCGGGCAGGCCTCCTTTTTGAACAAGGAGGGGAAATTTTAACTGAGCTACTTTGATAGTGAAACCACAGTTGCCACAGAGACGGCCAGTGAAGCCATCACACTGGCAATGGCAAGCCAACGGCTTGAATCGGCATTTTGTTTTTCAGGCTTTTTGGGAACAATAACCTGGCTGCCGGGTTGCACCTCAGGATAACTACGAATAATAAAACTTTTGGTAACCGCTGTCGAACCATTGGCAAACTGCACATAGGTTTTCCTTTTGTGCGCATCGCTGTTAAAACCACCCGATTTGTTGATGTAATACCTGGCATTTTTACCCGACTCGTAAACAATGGAGAAGGGATTCTGCACACTCCCGCTGATTTTTACGGTTTGCATAAACTCAGGAATATTGATTCTGTCGCCATTATTCAGAAAAAGATCGGCTTCACTGCCTGGGTTTGTCATAATTTGTTTAAGGTCAATAGCAATTCGTTCGCCGCCCAGCTCCTGAGTATTACGTTGCAGCGTAGCCCCCATTGCGAATGCCTGGGGTGTAAGTCCTCCTGCCATACCAATCAGGTCTGATATGCGTTGTTTTTTTGTTTTTAAGGCATATGAACCAGCATACACCACTTCACCGGTTATCAATACACTTTCCACCTTCCGGTAATTGGGTGCCTGACGCACGGATATCTGGTCGAAGGGTTGTAAACGGAATTTGTCATCATTGGTGCCAATCAATAAATTCCGCGATAAATTGACAACTATAATGTGCAAAAGCGTATCCGAAAGACGTGACTCCTCATCATAGGTCAGCCGTCGGGCAATTTCGACAAAAGTACTGTCGGCACCTTCGGTTAAACCGCCGGCAAGAAATATGGCATCACCCAAAGTCAGGTTATAAGACCATGCAAACTGTCCGGGTTTTAATACTTCTCCATAAACTGCAACAGTGGGTTGTTCCTTTAATTCAAAATGTGATTTGACAAGGATCATATCTTCCTGTTGAAGTAATATATCAGTAATGCCAGTCATCACTTCGTGTACGTTAAAAGCGACAGCTGTGGTGGTTAAATCGGGATTATAACGGGTAATAATTCCACGATTGCCAAATGCATCGGGTGTTAAACTATCGGCTTTCATAATCAGCTCGCGGAGGTTCATTCCCGGTTCCCATTCATACTCTCCGGGCCGATAAACAGCGCCGGTAATGGTTACCCTGTTTTCAAAATTATCAGTGATTTTCTCATTTCTGATTTCATCTCCGTTTTCGAGTGCAGTAGTGGCCAGCTCAGTAAATACTACATCGCTGATCTGAAAACCCTGTTGTGTTTTGCGGTAAACCTGTGTTTTTGAGAGGTATGAATTCTCAGTAAATCCGCCGGCAAAACGAATCAGGTCGCTTAACATTTCGTCTTCTTTTAACTCAAAAAGTCCGTTGCGTTTAAATTCGCCGTTTACTTCCACCCGTTTTTCGGCAGCAGGGATGAAAATAATGTCGTTATCTTTTAAAAGAATATTTTCAGAAGGATCGGCATTTACAAGGAATTTATAAATATCGATGGTTTTAAACACCTTATTGTTACGGATTATTTTGATGTTGCGGAACGACCCTATATTGTTGGGGCCACCCGACAGGTAAAGTCCGTTAAAAACAGTAGCTGTTACCGGCAAAGTATAAGTTCCCGGAACAGCAACCTCACCCACCAGATTTACCTGAATAGAACGCAACTGTCCCATATTCACCTGGGCAAAAGTTTGCGGATTACTGCCTGCCATATCGGCATAGATTGATGTTAACCGCTGGATAATTTTTTTCTCAGCTTCCTGAAATGTGGAACCTGCAATATAAACAGGTCCAACATCAGGAATCATGATCTGACCATTGGTATTTACAGAAAGTTGAAAGTTGTTTTGCGAATTTCCCCAGATATTGACCAAAATCTGGTCTCCAATTCCGATTTCGTAGTTTTTGGGTGTCTGGATATTGATGCTCGGATTAAAGGTGAGATTCTTATTATTGAACAGGTATGAACCAAAAACAGCGCCATTGGAATCGAATGATGCCTGACGCTGCGATTTTTCTATATTCTGCTGTTCTTCAACTTTTGCCGATGCTTCCTGAACCGGATCTGCAACCACATTGGTTGCACTGCCGGTGGCTGTATTACCTTCTCCAATACGGCTTTCGAAGTCTTTTATCTGTTGTTCTGTTGCACCTTTCTGCCGTGCAAGGTTAGCGGCATCCTGTGTTGAAAGTCCTGCATCCTGCATGGCTTTCTGTGCTTTCTTAATATCAGATTGCGGCAGTGATTTAACATCAACTGACTGTACATCCTGTGCGAAAATATTAACGCTTATGAAAAGCGCAAAACAAAGGATTACGTTGAATTTTAAATTGAATTGCATCTTTTATAAAATTAGTTAGTTATTAAAAACGGCTCATTGATTACAAACAACAGGAACAGCATATTAATGCAGTCTTTTTATCATTTACCCCTTCGGGGACTTAAACAGACTACAGGTTTTTCAATATTTGAGAAAAAAATCCTTCAGTAAACCGGGATTTAAAAGTTCAAAATTATACTGTTCCATTTTCTGAATTCATTGGTTCCTTAAAAAATCAAGCCTTATTATAATAGGATTGATACCAGCTGACAAATTCTCTTATACCCTGTTCCAGTGCAGTATTTGGAGCATAACCAAAATCGTTTTTTAATCCTGAAATATCGGCAAATGTTTTTAATACATCACCGGGTTGCATGGGGAGAAATTCTTTCAGGGCAGTTTTTCCCAGGGCCTTTTCCATTGTGCTGATAAAATCCATCAGCTTCACCGGTGAACCATTGCCAATGTTGTACAGGAAAGCCCCTCTATCTTCATCCTCATCAGATGATTTTTTTACTCCTGAATGTTCAATCACCCTAATAATCCCTTCAATAATATCGTCGATATAGGTAAAATCGCGTTCAAGGTTGCCATGATTAAAAACTTTGATGGGAGTTCCATTAGAAATAGCATCTGCGAAAAGAACAGGGGCCATATCGGGACGTCCCCAAGGGCCATACACTGTAAAAAACCGGAGACCTGTAGTTTTGAAATCGTACAAATGGCTGTAGGTGTATGCCATCAGCTCGTTACTTTTCTTTGTAGCGGCATAAAGGCTAACCGGATGATCAGTGTTATCTCCGACAGTTAGTGGCATCTTTTCACGATTCCCATAAATGCTCGATGAACTTGCATACACCAGATGTTTAATGTTGAATTGACGGCATGCCTCAAGTACATTAAAAAATCCGATTATATTGCTTGAGATATATTTTTCAGGATGATCGATACTGTACCTCACACCAGCCTGCGCGGCAAGGTGGCATACCACATCGAATTGCTCTTTTTTAAATAGTGCTTTCAGCTGTGCTGCATCTTCGAGATTCATCCGGATAAAGGAGTAATTGCCGAAGATTTCACTCTTTACAGGTAACTGCCAGGTGGCAGATTGCGCTCCGATTCCCGTGGCTGCAAGTCTGTCGTATTTCAATGATACATCATAATAATCATTGATGTTATCGATTCCGATAATCTCTTCTCCACACGCGGCCAGTTTGCCAACCAGATGATATCCGATAAAACCAGCTGCTCCTGTGATCAATATTTTCATTCAACGCTCCTTATTACATATCTTTCTTCCAAATCAGAAGTACCGGCTTGTTTTTAAAAAAGTCGGTCATTTGTTCTGAGTTAAGTATAAGATACCTGATTTTTCGTGTTATAAATTCCTCGGCTCTTGTAACAAGTCCTTCAATAAAACTTGTATCCAGGTTGTTGCCCACCAACACAAGATCTATAATCTGAGAATCAATTCCTTTGGCAAAATCGCCNNTCCGATTCCAGGTTGCGCAAATAGCTTTTAGTCTGACTATTCAGAAAAAACTTAAGCAGGAGTTTGATTCGGGTCTTTGACGTAATTAAAGATTCAAGCATAAAACTTCAGGTTTTTAGACCAAATACAGATTAGAACCGGAGTTGAGATATTCCTGAGTAAAGGGAGAATTTGTTACAGCTTCGCCTCCTCAGTTACATTTTTACATGCATAAGTGGAAGTGTAAACTATCGATTATTGAGTAACAAAAATACTCAAAAAATCATAAATTGTCATTCGTCTATAAATAATTTAGCAAACTGACAGAAAAATTAATTATTAACCAAAGTATTAAAAACCGGAATTCGATAAGCAAATATGAGTTAAACCAGAGAAAGTTCCTGTTATTTTGGCGAAAAGGGAAGATATTCAGGAATTGCATACTTTTTTCTTCTGCCTTTGCCAGCTTCAAATTGTGTAATATTGATATACAAACCTATTTTAAATTCTGTGTAAATGCCTGTTACTTTTAAACGTTCTCCCGATTCTGAATAATTGTGAACAACGTCAAGATAATCGTAATCTACAAAATTGAAATCCAATGAAGCAATCAGATTCAACCGATCAGAAAGATAGGTTTTAAAACCTGTTCCAAGTTTCATACTTGCTGTAGTTAGTTTGACCTGGTATTTAGCTGTACCCGGCACAACCTCACCTGTATTTAAATCTATCAGTTCTGACATATAATTAATATAGCCTCCTCCAAATTTTAAAAATGGATTAATATTTAAATGATCCTGCTCATCCACTTTTATAAGAAAATACCTGACGAAAAAATCTTGTCCGAGTAACCTGGTTTTATATTCAACAGGTCCATCCAATTCACCTATGTTCACCAGCCCTCCATTACTTACACCCTCTGCTGAAAAATCAGGGGTTTCAGCATACCCACTTAAAACTGCATTATTAAATCCTGTGCCTACCTCCCAATGTGGTGCCACGTATTTTGATAACTGAATATCGAATGTAAGATTTGTTTTATGATCGAATTCGCTGATAGCACCCGAAAAATCCATTGGCAACTCAGTTAAAAATCTTGATATCCCTAATTCACCACCCAGATTTATTCCCTGCAGCAAATCTTTTTGTGCATTGCAGGTAGAAATAAAAATAATGAAAAGAAAAAGCTGGGTAATGAAAAATCTTAACATATTCATCAATAAAAGTCTCTTGCTTTTTGAGTAATTCATGGCAAAAGAAATACTATTTACTTAGATAGTTAACTGTTATTTCGTTTTTTTATTGCAATCTGTTCACAGCCTTGTGTGAATAACCAGAGAAATAAACTGATAAAACAACAAAAGGAAAAAATTCAATTGTAATTGTATTCTTCCTTTTGATAGTGTAAAAGCCGTTGATTATAACAAGTTATAATCAACGGCTTAGCAATGTCTAATACTACATTGTTTAGTTCTTCCCGATGTAAGCGGCAATCCAGTCGCCTACTTCAGAGGTTTTATATGATTTCCCTTCGGCTATGTCAACAGTAACAATGCCTTCTTTGAGCGAAGCAGCCACTGCATTGCGGATTACTTTTCCCTCTTCCATCAGGTTGAAGGCATATTCAAACATCATGGCAGCGGAGAGAATGGTGGCCACCGGGTTGGCAATGTCTTTTCCGGCTGCCTGCGGGTAAGAACCGTGTATTGGTTCAAAAACAGAGGTGTGAATTCCAATGGAAGCCGATGGCAGCAGCCCCAGCGAACCGGTGATCACACTAGCTTCGTCGGTAAGAATATCGCCAAACATATTTTCGGTTACCATCACATCGAAGTTTTTGGGCCACTGAATAATCTGCATCGCTGCATTATCGACAAACATAAACTCGGTTTTGATGTCGGGATAGTTTGGTGCCATTTCCTGCGCCACTTCGCGCCACAAACGCGAGCTTTCGAGTACGTTGGCTTTATCGACCACCGTCAGTTTTTTGTTACGTTTGGCTGCAAACTGGTAGGCAAGTACCAAAATACGTTCAATCTCGGCACGTGTGTAAGTATTAGTGTCGTACGCCGTGTTTCCATTGTCTTTGCGGCCTTTTTCGCCGAAATAGATTCCCCCGGTGAGTTCGCGGATACAAACAAAATCGGCACCTTCCACCAATTCGCGGCGCAGTGGCGATTTATGGAGTAGTGAGGCAAAAGTTTCCACAGGACGGATGTTGGCGTACAAACCCAGCTTTTTACGCATCGCCAGCAGACCCTGCTCGGGGCGCACAGGCGCTTTCGGGTTGTTATCGAACTTCGGGTCGCCAATGGCACCAAACAGCACCGCGTCCGATTTCATACACAATTCGTGTGTTTCGTCGGGGTACGGATTGCCCACCTTGTCAATAGCGATGGCACCAGTCAGCGCATATTCATACGTTAATTCGTGATTGAATTTTTCGGCCACGGCTTTTACCGTTTTCATGGCCTGTTCAATAATTTCAGGGCCTATTCCATCGCCCGGAAGAATTGCTAAGTTGAGTTTCATGTTGTTTTTTTAGTCGGAAGCCGGGAGACCGAAGTCGGAAGCAAAAAATGACCGAAGACGGGAGACCGGAGACCGAAGTTTTAATTATTACTATTTGTTTCAATTTCCTGTATATTTTAACTGACACCGAAGGTGTTTTATTTTCATAACCTTCAGGTCAACGACCTAAGGGTATGAAGCAATATACAACTTCTGCCTGAAAGGCAGGACAAAATCAATCTTTCAGAAAATATCGTTCATCAATGACGATTCCGTTTTCAATCAAAAACTGACGATATTCTTCTTCAAAACTTACCTTTTTATGATGCTCTTTCTGGTTTTTAATATAATCAATTATTATTTGTTTTTCTTTAACGCTATAAGTAAATCCGGCAAAACTGACTGCCCAACCTTCAAAATCAGGAAAGTTCGGATTTGTTGACAACCATTTACTCGAATACTCTTTTAACTCCTTCATGAAATCAGATACAGCAAGAGTTGGGTGTATATCAACTAATAAATGAATGTGGTCAGGCATTCCTCCTATACGATAGAGTTTACTCTTTTTATTGTTGACAATACCCATAATGTACGCATACAATTCTTTTTCATGTTGTTCAGGGATTGTATTCTTACTTTTCTTAGTTCTGAATACGATATGATACAAAAGCTGCGTATAACTCATCTATATTTTATTGTCCTGCCTTTCAGGCAGTTATTGGTTTTATCGTTTTTCCGCAGGTCGCTGACCATGCGGTTATGAAAATTTTGCCTTTCAGGCAAGCAAATAAATTTACCAGTTGAAAACCATTTATCAGGTAATTCATTCACGTGGATTGTATCGAAACCAAGTTTTTTAAGTTGACTAACAAGACTGTACGAAATATGAACATCGCAAAGGAACTTCATCATGCAACATCCTTTAATGGTTTGCCAGACAGGCTCAGTTTCGCATAGTGCAGGCTCGCGATAATATCTTCTCTCTCAAGTTCAGGGTGGTCGCTTAAAATTTGGTCAAACCCCATTCCTGAGCCAATCATGTCGATTATCACCTCAACCGGCCACCGCATTCCACGTATGCATGGTTTTCCGTGGCAAATTTCTGAATCCACTGTAATTCTTTCCAGATAGCTCATTATGAAAATTTTAAATCAAATTTAAAAAAAAATTGCCAGATAACGTCAGTATCCTATTTTGCTATTCCGCTTTTAAATTCGTTTTCCACAATGTTCAGCATCCTGATGGTGGCTTTTATAGCAGCCGAGTTTTGGTCGGGGTCGAGCCCTTTTGTCTTAAACTCGTGACTGTTTTTCCAGGTTATAATAGTTTCAACAAGTGCATCGGTGCGGCCACCCGGCGGAATGGTTACCACATAATCGGCCAGCAAAGGTAATTTACGGCCCAGCTTTTTATAGATTTTGCGGAGCGACTTCACAAAAGCATCATATTGACCATCGCCATCGCTGAACTCTTCGTATTGTTTGCCATTGATTTCGATGGCAAGATTGGCTACCGGCTTTAACCCCATGGTGTGCGTAACCGTAAAGTTGACCATTTTTACGCGTTGCTCAACGGCTTCGCCATCCAGCACATCCGAAACAATGTAAGGCAGGTCTTCGCTGGTGATATTTTCCTTTTCGTCAGCCAGTTCAATAATTCTGTCGGTTACCTTTTTCAGCGACTCGGGGTCGAGTTCAATTCCCAGGTATTCAAGGTTCTTTTTGATGTTGGCTTTTCCTGAAGTTTTTCCAAGGGCATATTGACGTGTGCGACCAAAACGCTCTGGCAAAAGTTCATTAAAATAGAGATTGTTTTTGCTGTCGCCATCGGCATGAATTCCGCTGCACTGTGTAAACACAAATTCACCAATCAGGGGTTTGTTGGTGGGAATGCGAATGCCGGAGAATGATTCCACCAGCCTCGATACTTTATTCAGTTCGCTTTCCACCACGTTGGTTTTCAGTTTCAGATGGTCGGTTGCTGTGGCAATTACGCTTGAAAGCGGAGCATTACCAGCCCTCTCCCCCAACCCGTTTACCGTGGTATGCACACACCTGATTCCGGCTTTGATGGCATGAAATACATTCGCTATTGCAAGGTCGTAATCGTTGTGCGCATGAAAATCAAATCTTGCAGTGGGGTAAGTTTCAATCATCTCACGGCAAAACTCAAAGGTTTCAACAGGGTCGAGAATACCCAGCGTGTCGGGCAACATGATTCTGTCGATTTTCTCGTTAACCAGGTTCGAAACCATAAAATGCACATACTCTTTCGAGTTGCGCATTCCGTTCGACCAGTCTTCGAGATACACATTCACCCGGATACCCATTTCATCAGCGTTTTTCAACACTTTGCGAATGTCAGCGATATGCTCTTCGGGCGATTTGCGCAATTGTTGGGTCACATGTTTCAGCGACCCTTTGCACAGCAGGTTCACCACTTTGCCACCCGCATCGGCAATCCATTGCAGCGAAATACGGTCGTCAACAAAACCAAGCACTTCCACCCGTTCAAGAAATCCTTTTTTGGCAGCCCACTGCATCACATTCCGCGTACCCCTGAACTCGCCTTCCGAAACCCTTGCCGAAGCAATTTCAATGCGGTCAACTTTTACGTCTTCGAGCAGCACCTTTGCCACACTCAGTTTTTCGCCTTCACCAAACGAAACGCCCGATGTTTGTTCGCCATCGCGAAGTGTGGTATCCATGATTGTAAGTAGTGAGCCTTCCATATCAACTGTTTTAACTGTCATTATAAACCCTTTTAATTGTCATTTCGAATTACAGAGAAAGATAAACCTGTTAAAACAACGGTTTCAAATTTCCTTTTCACCTCACGGATGGAAGCTTTGAATCGAAATCACAGTCGTCAATGTTAAGTCATCAAACGCAATTATTTTGCCTCAAAAGCTGCAATTTCGTCTTTCATTTCCACCAGGAAATCAATGTCATCGAGCCCGTTTTGCAAACAATGTTTTTTGTACGGATTGATTTCGAATTTTGCCGATTCGCCGGTTGAATCGTTGGTAAATGTCTGTTCCTGCAGATTCACCGTAAAAGTGGCAGCCGGATTGGCTTCTATGGTGTTGAAGATTTTCTCGAGGAAAGCAGGTTCGACCACCACCGGCAAAAGTCCGTTATTGAGCGCATTTCCCTTAAAAATATCGGCAAAAAAGCTCGAAACCACCACACGAAAACCGTAGTCGTACACAGCCCAGGCGGCATGTTCGCGGCTTGAGCCACTGCCAAAATTTTTACCGCCCACCAGTATTTTTCCACTGTATTTTACCATGTTCAGCGGGAAATCGGCTTTTGGTGTTCCATCGGCATTGTACCGCCAGTCGCGGAACAGATTATCGCCAAACCCTTTGCGTTCAACTGCTTTTAAAAAGCGTGCCGGAATAATCTGGTCGGTGTCCACATTTTCGATGGGCAGCGGCACTGCCGGCGATGTTATTGTTGTAAATTTATCGTAGCTCATATTAATATCAGAATATTAGAGTTTTAGAATATTAGAATATTTTTTAACAGATGAAAACACTTATCATTACTTTTTTTGCTGAAGTGTATGTCTTGATTTGATTAGAATTGAAGTGATTTCGTGTGCTTCGTCCAATAAAGGTTGGATATTTTCAATTGTAAACAATTTTTCTTCAAGAGCGAACTCAATCCAGAATTCACTTTCGTCCGCTTCCTCAATGGCGATGCTCATTTTTGAAATAACAGATGGAATAGTTTGCGCAATGCACGAGGCACGATAGTTGGCTGCAACTGATGTAGAACATCGGATTAATTGTTTTTTAATATGGTTCTCCAATATACCTGAAGGCAAACCTAATACAACTTTCACACAATCATGAGCGAATCGTTTGGTCCTCTTTTTCATTTCAGTTTTAAACCTGCCTAAATCATAATCCCCGGTCATATCTATCTAAATTTTAATATTTAGCACAAATTATCACGTATTTTAATTTCTAATCTTCAAGATTCTAACCTTCATCATTCCATAATCTCTCTCGGGTCAGTAATTACTCCGGTAACAGCGGCGGCGGCAGCAGTTATCGGGCTTGCAAGCAATGTGCGGGCACCCGGTCCCTGGCGGCCTTCGAAATTGCGATTTGATGTGGAAACCGAGTATTTGCCAGCCGGAATCTTATCGTCGTTCATGGCCAGACAAGCCGAACATCCGGGCTGACGCAGTTCGAAACCCGCTGCTTCAAGTATTTCAACCAAACCTTCAGCGCGAATCTGGTTTTCCACCTGTTTTGAACCGGGAACCAGCCAGGCTGTTACATTCGGCGCTTTCTTTTTACCTTTTACAAAACGGGCAAATTCCCTGAAATCCTCGATTCGGCCATTGGTACAACTGCCGAGAAATACAAAATCAATGGTTTTTCCGGCCATTTTTTCACCCGGAGCATACCCCATGTAACTGAGCGATTTTTCGAAAGTCACCTTGTCGGCGCCCTCCATCCCTTCTGTTGAAGGAATTGTTTTTGTCACTCCCATTCCCATTCCCGGGTTTGTTCCATAGGTTATCATGGGTTCAATATCAGCAGCATCAAAAGTGTATTCGGTATCAAACACGGCATTTTCATCCGATTTCAGTTCTTTCCATTTTACCAGCGCTTTGTCCCATGCACTGCCCTGCGGCACATATTTGCGGCCTTTCATGTAAGCAAAAGTGGTTTCATCCGGAGCAATCATTCCACCGCGGGCACCACTTTCAATACTCAGGTTACAGAGTGTCATACGGCCTTCCATGGTCAGGCTGGTAATTGCAGAACCGGAATATTCGATAAAATGGCCGGTTCCGCCACTTGTCGAGATTTTTGAAATAATATACAATGCGATGTCCTTGGCAGTGACTCCTTTGCCCAGTTGGCCGTTCACCGTAATCCGCATCTTTTTGGGTTTTGGCTGCATAATACACTGACTGGCCAGAACCATTTCCACCTCACTTGTACCAATACCAAAGGCAATAGCACCAAAAGCTCCGTGTGTTGAAGTGTGGCTGTCGCCGCAAACGATGGTCATTCCGGGTTGTGTCAAACCCATTTCGGGGCCGATGATGTGTACCACACCATGTCCTTCGGTACCCAACCCGTGATGGATAATCCCGTGTTCTTCGCAATTGCGTTTGAGCATTTCCACCTGATGACGCGAAAGCTCGTCCTTAATCGACAAATGCTGTTCAACTGTCGGAACATTGTGGTCGGGTGTAGCCGTTGTTTTATCAGGTCTGAAAACTTTCAGACCGCGTGTTTTTAAACCAAGGAATGCGACCGGGCTGGTTACTTCGTGAATCAGGTGACGATCGATGTACAACACATCAGGACCGGCTTCCACCTGCTTTACCACGTGTGCATCCCAGATTTTATCAAATAATGTTTTTTGCATAAATATTTTGTTTCGTTGTTATTTTTTACGGTTTGTCTTTTTTTGTCAATGAGACGCACAATTGTGCGTCTTTACCCGATTACGATGATTATTTGTTTATTCTGCCACCGGCAATTTGTTTACGGCATCCAAAAATGCTTCCACCGATGCTGTGATAATATCGGTATTGGCACCAAAACCATGATAAATCGTTGAATTGTAATCGATTTGCATGTGTACCTTTCCAATATCATCGCTGCCACGGGTGATTGCCTGCACAAGGAATTCCTCGATGGTTACCTGGCGGTGGATAATCTGTTTCACTGCTTTGATGGCGGCGTCAACAGGACCATTTCCGGCTGAAGTTGCATCGAATTTTTCCCCTGCAATATCCAGTCTGACTGAAGCCATCGGTTTAAGACTTTTGCCGGTTACCACCTGCAAATAATCGAGTTTAATCCGGCGTTCCTGGCGGGTTGCATCACCGACCAGCAAGGCAACATCATCGTCGCGGATATCTTTTTTCTTATCAGCCAGTTTCAGGAATTCTTCATAAACCTGGTCAAGTTTTTCTTTTGTGAGTTCGAAACCCAACAGTTCCAGCCTGTGCTTTAAAGCTGCGCGGCCACTGCGGGCTGTCAGTAAAATGGCTGATTCATTGATACCCACATCGTTGGGGTCCATGATTTCGTAATTCTCGCGGTTCTTCAGCACACCGTCCTGGTGAATTCCTGATGAGTGCGCGAAAGCATTGCGCCCAACCACCGCTTTGTTTGGCTGCACCGGCATGTTCATCAGCGTTGAAACCAACCGGCTTGTGCGGTAGATATTTTTTGTGTTGATTCCGGTATCTATTCCAAGTACCGCATAACGGCTTTTCAGAATCATCACCACCTCTTCGAGCGAGGTGTTTCCGGCGCGTTCGCCAATTCCATTGATGGTCACCTCGGCCTGACGCGCACCGTTGATTACTCCGGCAATGGTGTTGGCAGTGGCCATTCCAAGGTCGTTGTGACAGTGAGTTGAAATGGTGGCTTTGTGAATACCCTTTACATTATCCACAAGGTATTTTATTTTTTCGCCGTATTCGTGTGGCATTGTATAACCTGTGGTATCAGGAATATTTACCACGGTTGCACCGGCTTTAATCACCGCTTCAATTACGCGGGCAAGGTATTCGTTTTCGGTACGACCAGCATCTTCGGCATAAAATTCCACATCCTCCACATATTTTTTGGCATATTTCACGGCTTCGATGGCCCGCTCAATAATGGCTTCGGGATTGGAGTTGAGTTTGTGGTGAATGTGCCAGAATGATGTGCCGATTCCTGTGTGAATACGCCCTTTTTTGGCATATTTTAGTGATTCGGCAGCCACATCAATATCTTTTTGCACTGCGCGGGTCAGGGCACAAATGGTTGGCCACGAAACCGCTTTTGAAATCTCAACCACCGATTCGAAATCGCCGGGACTTGAAATCGGGAATCCGGCCTCAATCACATCAACGCCCAATTCCTGTAACGCCTTGGCAACTTCAATCTTTTCAACCGTATTCAACTGGCAACCCGGCACCTGTTCACCATCGCGCAGGGTTGTGTCGAAAATAAAAAGTCTGTCACTCATGTTATTTAGTTTTTGTTATTTCCACCGCTAAGTTCCGGGTTTCCAGTTCCGGGTTCCGGGTTTCAGGTTAATTGTGTCAAAACCGGAACTCTGAATTCGAAACTATGAACTAAGAAAAAAGCCACCCTCTTTACTGAGAATGGCTCTATTTCTATTTAAATATCGTTTTACAACATACCATTCTCAGTTATTCCTGTTTAGAAGAATAATACCGAGAAGAATAATAATGTTGTTTGTTAAACTCATGTTTTGCTTATAAATTCGACGCAAATATGATAATATTTTTTAAAAATGAAAACCAAAGCTGGTTTTTTTCTTATAAAAGTTAATATAAAGAGAATATTATCTGAAATCAACATCCGGAGAGCTAAAATGATAAATTGTTCAATTATTCAAATCGATGAAAATAGTAACTTCCATTTGACTGCTTACTCACCCCTGATTTAGAAAACTGTAAAACAGTTCTCTAAATCCTCCCCTCTCTGAATTCAGAGAGGGGAAACGTTTCAATCTCGTCGAAGATGAAGCGGAACGAGGGGTGAGTGAATTTCTTCTCCCATTCACGCATTTACTCAATAACTCATTCACTATTTCTACCGGTGAAACTCCTGAGAGATAAATTTCAGTCCGTCGTACAACCCGGTGCGCCAGTAGCTCCATTCGTGGCCGCCATTGCGAACCCTGTATTCATGAGGAATTCCGAGGTCGCGCATTTTTACATGCAATGCTGAGTTTCCCTTATACAGAAAATCGTCGTCGCCACAATCGATATAAAATCGCACCGATTTTATTTTGTCTTTGTCAACACTATCGAGCAAATGCAGCGGACTGTAAGATTTCCAATAATCGCTAACACCTGTGGCAGGTTTCGGACCGTATATACTTCCGAAATAACGATCGTACTGGTTGTTGGCTGAAATTTCCTCATCGGTAAAAGTGCCGGCACTCATGGCCACACACGACGAAAAAAGTTCAGTGTGCCGCAAAGAAAGCAATAAAGCACCGTTGCCTCCCATCGACAAACCGGCAATTGCCCTGAACTGTTTCTGCGGACGGATGCGGTATTGCTTTTCTACAAACGGAATAAACTCCTTAATAAACATATCTTCCCACGGGTCTTTGCCATCAAAACTATTGGCGTACCAGGTCACTTTTCCGTCGGGCATTACAATGATGCACGATGTGGCATCGCCCGAAGCAATGGCTTTGTCGGCTACCGAATTGGCTTCTCCAAACTGAATCCAGCCGGTTTCATCGTCGGAATAGCCATGCAAAAGATACAAAACAGGGTAGCTGCGATTCGAGGTTTCGTAATCAGCCGGAAGATAAACGGAATATTTAACCGGGTATCCAACCAGTTTGCTTTCAAACTTCAGTGATTCAATCACTTTTCCGGTCTGTGAGAAAACCGGTACTGCAAAAACTATCAAAAATAAAAGGGCAAATAATCTGTTCATAAATTCAGTTGTTTTAAGATTTGAGCAAATCTAAGAATTTGAAATCTTCAATTTTAATTTTCTGAATTTTATTAATTTCCCCGGCAATGAAAAACAGTTATGACTATATCGTCATCGGTTCGGGTTTCGGGGGCAGTGTCGCGTCGCTCAGGCTGGCCGAAAAAGGTTATTCGGTGCTCACCATCGAAAAAGGCAGACGCTGGCGAACCGAAGATTTCCCCAAAACTAATTGGAACATTAGAAAATACATCTGGTTACCCACGCTCGGTTTTTTTGGCTTTCAGAAACTCAATTTATTTAAACACGCATTTATTCTGAGTGGTGCCGGAGTTGGCGGTGGAAGTCTTGTGTATGCCAATACATTGATGGAGCCGCTTGACAGTTTTTTCACCAACAAACAGTGGAGCGAGCTTGAAGACTGGAAAACTGCATTAAAACCCTGTTACGGGAAAGCTGCTTTTATGCTGGGCCGCACTAAATTTGACTCCAAAAATACGGAAGACAAATTATTGGAGGAAGTTGCTGCTGAAACCGGGCGCTCCGCAACTTTCGACAATGTGCAGGTGGCTGTTTATTTCTCAGACGACCTCACGCCGAAAGACCCCTATTTTGACGGTGCCGGTCCGCTGCGAAATCCCTGTACCCATTGCGCAGGGTGCATGGTGGGATGCCGCGAAAATGCAAAAAACACACTCGATAAAAACTACCTCTGGTTTGCGGAAAAAGCAGGTGCTGAAATTTTACCCGAAACCGAAGTATGGAAAATTGAATACATCAACGGCGAATACCTGGTTCATACCCGGAAAACGGGCGGATTATTTAAGCGAAACAAAAAGATTTTCAAGGCAAAAGGGCTGGTGGTTTCAGGAGGCGTTTTGGGAACTGTAAAATTGCTGTTGAACCAGAAATACAACATGAAAACATTACCAGGCTTGTCTGACACGCTGGGTAAAAATGTACGTACCAACTCCGAAACACTTTGCACTGCCACTTTTGCCGACCGGAAACTGAACAACGGTATTGCCATCAGTTCTATTTTCAGTCCCGATGAAAATACTTCAGTGGAGGTGGTAAAATATCCCAACGGCTCAAACCTGATGCGGCTTTTGCTAACCATTGCCATCGACAAAAAAGGCAGTACAGGCTTGCGGATTCTTCATTTTGCAGGAAAGGTAATTACGCATCCGGCAAAGTTTCTGAAAATGATGTTTAACCAGCATTGGGCCGAAAATACCATTATTTTCCTGGTGATGCAGACAGTGGATACTAAAATGAATTTTGTTTTGAAAAAATGGCCTTTCAGTAAAAGAATCACATTGAAAAATAGTGGGAACGACAAAGTAAAGGCTTACATTCCTGTGGGACAGGATGTGATGCACCGATATGCTAAAAAAGTAAATGCACAGCCACAAAATTCAACTGCCGAAATTTTAATGAATGTCCCGTCAACAGCTCATATTCTGGGAGGTGTCCCGATGGGAAAAACAGCTGAAACCGGAGTTATCGGCCCCGATTTCACGGTGCATAACTATCCGGAAATGTTTATTCTCGATGGTTCTGTCATCCAGGGAAATCTGGGCGTAAATCCCAGTTTTACAATTACTGCGCTGGCGGAATATGCGATGAGTAAAATTCCTNNTACTCGGCCCGCCGTTCAAAAACCAATACCGATTTTATTTTGGGTGGAAAAAAGATTTCCGGAATTTCGCTGGCATTATCTGAGCGGGCAACCGGCGAATCGGCCTGGTTGCTTTTGGGACTTACCGGACTTGCTTACAGCGAAGGAATGGCGGCAATCTGGGTGGCTGCAGGATGTGTGGCCGGCATTCTTTTCCTCTGGATTTTTTTGGCGGAACCACTTCAGAAACTCACCGAAAAAACAGGCGCACTTACAGTACCTGCTTTGTTTTCTGAAACTTACAAAGGAACCAGCCGAAGTTTTGGCGTTTTAACATCCATCATTATCATCTTATTTTTTATCCTTTATATTGCAGCACAATTCAGCGGTGCCGGCAAAATCTTTAACGACACATTTCACATCGACCCTTTCTGGGGAATGGTCATCGGTTCGGTACTCGTTACAATTTACACCATGCTGGGTGGTTTTATCACCGTGGTTGCCACCGATGCTTTCCAGGCAATCCTGATGGTTTTCACCTGCGTAGTTTTACCCATCATCGCGCTTTTTATTGCTGCCACTTTAAACATTGATATTGCCAATACAATAATCCATGCAAATTACACAGTACCATTGAATCAGGCTGCCGGAAAACTCACAGGCGGATTGTTGATTATAAACGGATTAAGCTGGGCATTTGGTTATACCGGCCAACCGCAGTTACTGGTTCGGATGATGGCCATGCGCAACCAGGCTGAAACACGGCAAAGCCGCTGGGTGGCTGTTTTGTGGACACTGCTCTCTTATGGCGGAGCCTTTATGATAGGGATTATTGGTTATGAACTGGTGAAAGCCGGAGCGCTGGGTGAAATGACAGCGCAGATTGCTGCCGATTCTGAAAAAATAATGCCCGCAATGGTGGTTACACTTGTAAACCCTATTTTGGCCGGAATCCTTTTATCAGGTGCTGTTTCGGCCATGATGTCAACAGCATCGTCTCAGTTGATTGTTGTTTCAACCGCGTCAACCGAAGATTTATACCAACAAGTATCGAAAAAGAAAATCAGTGAGAAAAAGATGCTGTTGCTGAATAAACTACTGATTTTGGTAGTCGGATTAATTGGATTTCTTTTGGCAATTACCATGGAAGATACGGTTTACGGACTTGTTTCTTACGCTTGGAGCGGCATCGGTGCCTCATTCGGTCCGGCCATTGTTTTGCTTCTTTTCTGGAAACGTTTTTCGAGGGCTGGTGCATTTGCCAGCCTCATTACCGGAACAGTTTCAGCCGTGGTATGGAAAACATGGCTTTTGGAACCCACCGGAATATCTGAAAGACTTATCAGCTATCTGCTGGCCTTTACGATGGCAATTATTTTTAGTTTGATACTTCCGGAGGCCTCCCCCAACCCCTCCGCAGGTGGGGAGTCAGAAACAAAAAAATATACGTGAAAAAGAATTTCCCTTCCCTTCGGGGGAGTTGGTGGGGGCTTCTATTCAAATACAACTTCGCCCATTTCGTGTTTGTCAAAATGGTTATTTTCGAGTTGAGGTTTCGAACCACCTTTGAATATGTAAATGGCGGCTTTCTGAGTATTTACTGAGTTTTTAAACTGGTTATCCTTAAGCCACAAATCTTTTGCAGGCGAATTGACAGAGAACCCGTAACCTTTGTTATTTTCAATAATATTCTCTTCAAAAGTATTGCGGTGAGAAGCATTGGCTTCTCGTTCTCCACGCAGGTTGATTCCGTCGCTGCCATTACTGAAAACATGATTTTTCTGAAATAAAACATCCGTATCCTTGTGACCTGTACAAATTCCATAACGCCCGTTGTTGTGCATTTTATTACCTGTAACCCGGCTTTCATAAACCCGCCAGCAGATAAAAAGTCCGTCGTTGTCGTTGTGGTGAATGTCGTTGTTTTCGATAACCGAAAACGGAGAACCGGTTCCGGGATGAAGTCCGGTATTCCCGCTGCCCGAAATCTCGCTGTTTTTCACCGTTACATTTTCAGTAATCTGCCAGCTGATTCCTTCGCCGTTAAAATCTTTTATATGAACATTGTCGATAGTGACATTTTTTGAGTGCATTACCATAATTCCGGCGTTGTTGCAGCCATCGGCAAAGAAATTTTCAGTCCGGTTTCCATCAGCCACCAGGTTTGAAATGGTTACGTCCGAAGCTTCAATCACATCAATCACCGAAGAAGCATTGGAAACAAGTCCATTCTTGTCTGCCCTGTAATCGCGAATCATTCCCCTGTCAACATAAATTGTTTCATCCTGAATATCGGTAATAAAAGCCGTAGAGACATTCCAGCAACTGCTGTTCTCATCGTCGGTCACCTGCACTTTCATGCCAATTTCAAAACCATCTGCATTTTCCACTATCAGTTTCAGTTCGCCATAATCAGCATCGACAACAAATTTTGTCTGCACACCTTTCTCACGTTTCAAGATTGTTTCTTTTCCTGAACCCACGAGGTTCACGCCCGGTTTCATTCTCACAGGTGCTTTAATTGTAAAAGTTCCGGCAGTCAGTTTTACTGTTCCGCCGGTTTTTGCCACCGCATCAACTGCCAACTGAATCGCCTGGCTTGTAAAACCACCAATATCAGCACCGGCTCCACCCACAGAAATATTGGTTTTTATGATACGCGGCGACACAAGAGCATCGGCAGATTTTACTTCATTTTGTGCATGAATGATTGCGGGAATCAACAACAGTAAAAGGAAACTTATGGCTTTCATTATGATTTAGTTTTGCTCAAATTTAAATTTTCAGGATGAATAAAGTGTTGTCTGTTAGAAAATTTCAGAATTGGATTGAATTGAGGCTTCACACTGACAATAATATTCAGGTTACTGAATGGTTCAACCACTAAATTATTCTGTTATATTCGCACCTCATAAACAAAAAATCATGCGTTTCGACGGTAAAACCATTTGGATAACAGGAGCTTCCTCCGGAATTGGGAGGGCTGTTGCGCTCCGATTGTCAAAAGAAAACACCCATCTGATTCTTTCGGATATTAATGAAACCGGTCTGAAAGAGGTTGCCTCAGACTGTGAAAAAAACAATTGTACCACGTTGGTTGTACCCATGGATTTATCGGATGAAAAATCGGTGGTGGCAGCGGCTCAATCGGTTTTGAATAAAAACATTAAAATCGATGGTTTGTACCAGTTTGCCGGCATCAGTCAGCGGTCGTTGGTGAGCGAAACGCCCCTGTTCATCGACAGAAAGATTTTTGAAATCAATTTCTTCGGAGCCATTGCGCTTACAAAAGCTATTTTGCCCGATATGATAAAAAATGGCGGCGGACAACTGGCTGTTACGTCAAGTCTTGTCGGCAAATTCGGGTTTCCGCAGCGCTCTTCGTATTCGGCTACAAAACACGCACTGCATGGATTTTTTGAGAGTCTGCGGGCAGAAAATAAGCAAAACAATATCAAGGTTTCCATTTTTATTCCGGGCCGTGTACGAACCAATATCTCGGTGAACGCCATTACAAAAGACGGTACAGTTCATGGGCAAATGGATGCCGGACAAGATGGTGGAATTACGCCCGAAAAAGCCGCACAGATTATTTTCAACGGATTGAAAAAAGAGAAAAAAGAGATTCTTGTTGGCGGAAAAGAACTGATTATGGTACACATCCGCCGCTTTTTACCCGGTTTATATTATTACCTGTCATCAAGGATAAAGAATTAATTTATGTTAGAGACGTGTTGCAATGCGTCTTCACAAACCAGTGTAAAGCAAATAAATATGTCAGTAAAAATCAATGGTATTCAGCAATTAGGCGTTGGTGTTGAAAACGTAAATGAAGCGTGGAAATGGTACCGTCAGCATTTTTCGATGAACATCCGCATGTTCGAGGAGGAAGCAACAGCCGAACTGATGCTGGCGCACACCGATGGCAAAACCCGTACCCGCCACGCTGTGCTGGCCCTGAATATGCAGGGAGGCGGCGGCTTCGAAATCTGGCAGCACACAGGAAAAAAGCCAGAACCCTGTAAATTCGAAATTCAGTTGGGTGATTTGGGTATTAATGTAGGTATATTGAAAACGGCTGATATCAAAGCTGCTTTTCATGCTTTCAAAAATTCGGGACTAAATGTTTTGACCGAAATAAAAAACAGTCCCAACGGAAATGAGCATTTTTTCTTAAAAGATATTTACAACAATCTTTGGGAAGTCAGAAACGAAAAATGGGTTTTCAGACTGAAGGAAAAAGCGCTGACAGGTGGTATTTTCGGTACAGTTATCGGGGTGAAAAACATGGAAGAAAGTCTGTCCGTTTACCAGAAAATTTTGCAATACGATAAGATTGTTTACGATAAAACCGGTGTTTTTGAAGACTTTGCCGGGATTCCGGGTGGCGACAAAAAATTCCGGAGGGTTTTGCTTCAACATTCCGATGTTAAAACCGGTGCATTTAGTCCGTTTTTTGGTCATTCGGTAATCGAGCTGGTTCAGGTACTCGACCGTGAACCACGTAATATTTTCGAAGGACGAATCTGGGGAGACCCCGGCTTTATTCATCTTTGTTTTGATATCAACGGAATGGATGCCATCCGTGAGCTGGTTAAAGAAACCGGATTTCCGTTTACAGTTGACAGTGCAAAAGCCATGGACACTTTCGATATGGGAGAAGCAGCCGGAAATTTCGCCTACATTCAGGCACCCGAAGGAACGCTCATCGAATTTGTGGAAACCCACAAAATACCGTTGATGAAAAAAGTGGGCTGGTATATCGACTTCAGGAAACGCGGTCATCACCCGCTGCCCAACTGGATGCTCAACCTGTTCAGGTTTATGAAAGTAAAAGACTGAAAAGCCCTCTCGGACTTCCCTGAAGGGGGAGAATAAAGAATACAGGTTTCAGCGGTTATTTTGCTGAAAACTTATAAATGGTTGTTGACTGGAAAACCTCTCCCGGATTTACCAATGTGGATGGAAACTGAGGTTGGTTCGGACTATCAGGGAAATGCTGTGTCTCAAGACAAAAACCAGTGCGTTTTGTGTATGCAACTCCCGATTTTCCGGTTTCGGCCCCTCTTAAGTGATTTCCGGTGTAAAACTGAATGCCGGGTTCGGTAGTAAAAACCTCCATAAGCCTGCCGCTTTCAGGTTCGTATGCGCTGGCTGCAAAAGCAAGTTCACTTTCCTTTTTATCAATTACATAGTTAAAATCGTAACCTCTCGCAAACTGAAGTTGCTGATGCGTGGAATCAATTCTTTCACCAATTGTATGAGGTGTTGTAAAATCGAGAAACGATCCGCGGATGTCAACAATTTCACCGGTTGGTATCATAAACATATTCACGGGAGTGCTTTTACCGGCATTAATTATAACCTCGTGGTTCAGCACATCACCGTTACCCTCACCTCGCAAATTAAAATATGAATGATTTGTAACATTGATGTAACAAGCTTTGTCAGTAGTTACTTCATAATCTATTTTAAGCTCATTGTCTTCGGTCAATGTGTAAACCACCTTTGCTTTTTTGTTTCCGGGAAAACCAAACTCTCCATCAGGGCTTTCAAGCGTGAAAACCGTTACATTACCATCTTTCTGAAAATCCCAGGCTTTGCGATACCAACTGTCATTTCCTGAATGTAAACAACTTCTCCCGTTGTTTGCAGGCAACTTATATGTAATAGTGTCAATTTTAAACTGAGCATTGGCAATGCGGTTGGCAAACGGCCCCACAACAGCACCATGACTTGCACTATATTGTTGATATTCAGCAATCGATTTAAATCCTAAAACTACATCTGCCCGTTTTCCATTTCGGTCGGGTGTGTACAATGAAACAATCTTTGCCCCGTAATTTGTCAGGGTCACCACTATTCCATTTTCATTTTCCATCGTAAATAAACGGGTTGGCTTACCATCAACAACAGTTTCAAAATCGGCTTTATTATATGGAAATTTTAAGGTATCAGCCTTTTGGTTTGAGCAATTTAAAAAAACTAACACAGTCAAAATAAGAACCAGGTTCAGGTTTTTCATAAATAGTTATTTTTTAATGAGTGGTAAAATTACATTTTAGAATTTAAAACTCACTTGAAATGAAGAATTCAATACCAATTTAATCATGTTTTATTTGCAGCAGAAATGATTAATTTGCCGCAACATCAAAAATGGAATATGGAATCAATCCGCGAATTATACCGTATCGGTCATGGCCCATCGAGCAGCCACACGATGGGACCCCGAAAAGCTTCGGAGCGCTTTCTTCAGAAAAACAACGGGGCACACCATTTCGAAGTGATATTATACGGAAGTCTTGCAGCCACAGGACTTGGGCACCTTACCGACCTTGCCATTAAAGATATTTTCAAAAATTTTCAATGCAGCATTTTGTGGGAACCCAAAACTTTTCTGCCCAAACATCCAAATGCACTGAAGTTTTCGGCATTTAACGAAAAAAATGAACTATTGGATGAATGGACTGCATACAGTGTAGGTGGCGGAACCATAACCGATGATTTTACCGAAACCGAAACCCGGCAGATTTACCCGCACAAAAATCTGCAGGAAATAATGGATTGGTGCAATCAGAATGGCAAACAGTATTGGGAGTACGTTGAAGAATACGAAAGTGCTGAAATCTGGCCGTTTCTTGAAGAAGTGTGGGACGCCATGAAAGAGAGTATCGACAGGGGTTTGAACCGCGATGGCGTGTTGCCCGGTGTTTTAAAACTTCCGCGCAAGGCGCAGTCGTACCATCTGAAAGGCAAAAATTACGCCACACCATTTAAACGCCGCTCCCAATTGTTTTCGTTTGCGTTGGCGGTTTCAGAAGAAAATGCCTCGGGCGGAAAAATTGTGGCTGCCCCAACCTGCGGCGCCTGTGGCGTTTTACCTGCCGTACTCGAATACGCCCGGAAAGTTTACGATTCTGACAAAACTGCCATTTTGCGGGCACTTGCCACTGCCGGACTAATCGGAAATCTTGTAAAACGAAATGCATCAATTTCTGGAGCAGAAGTGGGTTGCCAGGGGGAAGTTGGCACAGCCTGTGCAATGGCATCGGCAGCCTCAGCACAACTATTGGGCGGAACCATTTATCAGATTGAATATTCAGCCGAAATGGGGTTGGAACATCATCTCGGACTCACCTGCGACCCGGTGGCCGGGTTAGTTCAGATTCCGTGTATTGAGCGAAATGCTTTCGCAGCCGAACGTGCGGTGGCACACACAACTTATGCTATAATTTCCGACGGTCGTCACCGTATTAGTTTTGATGAGGTAGTGGAAACCATGTACAAAACCGGGGTTGATTTACAAAGCCAGTACCGTGAAACTTCGCAGGGCGGACTTGCCATGCTGAAAGCGATGCCAAAACAATAAGAAGATTAGAATAATGAATGTCAGAAGGTTAGAATGGATATGGAATGCTGTATTGCAGTTGACACAACCAATATTCAGATATTCTGATATTCCTACATTCTAATATTTGACTTCAACCACGTCGCCTTCTTTCCATTTTCTGGCGATCAGGCAATATTCACCCGGAGTGGCAACATATTTTACATTCTTCTCGGTTACTGTGGCGTTTTTGGCTCCTGAAGGTATCAGAATATTTACTTCGATGTACCGTTTATCAGTGGTACTGAATTTCAGTAATAAACTATTTGAGCCGGTTAATTCCTGCGTAATCTTTACTTTTCCACCAAGGGAATGGACATATTCAACCGAAGAATTCACAAAAAAATTAACAAAAATATGGTCCACATTTTTAGTGAAAATAAAAGGTGCAAGTTGTTGCTCTGTAAGTTCAAATTCTGATGCTGACAAACCCATATTTTCAGTTGTCGAAAGCTTTTGTAATTCTTCGGCATAAAGCGGTTTTCCGGTGATTTCGAGCAAAAAACCTGTCACTTCAATCCATGACAATACAGCTTCTGAACCAGTAGATTCTATCCTTTTATTCTCCGACTCCCAAAGTGATTCCATTTTTTCAACAGAAAAACTTTCATCACGGTTTTCATATTTCGAAATAAAGCTTTTAAGTTGTTGCAGTTCGTTACCGACAATTTGTTCTGGCAAACTATCAGCAAAATTCGATTCATATTGAAAAAAAGGTCGTGAAACCGTTAGTGCCGCCGCCGGAAACTTCTCACTCCTTTTCTCTGGAAACTGAGGCTTTTCGGCACAGGAGAACAAAAAGAGCGCGAGGATTGACAATAAAATTCCGGATATTATTCGCATACCTGGTTTTTAAAAGTTTTGTATCAATAACAGTTTTCAGGCGGGCAGGTTCAACAAATCAGCAATTCAGATAAAAATGTCTATTTTTGCGCCAAACAGCAAATAATGCAGAAACGGATAACTTCAATCATCAACCATATCAAGGCAATTGATTACGCCGAAGTTTGGCGTGACATAAAAGAATCTATCGCCGGTTCGGAACGCGACTTTACCGAAACCAGGCTCGGACGTGCCATATTTATTCTTGCTGTTCCTATGGTTCTGGAGATGGTCATGGAATCGGTTTTTGCCGTGGTCGATATCTTTTTTGTTTCGAAACTCGGCCCCGATGCCGTTGCCACCGTTGGCCTCACCGAATCTGTGATGACAGTGGTTTATGCTATTGGCGTGGGATTAAGTATGGCAACCACCGCTCTGGTATCGCGGCGTATTGGCGAGAAAAAACCAAAAGAGGCCGGGAATGTGGCTTTTCAGGCAATTGTTGTCAGCATGTTTGTTTCACTTTTTATCGCCATCCCCGGGGTGATTTTTGCCAAGGAATTTTTAATTCTGATGGGAGCAACCCCTGAAATGGCCGAAAAAGGTTATTTATATCCGGCCGTCATGTTTGGCAGCAACCTGGTTATCATGCTGTTGTTTATCATCAACGCTGTTTTCCGCAGTTCGGGCGATGCAGCCATCTCGATGCGGGTAATGTGGTTCGCCAACATTATTAATATTATTCTTGACCCGCTGCTGATTTTCGGTATCGGGCCTTTCCCTGAGCTGGGAATCATGGGTGCAGCCGTCGCTACTTCGATTGGAAGAGGATTAGCAGTTGTTTACCAGTTTTATCTTTTATTCAGAGGCAATCATCGGATTCAGCTTCATTGGGAAAGTTTGAAAATCAGGCTTTCGGTAATGATACAACTGATAAAAATTTCGGGAGGTGGAATTTTACAAAATCTTGTAGCCACATCAAGCTGGATTTTTCTCGTGCGAATCATTGCTGTTTCGGGGGCCTCCGCACTTGCCGGTTATACTATTGCCATCCGCATTGTCATTTTTCTGTTGCTGCCGGCGTGGGGTTTGAGCAATGCTGCAGCAACACTCGTTGGGCAAAATCTCGGAGCAAAAAAACCCGACAGGGCAGAAAAAGCTGTGTGGGCAACCGGCATTGTAAATATGTTTTTTATGGGTTCGCTCGGGTTGCTGTTGTTTCTTTTCCCTTCATACTGGATTGGACTTTTTATTGAAGACCCGGTTGTTGTTGAAAATGGAATTCTTGCTTTACGTATTATCAGTTCCGGTTTTCTTTTCTATGCGCTCGGGATGGTAATGATGCAGGGATTTAATGGCAGTGGCGACACAACCACACCAACGATTATCAATCTGTTCAGCTTCTGGCTTTTCGAAATCCCGCTGGCATGGTTTATGGCAATTGTGTTAAATATGGGACTGAAAGGGGCCAGCTTTGCCATTGTCATTGCCGAATCGTTTCTTGCTTTAATTGCATTTTTGCTTTTCAGAAGGGGAAAATGGAAACTGAGGGAGGTATAAACAGACGGGAGTCAGAAGTCTGGAGTAGGAAGTAATAAAAAGCAAACTAAATTAGTTACTATGAAAGCATATAAAACTGTTGATGAGTACATTCTCAATGCGCAATTTGGAAGAGAAATTCTCATTGTTTTAAGAGAAATACTTCGTTCTACTGAATTGACCGAGACAGTAAAATGGGGCGGGCCGGTTTATACCATCAACGACAAAAATGTGATTGGACTGGGTTCGTTTAAATCGTACAACGGAATTTGGTTTTACCAGGGAGTTTTTCTGAAAGATGAGGCAGGAGTTCTGATTAATGCGCAGGAAGGCACCACAAAAGCATTGCGGCAGTGGCGGTTTACTTCAGTCGAAGAAATTGATGACAAACTTGTACTTCGGTATGTTGGCGAAGCGATTCAGAACGCAAAAGAGGGAAAAGAACTCAAACCCGACCGCGACAAAAAGCTTGTAATTCCTGAAGAACTTCAAACTGCTTTTGATAATGACAATATACTTGAAGCGGCATTTCAGGCATTTACTCCCGGTTGCCAGCGCGAATTTGCCGGGTATATCGCCGAAGCCAAACGCACAGAAACCCGCGAAAGCCGTGTACAGAAAATCATACCCATGATTTTTGAAAAACGGGGACTCAACGATAAATACAAAAAGTAGATTTTTGCAGTCATTTTGGCAAGTCATCGGATGAATATAGATATAACGTATATTCATCCGATGACTAAATTTATACACTTAAATATTAAACAAGGCCAACCTTATCATGTTATTCTGAAAAATTAAAATTATGAATAACAACAATATTGACATCAGATACCATTCGGGCATTTATACGTTAAAAACACAACTTTTTCTGCCAATCACAATTGACGAAGCCTGGGATTTTTTCTCCAATCCTGGCAATCTGGCAAAAATTACTACGGAAGAAATGGGGTTTATCATTACCTCCGGAACTCCGGAACAAATGTTTGCCGGACAAATCATTACCTACAAAATCGGCATCTTTCCAGGCATCAAAAACAATTGGGTGACCGAAATCACACAGGTAAAAGAAAAAGCGTTTTTTATCGACGAGCAGCGGTTTGGCCCTTACAAAATGTGGCATCACGAGCACCATTTCAAACAAACAGAACAAGGCGTACTCATGACAGACCGGGTAACTTTCAAAATTCCGTTTGGCGTTTTCGGCAGATTGGCTTACCTTATTTTTATCAAAAGAAAGCTTTATCAAATTTTCAGTTTCAGGGGACAGATGCTCAGCGATTTCTTTAAATAGTGTTATTTTCAGCAAAAATTCACTTCATGAAAACGTTGTATTTTTTGCTGTTTTTAATTGCCGGATTTTCATACTCCGGATTTTCGCAAACAAAGTCAAATTTGGTTTTGGATGAACACAAAGCTGAATACCTTTATCACTTTGCCTTTTCATGTATTGACCAGGAATACCCAAACAAACCCGGTGAGGTTTTAGGCGACGACAGCTACCTTGCCCCTCCCCGTCTCCAGCATCCGGCTTTTTATGGGTGTTTCGACTGGCATTCATCGGTTCACGGACACTGGGCGCTGGTTACCATTCTGAACAGTTTTCCCTATTTTCACAAAAGAGATTCCATCTGGCAAAAAATCGGCAAAAACATAACTGCTGAAAATATTCAAAAAGAAATTGATTTTCTGAACGACAAGCATAACAAGGATTTTGAGCGAACCTACGGCTGGGCGTGGTTGCTGAAACTGGATGAAACACTACGTGAATCAAAATCGCCCGAAGCTGTTGAAATTCACAAAAGTCTGTTACCACTTGTCGATTTGATTTCGACAAAATATATCGAATTTCTCGACAAACTGAATTACCCGATTCGCGTGGGAGAACACCCGAATACCGCTTTCGGGATGAGTTTTGCGTACGATTATGCAAAAAAATACGATGCAAAATTGTCAGCAAAAATCGAAGAAAAAGCCCGGCAATATTTTTTGGATGATTGTGATTGCCCATTGACCTGGGAACCCGGCGGTTTTGATTTTCTGTCGCCCTGTTTACAGGAAGCCAGCCTGATGATGAAGATTCTTCCTGAAAAAGAATTCAGAAAATGGCTCAGGGAATTTATCCCGGGCTTTGAAAAAAATCCGGCTAAATACCTTGAAATTGCTGTTGTTACCGACCGCAGCGATGGAAAGCTGGCACACCTTGACGGATTGAATTTCAGTCGTGCCTCGTGCTTGTTTGAAATGGGCAAAGCGCTGAACAATCAGAAAATGATTCATTTGGGCGAAAACCATTTTAATTACAGCTACGAGAAAATGGATTCGGGCGAATATGCCGGGGCCCACTGGCTGGCTTCGTTTGCACTGTATGCACTGGCGAAAGGTGAATAAATTACTAACTCACAGTTCGACTTCGCTCTCGCCTGAGGCGAGACAGTCAGACTGAGTTGCAACCCAATTTTCATTGGCAAAATGTAAAAAATGGCAGAAAGCTGCATCAACGTTGTTATTTCGACGAGTTCGCGAGGAGAAATCTTTTCGAACAAACAGACCTCTCCTATCGTCGAGGTGACGGCAAAAAGAATCTGTCATTGGTAGTGAAGTCGAAATCTGTTTAAAAAAATTACAAAAATGGATATTCAAGTTGAAGGAAAAGTTTTTATGGTAGCCGCAGCCAGTAAAGGGTTGGGTTTTGGTATTGCACGAGAACTCGCGTTGAATGGTGCAATAGTTTGCATTGCCAGCCGAACCAAAAACGAAATTGAGGATGCCGCAGCAAAACTCAGAAAAGAAACAGGCGCCACCATACTTGCCTCGGTTTTTGATGCTGCCGATGCCAATTCAATACAAAACTGGGTAAAAGAAGTTGAAGCAGCTTTTGAGCGCATTGATGGGCTGGTAGTTAATGCCGGCGGTCCACCTCCCGGAAATTTTGACGATTTTACCGACGAGCAGTGGCAAACCGGCTTTAATCTGACCTTGATGAGCGCAGTCAGATTAATTCGCGGGGTGTTGCCAGCCATGCGTAATTCGGGTGGAGGTTCAATTCTTACAGTAACTTCGATGTCGGTAAAAGAACCCATTCAGCGATTGCTACTTTCCAATGTTTTCAGGTCGGGTGTTACAAGCCTTGTAAAAAGTTTGTCGGTTGAATTGGCCAAAGACAAAATCAGGGTAAACAACCTGATGCCTGGCCGAATTGATACCGACCGTGTAAAATCACTGGACGCCAATATTGCAGAAAAAGCAGTTGTTTCAGTCGAAGAAATCAAAAAAGGATTTGAAGCCAACATTCCGCTTGGCCGTTATGGAAACATTGAAGAATTTGGCAAAGCCGGTGCATTTTTGCTTTCACCGGCAGCGTCGTACATTACCGGTGTAAGTTTGGCTGTTGATGGTGGTATTATGAAAACAGTGTGGTAGATGAAAGTCCGAAGTCGGAAGATGAAAGGAAAAAGCATAAAAAAACCCTGACGTTACCGTCAGGGTTTTTGATTATTTCACCTTAGAAAAAACCTGTTCTTCTTATTTTACTTTGTTTACGATTGCTTTGAACGCTTCAGGCTGGTTGAGAGCCAGATCGGCCAACACTTTGCGGTTGATCTCGATTTCGTTCTTTTTTAACAATCCCATGAATTGTGAATAGGACATTCCTTCCAAACGGGTGGCAGCGTTAATACGCTGAATCCACAATGCACGGAACAATCTTTTTTTCACTTTCCTGTCGCGGTACGCATACTGCTGGCCTTTTTCCCAGGTATTTTTTGCAACCGTCCACACATTTTTACGGGAACCGAAATAACCTCTGGTCTTTTTCAGTAAATTTTTTCTCCGGGCCCGTGATGCTACATGATTTACACTTCTTGGCATACTTTTACTTTTTTTGATAACCGGCGGCCTGCCTTTATTACGAAAACCGACACTTTATTTTTGCCTGATTATCTGGTTAATTACTTGTTTTACCTTTTCGCTTTAAAAGGATTTTTGTTTTTGTAATCCGTTTGCCAACGGATTATTTCATGCCCAACATCAGCTTCACGTTGCTCTCGTTGGTACTGTCAATGGTTGTCCAGTAACCGAGATTACGTTTGCGTTTTGTTGATTTTTTAGTCAGAATGTGACTTTTGTAGGCATGTTTCCTTTTAATTTTACCTGTTCCGGTGAGCCTGAAACGTTTTTTGGCTCCGGAATTCGTCTTCATTTTTGGCATATTCCTACTTTAAATTAAATGGTTTCAAAGAACTTATGATTTCTTCTTCGGTGAAATAAACATCGTCATTCTTTTGCCTTCGAGTTTTGGAAGNNCCTTCCTTTAAAAACTTCTCGGCATGTCGGAGTTTAAAATTGAAATCGTGTTCATCGGTTTGTGGCCCGAACCTGATTTCTTTTACAACTACCTTAACAGTTTTGGCTTTCATCTCCTTTTGTTTCTTTTTCTGCTGATAAAGAAACTT